>CACZYP010000010.1 GCA_902785425.1 uncultured Ruminococcus sp. | reverse complement strand
CTGACGTATTTCAAGGTTTTTGAGTTCAATTTGACCAAAAGATGCAAGCAAGATGGGTGCTCAGTCCACAGGACGTGATTTATTCAGTGGTTCCTTAATATTGACAAATATGAATTTTAGTGATATAATTCTTGATAAGCATTTTCAATCATTTTCAGGATCAAAGGAGAGAGCCATAATGAACGATCTGTGTATGGTGATCAAGGATATGGTAATACCGAATTTCCTTAATATAAGAACTTCTATTCAGACGTACGACAGAGACGCCATTTGTTGCGGTGCGCCTTGCTGGAGATGGGTATATCATGCGCTGCATTCTGCCGATAAATGGTTCATAAATCCCTGTGTTTATGAAGAGCCTCCGTTTCATGAGACGGGAATGGACAACCCCGATAATCCGACTTCCGTTGTTCTTTCCGACGAGCAGCTTCTTGCATATCTCGATCAGGTAGAGCAGAAAACTTATGACTATCTCGACTCGCTTACCGATGACATGCTGTATGAATGTCCCGAAAAGTGCGACCGTACAAGATTAGAGCTTGTTCTGCGCCAGTTCCGCCATATCTCGTTCCACACGGGAATGCTTAACGGACAGACAGCTATCGCAACGGGCAAATTCCCGATGTGGGTATCTCAGGCCGATAAATACGTTGATGATGGTATTCTGTTCGGCAGATACCGCAAGGGACAGATAACGAAATAAGAAAAGAATGAGCCGTAGAAATATGGCTCATTCTTTTGTGCAATACGCCTCGCAGCTCAGCAGTACACCTTTGTGTGTATCAAGTCCTGCTTTTTTCGCCTGCGTATGCTGCATCTCTCTCGGTATCTCATATATTTTGCTGCCCTTTTTGAAGTTTGCACCGGTCTGGTGAAAGTGGAAGTCAACGCCGTATTCCATGCACTGCAAATGGCTGTCAAGCACCCATGCAAAATCGCACAGCCGTGCATTGGGACCCGATTCGCCGCCAACGGAAACCGATTCTATCTCGTTGTGATATTGTTTCAGAAACGGGCGGATATCGATCTTTTCAAGCATCGGTTCATGTATTATAGATTTGTGCTTTATCGGCAGACTGAGAAATACGGGAAGTCTTTTGTTTGCCATGGCCTGGTTTTCACAGGTGCAGCTTATTTCAACATTCGGATAGCCGTCGTTCCAATCGGAAGGCAGGCTTTCTTTGATACGCTCCGGGCGCTTCGTCACCATAAAGAAGAAGCAGTCGGAGCGTGTTTTTATTATCTGCCAGGCTTGTATTCTCCAGTCGTCAGCGTCTTTATGAAAGAAGTCTGATGTAAAGCATGTCATGAATGTGGTGCCGCCCGGATATTTGTACTGCCCTTTGTGTTCGCCCGTGCGGTGTATCGAGACGGGCATATTGAAAGCCTTCGTTTTGCTTACGATGCTTGAATCCTTGCCGTATTCGGCGTCTCTGCGGTAAACGTAGCAGTTATAGCAGCCGGGGGAGATCTTTGTGCAGCCGTGCCACGGATTCCATGTTACTGTAACCGCAGCGGCAGGTTCTTCGGGGAATAGTGATAATTGATCCATAAGACCGACGCTCCTTTTTATGGCTTTTCTGTTCTGTATATTGGAAGATGACAAACTGCGTTAAGAAATGTCTTCTTCTTCATCGGGCTCGCTGAAACCTTTCAGTGCGTCGAACGGGGCGAATATCTTTGCCCGCTTTGATATCGACATGAACGGGTGCTTTTGGTAAAACTCATCATACTTTTCGTGTATGGGTCTGCCTTGTGTTATGACATCGGTATGATCGAAATTTTCGGGTTTACTAATATTGCCTATATCATCGTAGGTGTTATCGTTCATAATATCACCGCTTTATGCTTTGTGTCCGCCTATCTGTTCGTTGCGTTCGAGCCGTGTGGCGCCTTCAAGCAGATCGTTTCCCTTGAACACAGCGTTTGCTCCGTATTTGCCCCTCACACTGTGCATCGCCTGCTGTAAACGATGTTCTTTTTCCTGCTGCTCGTAGTTGGTGAACATATCAAATTGCAGCAATCCGTTATTGTATTCGATCTTTTCGGCGCATACCGTAAAGCGCCGAAAGAGCAGGCTGTGATCTGTTCTTTGATCGAAAGAGGACAGCATAAACGGCTCGATCTCTTTCATCAGATTAGTCGTATTTCTGAGCCTTACAGTGCCGTTTGAGTGCTTCGGGTGAAGTCTTCCGTAAAAATCAAACGCAAGCTCGCCTTTGTAATCGGGATTGATATCAAGGCTTTTCGGGTCGTAGCCTGCCCACCAGTTGAACTCTTTTGACATGATGTTTTTAGTAAACATGTCGCAGCAAAGCGAGTCGGTCATTTCAAGAAAAATATTGCGTGCCTCATCGAAATTGTACGGTCTTCTGAGAACTTGCCCCGTTGAGAGAGAATGATTATCGGAGTGATACGACTTGATATCCTTCATTGTAACTGGTTCGATACCCCATGCGTGATCTATTATTATTTCACCGTCAATCCCGAACGCTTTGTAAAACCACTCTTCGTCCCACTGTGAGTGTGCGGCGATATCGCCCATTGTGAACATATAGGCCTTGTTCAGAGTTCGTGCTTTGCCTGCGCCTATCTGCCAGAAATCGGTCAGCGGAGTGTGATCCCACAGCAAATAACGGTAGCTTTCTTCGTTAAGCTCCGCAACCCTTACGCCGTCCTTGTCGGGCGGCGCTTTTTTTGCGACTATATCCATAGCCACTTTGGCAAGATAAAGATTCGTTCCTATACCGACTGTTGCAGTGATGCCCGTGCTTTTCAGAACATCACGTATCATGGTCATAGCCATAACGTGCGCCGGGTGCTTATGAGTTCTTGCAGCTTCACTTTCGTATATGTGCAGATACGGCGTGCAGTCGATAAAGCATTCGTCGATGCTGTAGATATGGATATCATCGGGGGAAGCGTAGCGCTGATAAATGGAATAGATCTGCGCCGAAATACGCTTGTATTCAGCCATTCTCGGAACGGCAATGATATAATCCACCTTTGCATTGAAACGTTTTTCATAGCCGCTTATCGTTCTTTTGGCTTCAAAAAGTCTCGGCCTTGACGATACGCCGATAGCTTTCAGAGCGGGGGAGACAGCAAGGCAGATCGTTTTGTCGGTGTGGCTTTCGTCGGCTACGAGCAGCTTCGCTTTCAGCGGATCAAGCCCTCTGTCTACACATTCAACGGAAGCGTAAAAGGATTTCAGATCGATACAGATATAAATATGCTTCATAGTACAATTCCGATCAGGATCTTTTCTCGTGTACGGAATAATATCTTGCAGTATCTTCGATGGTTGCGATGTCCTTGTATTCGTCGATGACGCCGAGGACCTTGCCTATGTAGAAAACGTTGTCCCAGTCCTGAAAAACCATAGTGCTGTAATTTTCGTTGAATGAATGCAGACCGTCACGTTCGTACTGCTTGACGTATGTCTCGTTGCCTACGATAAATGCGCCTACGTCGCCGGGTTTTGGTTTCGGGCAGTTCGGATAACGCTGCACAAGCAGAAGATCACCGTCGTGGTATTTTGGTTCCATACTGTCTCCGTTTACCGTGAATACGCAGTCTGCCTTAGCGACTTCTGGTGACAAGTAGAGATATATCGGCTCTCCGTCATCGTCAAATTCCGTCGGGTCGCCGATTCCTGCTGCAAGAGAGCGGCTGTAATGTATAAGTTCCTTGATATCCGGGCATTCTGCCAATGATTCGATATGTTTTAATGACCTTATCGTATTATCTACAACATACTTATGCTCTTCCGAAAGTGTGCGGTAATCTTCAAGAAGAAGCTGTTCTCTTTTGCTGTGGCGGTGCATCGGGTCGTCTTCATTGTAAAGCTCGTACATTGTGATACCCAGCGCTTTGCAGATAAGCGGAAGCGTGTCAACATCGGGACGTGATCTTCCGTTTTCCCAGTTGCTTATGGAGTTGCCGATAACGCCTACACGCTGCCCAAGCTCCTTTTGCTCCATTCCGAGCTTTTCTCTGTAGTATTTTATGCTTTTGCAAACTACGGAGATGTTTTTCTTCTCGATACTGTCGATCGTTTTTACATCTGTATTTTCAGTGCGTTTTTTACTATTGTTCATAACAGCATCTCCTTTATTGCGAATATGTATTTTCTTGTGCCTTGAACTATTATAAATACATCATATCACAACAAAATGCAAATGTCAATTGAAAATATTTCCGATAAGTGCAAAATCTTGTGATACAAAAATTTTCTATATTGAATAGCTGTACAATTATAAAACAGGAGCGAAGCGACTCCGAAATTTTCCATTTTCCATTTTCAATTTTCTATTAAAAAAAGTGCTTCCGCTTTTTTCAAAGCGAAAGCACTTTTTAGTCTTATCACATTGCTGTGATCTGACCGTTGGAGAACTTGTATGTTCCCTGTGTGAAGTAGTAGTTAGCGCCGTTTCTGCTGTCCCAGTTGCCGTGACCGTCGTTGAAGCATACGTTTGCGTATGTTGCATCGCCGAGGTTGATCGTGTACTTGTGAGTGTAGCCGGAAACTTCGTTTGTAGCTTCCATAGCAACACCGGGAACAGATGTCCAGGAGCCGTTGCCTACCTGATAGTGTATGTTCGGGTTAGAATAGCCCTTGTAGTAGATCGTAACAGTGTTTACATCGCCTACAGTGAATGTACCCTCTGCATAGCCGGAAGAGAATCTTGCACCGGTGTTATAAAGAGAACCTGTAATACGGTAAGTGCCTGCCTCTGTGGGAGTCCACTCAGCAACGCTGTTGGAATCTGCAGAGATCATTCCCAGGTAGTTGTTGTCGTTGTCATATACTGTGTAAGAATAGCAGTGGAGATCGTAGATCGTGCCATTTGCTTCAAAAGAGATCTGTACAGTCTCGCCCGGCTCGATAGAAGTCTTATTTGCTTTTACAACTGCGTTGAGAGACTTGTAGTTGACATTTTCGGAAACCTGAGCAACCTTACCTGTGGAGTCCATAACGTAAGCTGTGATAGTTTCATCATAGTCGAATGAGTAAGGAGCTGTGCTGCAGCTTGCGACAGATGTGTTGTCGGAAGAATATTTTGTTGTATATCCGCCTGTTGTGTCGTCTGCTTTTTTAAAGCCGAACTTGAAGTAGTACGGAGCTGTACCGCCTGTAACCGATGCGGAGATCGGCATTTTGTCGCCGCTGAGAAGAACATGACCCGGAAGCGAAAGAGTTACGTTCATGTCGCTTACACTGCCGATGCTTGTGATATTGCCGTTTTCAAACTTATAAACGCCCTTGTTGAAACGGTAGTTAGCGCCGTTTCTGCTGTCCCAGTTGTTGTGGCCGTCGTTGAAGCAAACCTCAGCGTAAGAAGCGTTGTCGTTAAGATAAATTGTGTAGCTGTGTGTGCAGCCCGAAACAGATGTATCGGGAGTCATTGCAACGCCGGGAACAGAAGTCCAGCTTCCGTTCTCGGGACGGTAGTGAATGTTCGGTGTATTGAAGCCCTTGTAGTAGATTTTAATTGCGTTTGCGGGTGCGCCGTCTGTTACATAGAATGTTTCTGTGCGGTCAGCAAGAGTCTTGTTGTTATATGTAACTTTAAGATTTACAGTGTAGCAGCCGCCCTCTGTAGGAGTGAAGTCAAGAGAGTAGTCGGAAGAGTTTGTGGGATCGTACTGTGTGGAAACACCGTTCTTTGTGATCGTGTACTTGAAGTTTGCTGCTGTGAGAACGTTTGAATTCATGCTTCCTGTAGGCTTGAACGTAGTTGTCTGACCTACATTACCCTCTTCGATCTCAGAAGAAACGCCTGTGTTCGTATCAAGATCGTAGATCCAGAAATCAGAAACGTAAGTGCCGATCTTTTTAACTACTTCTGTACCTTCTGCGTCTCTTACTGTAACCTGGAATCTGTAGGAACCCTGATCGTTTATCGGAACAGTAACAGAAGAAGATGATGTCCAATCGCTGAGGAGCGTTTCGTTATGATAATCGTATACCTGCTCAAAACGGTACTGATACGGAGCAACGCCGCCTCTTGCTTTTGCATTTACAGTGATGACCGAAGGAGCATTATAGTATGTCGGGTCGGTAGTTACGTCTAAAGCAAGCTCGCCATTTTCTATTACGTATGTTTTTGTTGTGTTTGTGAGAGTTTCCTGAGTGCCGTCTGTAAGATCGATCTCGTTATTGTTTACTGTATCAACAAATTTAAGCTCCTTAACAACAACAGGGGAGTTAGGTGCGGTTATCTGTACTTCCCAGTTGTAATCGGTAACCTGATCTGCTGTAATGTCGGAAATGACATTATTGAGGTCGAAGTACATCGTACCGTCGCATGCGCCTGTTGAACCTGCATAGTTCAAGTTAGCGTTGTTCGATGTGCCGTCAAAGCCCATGATGTTGTGAGGACCTACAAAACGTCTTGTAACAGCGCCTGTTTCTTTGTTTTCAGCATTGATGCTTACAACTGTCTCGCCTCTGTTTGCTGTGTTAAGAACAGCTTTAACTAAAAGACCGGAGCTGTAGTTCTTGTCTTCAAGAACGATAGCAGTAACACGGCCGAAGATAGTGTATCTGTTGGAAGGAGATTCAACGCCGGGAACAGCAGATATCTTGTTGAGAGCGTCATAAGCTACCCAGCAGAAACCGCCGTTTCTGTATCCTGCACCCCAGGAATTGGCGATCTTGAATGCGCCCATTTCGCCTTCGTCTACCTGATTATTGTCGTTTGCGTCGATCCAGATGTTATCGTTGTAGCCTACGATAGTCATTTCGTGGCTGCCGTCTGTACCGATCTCACTGGAAACTGCGTACTGACCTACAAAGCGGTTGTCAACACCGGGATCATTGCTTGCCTTGATCGTCTTGAGATCCCAGGAGAAGACGTAAGACCAGAAAGAGAAGATATTGCCGTCGCTGAGCGCTGTTTTCATAGCGTCAAGGTCGCTGTCCTTAGCGCTTGTGATAGGCGTACCGTGTGTATCAACGGGATACCATACAACGTTTCCGTTTTCGCCTGTTGTAGAGGACGGAGCGAACATGTAGTAGTTGGAGATACGGTTCTCGGAAGCCTTAGCCCAGATGTCGCCTGTTGCGTGCCAGTCATAAATGTTGTTGATGAGCGGAACGTCCTCAACCTTTGCAACGCCGAGAGTGTCCATCATGCTGAAGATCTTGTTTTCCCATGCGCCTTCGTCAGCACCGTTGTTAACGAAGTTGAATGTCCAGATAGGTGAATAAGTGTTGCTCGGAGTTGTTGTAACGTTGCGGGTCTTATTCATCATGTAAGTGTACAGATAGTAAGTTGTTGCCCAAGAGCAGCAGGAACCGCCTATCTGATCGCCTACAGCGGGGAAGAAACAAGAGTTCTCGTTTGTCGAGTTGTCGCACTCGTCGGGAATAGATGCGCTGTTGGGAACTTTCGCATTGCTTTTGCGATTACTGCCCGGCTTTGTGAGATCGTTGTAATCCTCTACAGATGTAACGATATGATCTTCGTCGATATCGCCGCTTTCACTGATCTGCACATCAGTCTCGTAATCTGCGAAGTACTCACGCTCCCACCTGAGCAGTTCTTCATCGCTGAGATCATCGGGGTAGATGCTGTCGTTTGCAGTGCTGTCAGCACCGTTGAGTGTGTTTTCGGAAGCATCGTCTACCTCTGCTGCAAGCGCTGCCGAAGAGGCAGATAAAATAAGCGCCGAAGCAAGAGACAATGATACAACCTTTTTGAATAAGTTATTCATTATAATTCCTCCTTTTTGGAATGGATATATTATACCTGTTTTTACAAAACTATTCTATAAAAAGCACAAAGATTTAATTATTTTCATTTATTTGTACATTTGTATGACTGATAGTTGATCGTTTTTCTATATATTAACGAATAATGGACAAGAGTATACCAACAAAGCGATAGGTTTGTGTATAATAAACAAATCGACGAAATGTTTTTAGTGTAAAATACTTATATACAGTTATCGTTTGTTTTCAATTTAAAAAGAGCTTTTACATTCCTTTCGGATAAGTAAAAGCTCTTATACATGTTTTCAGTTTTACGGGATCAAATAAGTTATCAAGTCGGAAGCTACTGCTGTTTTTCCGTTTGCATCGGTAACATATGCTCTGATGGTATAGTCGCCGGTCAGGAAGAACGAAGACATAGTAACTGTATTGTCAGAAGATGTATTCTGTAATACACGCTCGCCGGGATACTGCTCAACGCCTTCATAATAATAAGTGAATTTGTAAGTGTACGGTGCAGTGCCGCCGATTACGCTGCATGTTATATCTGTTGATTCACCGTTGGGGATGATCTTTTTAGAAAATGTAAGGCTCGGGATAAGCGTATCATTAAGAGAAGTGATATTGCCGTTTTCAAACTTGTAAACGCCGCTTGTGAAGTAGTAGTTAGCGCCGTTTCTGCTGTCCCAGTTGCCGTGACCGTCGTTGAAGCATACGTTTGCATATGCTGCATCGCCGAGGTCGATCGTATACTTGTGTGTGCAGCCGGAAACTTCGTTTGCAGCTTCCATTGCAACACCGGGAACAGCTGTCCAGGAGCCGTTGCCTACCTGATAGTGAATGTTCGGTGTGCTGTAGCCTTTGTAGTAGATAGTTACAGTATTAGTGGGTTCATCTGTTACATTGAACTCCTTGGAGCCTCCGCCGATAGAGAATCTGTCGTTTACATTATAGATACTGACATATAATGTATAAGTACCTGTTTTTGTAGGAGTCCAGTTTATGTTGTTTTCGGAAGTACTGGGGAACATGATAGTATCGGTGCCATCGTAAATATAGAAATGGTACTCGACGTTATAAAGTGTGTCGTTTACTTCGCACGAAAGATTAACAGTTTCGCCTGCGACTGCCGAGACTTTATCTGTCTTGAGCGAAGATATGAGATACTTATTTGTTAAATCTTCGGAAGCTTTAGCAACTTTGCCTGTAGAGTCCATAACATATACAGAAAGGATGTCTTCCTCAACAGAACCATACGCAGGAGATGTATAACCGGTAACAGATGCAGTGTTGTCGGAAGAATAGTTTCTTATAACATTTTCGTTCTGGTTTCCGTTTATGCTTCTCTTAACAAATTTGTAGTAATAAGGTGCTGTACCGCCTGTTGCGGAGCAGGAGATAGGCATTTTGTTGCCCCTGAGAACTACGTGGCTCGGCATAGAAATGCTTGCGCTCAGATTGCTGCTGCCGCCGCCGAGGTTTGTGATATTGCCGTTTTCAAACTTGTAAACACCGCTTGTGAAACGGTAGTTAGCGCCGTTTCTGCTGTCCCAGTTGCCATGACCGTCGTTGAAGCAAACGTCTGCATAAGAAGCGCTGCCGAGGTCTATGGTGTAGCTGTGTGTGCAGCCCGAAACAGATGTGTCGGGAGTCATTGCAACGCCCGGAACGGAAGTCCAGCTGCCGTTCTCGGGACAGAAATGAATGTTCGGTGTGCTGTAGCCCTTGTAGTAGATCTTAACAGCGTTTGCGGGTGTGCCGTCTGTTACATAGAATGTTTCTGTTAAGTCTGCAAGAGTCTTGTTTTTATAAGTAACCTTAAGATTTACAGTGTAGCATCCGCCCTCTGCCGGAGTAAATGCAAGGGAGTAATCAGAAGAGTTTGTGGGTGTGTACTGTGTGGAAACACCGTTTCTTGTGATAGTGTACTTGTAGTTAGACGATGTGAGAAGGTTTGAATTTGTGTTGCCTGAAGGCTTGAATGTAGTTGTCTGACCTACATTACCCTCTTCGATCTCGGAAAAAATGCCTGTATTTGTATCAAGATCGTAGATCGTGAAATCAGAAACATAATCCCAGTCGTTTTCTGTAACAACAGTGCCTTCGGCGTCTTTAACGCTTACTGTGTACTTGTAAGAGCCGTTTGTATCGATCGGAAGATCAACATACGAATTGCTTGTCCAGCCTGTGTCGATCATTGTCTCGTGATAGTTGTGCACTACCTCAAAGCTGTACTGATACGGAGCAACGCCGCCGTGTGCGTTTGCTTTAAGCTTTACGGCGGAAGGAGCAACAAAAGACTCGGGATCGGTCGTTATAGAAAGACCAAGCTTGCCTGCAAGATCAACATCGTTTGCTGTGTATGTGCGTGTTGTCTGAGTAATTGTTTCCTGAGTACCGTTTGTAAGATCGTATTCCGTACCGTCTTCGGAGTTTACGAATTTCAGTTCTTTGATCGTTACAGAAGAATCATATGTAGCCGAGTTGTAGGCATTTACTGTGATCTCCCAGTTGTAATCGGAAACTGTACCTGTAGTAATGTCGGGGATAAGGTTGTTAAGGTCGTAGTACATTGTACCGTCGCTTTCACCGTTTGTTCCGGCATAGTTGAGTCTTCTCTCATCATAGGGAAATCTTTGATAGCGGCTGAATTTGTAAGGATTGACTCTTTCGCTGTAAACCGCACCTGTGGTCTTGTCTGTAGCCTTTACAGTGACATAAGCGTCGAAACGGTTAGATGTGTTGAGAGTGTACTTAAGGAAAGCGTTGGAAGAATAATCCTTGTCCTCGATATAATAAACAGCTGCATCACGGAAGATAGTGTTTCTGTAACTGCCGTTTTCAAAGTTCGGAACTGCCGAAACAGTGTTGAGAGCATCGTAAGCGACCCAGTAGAAGCCATCGTTGCCTCTGTTGGTACCCCATGAGTTAGCGATCTTGAATGCACCCATCTCGCCGTTGTCGATCTGACCGTTGTTATTGATATCTGTCCAGATGTTGTCGTTGTAGCCTACAAGCGTCATCTGATGTCCGCCGGCGCTTCCGTTGCACTGATAAGCAACAAGCTGGCCGACAAAATTGTTGTCAACTGAGGGATCATCAGAGCTTTTGATAGTGCTGTAATTCCAGCTGTTGATGTAAACTGAGATCGGAAGGATATCGCCGTTATTGAGAGCTGTTTTCATAGCGTCAAGATCGGAATCCTTAGCATCAGTGATCGGTGTGCCGAAATTAGCAACGGGAGTGAATGTGGAATACAGGTTTCCGTTGCTGTAATATGTACCATTCAGGTAAGCGTAATCGGTGATACGGTTGTGAGCTGCGTGCTCCCAGATATCGTTTTCGGCATGCCATGAACGATAGTTTGATGCAGGAGTTTTGCTTGTCTGGATCGGAACGTCATTGATAGTTGCAGCACCTGCGTACTTGAGGGTATCCATTACAAAGTCGTCCCATGTTCCGCTGTCAACGCCGTTATTTGTAAGGTTGTATATCCAGATGGGGGAGTAGATGTTATCGCTTGTTGTGGGAACTCCTTTTGCCTTGTTTGCCATGTATGTGTAAACGTAGTAAGTAGTAGCCCATCCAACGCAGGAGTTAAGGCTTACCTGATCGCCGATCGGCGGGAAGTAGATCGAGTTTTCATTTGTGGAGTTGTCTACAGCGTCGGGAAGACCGGAAGCGCAGGGAACAGCACCGTTCTTTTTGTCGCTTTCGATGCCTGCAAACTCCTCGTAATCGGCCACTGAGCTGATCGTATGCTCGTCGTCTATGCAGTCGGGATCAAGCTCTTTGGAACCTGTTGCCATGTCCGAGTTGTCAATGATAACGTTGCCGTTTTCATCATATTCCCAGTCGTAGGCGTCATTCTGTGTGCTTGCGATTGTGTTTGAGTCGGTTTCATTCGTCTCTGCTGCAAACGCTGTCGTGCCGACAGAAGTTATAAGCGCCGAAGCAAGAGCGATAGAAATAACTCTTTTTGATAAGTTATTCATAATTATTCCTCCTTTTTTGGAATGGTTATATTATACAATAGTTTTATCGATTATTCTACACCATGCACAAATTTTCAGAAACTTCGTATTATTTGCACATTCATAAATCATATAGTGTATTCTTTTTTTCCTGATTGATGAAGCGGCGCCGTATATTTATAAAATGTTTAAAATATGGCACATATTGTATAAAACTATTTGAATATTACTGTGCAGTATTTCGTTCAACCGATCAAACTTACATCGATCTGTTTTTTCTTGATTGAATTGTTATATTGTGGTAGAATTATATAAAGATAAAAAGATCTAATGAAAAGATTAAAGAGTTTTAACGACTAAAGGTGATGTTATGAAAGTATTTGTTACCGGAGTAAACGGGCAGCTTGGCTTTGATGTTCTGCGTGAGCTTTCAAAGCGTGGCTATGAAGCGGTAGGCTCCGATGCTGCGGACTGCTCATCTTTCACTATGCCAAAAAACATTTCGTCTGCAGTATATATGAAAATGGATATTACAGATGAAAAGGCGGTCGGTGAAGCAATAGAGTCTGTAAATCCCGACGCTGTTATACATTGTGCCGCATGGACTGCGGTTGATCTTGCGGAAGACGAAGATAAAAAAGAAAAAGTGTATGCTGTTAATGTTACGGGTACGAAAAACGTTGCCGCCGCCGCAAAAAAAGCAGGCGCCAAGCTTCTTTACGTTTCGACTGACTATGTTTTCGGCGGAGACGGAACAGCTCCCCGGACCCCCGACGACACCAGCTTTGCTCCGCTCAATTACTACGGCAGAACAAAGCTTGAGGGAGAAATGGCAGTTTCGTCTGCGCTGGACAGATTTTTTATCGTCAGAACAGCGTGGGTGTTCGGCAGCAACGGGAACAATTTCATTAAAACAATGATAAAGGTCGGCAGATCTCACGATACGGTCCGTGTAGTAAACGATCAGATCGGAACTCCGACATATACTGTCGATCTTGCAAGACTTCTTGCAGATATGATAGGTACCGAAAAGTACGGTTATTATCATGCAACGAATGAGGGCGGATACATAAGCTGGTACGACTTCTGCGTTGAGTTTTACAAGCAGTACGGTCTGAACACAAAAGTGATCCCTGTAAGTACGCAGGAATACGGTCTGTCAAAAGCTGCACGTCCCGCTAACGGCAGACTTGATAAAAGCAAGCTTGTAAAAGAGGGTTTTCGACCGCTGCCCGTGTGGCAGGATGCGGTAAAAAGATTTTTAGAGGAGGCTGATCTGTAATGGGTAGGATAACGGTAGAAAAGAATGTCGGCGGAATAGAGGGACTCTGCGTCATAACTCCGCAGGTACACGGCGACAGCAGAGGCTATTTCGTCGAGACATATAATCAGAAGGATATGCTTGACGCAGGGCTTGATTACACTTTTGTTCAGGATAATCAGTCGTCTTCCGTAAAAGGCGTATTAAGAGGTCTTCATTTTCAGATAAAGTATCCCCAGGCAAAGCTTGTCAGAGTGATAAAGGGTTCCGTTTTCGATGTCGCTGTTGATCTGCGAAAAGCTTCGCCTACTTACGGGAAATATCATGGGGTAGAGCTGTCTGCCGAAAATATGAAGCAATTGCTTATCCCTAAAGGGTTTGCTCACGGCTTTCTGGTGCTGTCAGATACTGCCGAGTTTTGCTATAAATGCGACGACTTTTATCACCCGAACGATGAGGGCGGCATCGCATGGAATGATCCCGAAATAGGTATAGTATGGCCGCATCTGCAAGGCGATTATAACGGAACGCCTTGTGCAGAAGGGTATTCGATCGACGGTGCTGCGCTGATTCTTTCCGACAAAGATCAGAAATTGTCCGGGATAAAAGACGCCGTTTTTTGATGTTTTTATCTGCTGTAAAATGGAGTAAAGGAATGAAGTTTGGACACTCTCGAATTATTGAGTAATAGATAGTTCAAGTGTTTACGAGTAATATTGCACAAAAAATCCGATGTGAATTTGTCTACAAGGAACAAATGCACATCGGATTTTGTAAATGTTTAAATTTATTATGTCATAATACGCAAAAACGTGCCGCCGAATGTTTGGAATCATGTGAACAAGATAGAATTGTCTGAAATTTTGTGTGAAGTGTAGAAATTTGCAAATGATTATTGTATAATATAAACACAAAATTTAAGGAGGAACATAAATGAAGAAATCCTTTGAAAGAGTTATCTCCGTTTGTCTTACAGCAGCAATGCTTGCAGGAGCAGGCAGCACAGCTATAACGGCAAGTGCAGATAGCACAGCGATCAGTGACGAAGAGGCTCTCCTCATAGAACGCCGCCGGTTTGCCGATTACGGTACGGGCGCCGTTACATTTGACCTTGACGAGCTTGACGAAGAAAACCTTATCGGTTCTGTTTCCGAGTACAAAGAATTCGCAAACATTGCTCCGAAAGGCAGAAAAAGAGCAATGGCTGCATCTCCCGCAGGCTCTTCGCTTCCCGATTCTGTTGATAACACAACGAACGAAAACGCAAGATTCTTCCCTCCGATAGATACTCAGGGCAGCATCGGTTCATGCTGCGCATGGGCAACGACATACTATCAGTACACTTACATGGTAAACAAGGCAAGAGGCATTTCGGCAAGCTCCGTTAACAAGTATTCGCCTACATGGACGTACAACCTTGTCAACAACGGCAGCAACAGCGGCTGTATGCCTTATGAGGTGTACGAGGCTATCAAGACGATGGGCGCTGCAAAGGCTACCGACGTTAAGATCCAGACCTCAAAGTATACGCCTTCCAACTACCTTTCATGGCACGCAACAGACGACGTGTGGGCAAAGGCTCTTGAGAACAGACTTACCGATTACTCGTTCTTCAAGACGACTGTTACCACAGATTACGGTTATTCTTATCAGAGCACATATCCCGTAAATCCGAGCGGCACACCTGTTACAAGCAACAAGGACAGCGACCTTGACGCTATGAAGACGGCGCTGAGCAACGGCGATATCCTCTGCTTCATTACATATGTAAACAGCTGGGATTACAAGACGATAAAAGAGAGCACAGATCCCGGTGTTGACAACAGCTTTGTAGGCGATATAGCTGCTTCAGTATGCGACGGTTACGACGGCTGCCACGAAATGACGATCGTCGGCTACAACGATAATATCTGGATCGACATCAACAACAATGACCGTGTTGATTCCGGTGAGATGGGCGCATTCAAGATCGTAAACTCCTGGGGTACAAGCTATCGTAACAAGGGCTTCTGCTGGGTTGCATACGATGCGCTCAACGAGAAGTCTGCCGTATCCGGCGTTACAAACGGCGAGGAAAGAGAGTGCATCTTCGATTACGTATCTACTATCAAGGTAGATGACAAGGATTACAGCTCCGATATGTACTTAAGATGCGAGCTCAACTCCGCCAACAGATATGAGACTGTTACAGAGGTAACAGCAACAAATAAGGCAACGGGCGAAACAACTGTAAAAGAGATCAGCCCTTACGGCATCAACAACTACGCTTTTGCATCTACTAATGACCGCAGCTACAACTATCTCGGCAAAACAGGCGCATGCGACGGTGTTCTTTACTTCGATCTCAACAACGTTGTTGAGGATCTGAGCGTATACAATATCAACGACTACAACTGGACTGTTAAAGTTTACGACAAAGAGGCAGACAGCTCCGAGCTTGTTATCAATTCTCTTAAGATCGTTGACTACAGCGATTCCACAGAGTACGATATCACAAACGGTCAGACATACACACTCAACGACAACTATTGCAGCTTTTCGCTCGGCGACATTGTTTTCCCGTTTGCTGTAAGCATGAAGGTTTCTCCCAAGATGAACTTCGGTATCGGTGAGATAGCAAAGCTCAACGTGAAAGCACACGGCGGCGCAGAGCCTTACGAGTATAAGTATGAGCTTACAAGATACGGTCAGACTACGCTTCTTTCCGATTTCTCACACGCTTCAAGCTATCAGACACAGCTCTTTGAGGTAGGTCCTTACTTCTTCAAGGTAACTGTAAGAGACGCAGAAGGCAATACAAAAACTGTAAGCGACAATATCACAGTCAATCAGACATATATTCTCGACCTTAAGTGCAATAAGAGCAATCCGAAGGTCGGCGATGCTCTTGTTATCACACCCGACACACTCAACCTGGCTTCCGTAATGACTCCCGACTGCTTCAACTACACCGTTACAAAGGACGGCGTTTCGCAGACATACAGCGCATCTGCAGGCGGTAAGCTCAACTGGACTCCCGTTGAGAGCGGCGAGTACAACATCAAGTGCGATCTCGTTTACAACGGCGAGCAGATCTACACAGTCAACAGAGACTTTACTGTTGATGACGGCGGTATCACTATCTACTACAAGGGCTATTCCGATCCGTATATCCACTATCAGGTAGAGGGCGGCAGCTGGACAAGCGTTCCCGGCGTGCAGATGACTCCTATCTCCAATGCAAGCGGATATACACATAAGTACACGATCAGCCTTAACGGCAGAAACTACGCAAACGTATGCTTCAACGACGGTCATAACAACTGGGACAGCAACAACGGTTCCAACTACCGCTTCTATTCAGGCAAATACACATTTGAAAACGGCGTTATCAGCGAATATGTTCCCGGAGAGCTTTCCGCTTCGCTTACACTTTCCGCTTCCGAGATCGTTGTAAACAACCCCGTAACACTTACAGCTGCTGCCGATAACGGCACTGCACCGTATACATACAAGTTTGTAGAAAAGCATAACGGTCAGGAGTACACCGTAAAGGATTATTCTTCTTCCGATACAGCAGAGTTTACGCCTTTCCTTGCAGGCACATTCTACGTAACAGCTTTCGTTAAGGACAGCCGTGGAAATGTTGCTTCCGTAATGAAAACACTTACTGTAAAGGCTCCTCATATCACATCTGTCACACCGTCTGCAGCAACTCCCAACGTAGGTGAGAGCGTACAGTTCACAGCAGCAGTAGACGATGAGGTGGATTCACTTACATACAAATTCTCAGCAGAGAGAAACAATCAGATCGACGAGTTCTACACAGGCAGCTCCAAAACTGCTTCCTGGACGCCTTCTCAGACAGGCGAATATATGATCACCGTAAAGGCATATCACAACGGCACACTTCTTTCTTCTGCAAGCACATACGTTGTTGCTAAGAAAGCACCCGAAAAGAATGCAGTGATCTTCTATAAGGGCTTCTCCGCTCCGTATATCCATTATCAGGTAGGCACAGGCAACTGGACAGCAGTTCCCGGCGTTGCAATGACAGCATCAGGCGAGGTTGAGGGTTATACTCATAAGTACACTATCGATCTCGGCACGGCAGATTATGCTAACGTATGCTTTAACGACGGCGGCAGCAACTGGGACAGCAACAACGGTTCAAACTATCGTTTCACAGAGGGCGTATTCACATTCAGCAACGGTACTATCACCGAGTTTAACGGCAGCGATTTCGGCGCAAGCCTTTCGCTTCCTGCACATGAAGTTCTTGCAGGCTATTCAAACGGCAGCTCCATGCCAATCTCTGTAACAGCATGGGGAGGCACGGCTCCGTACACTTACAAATTCACAAAAAGATTTGCTGACGATGCAAATGCAGCAGAGCAGGTCGTAAGAGATTATTCTTCCGACAGCAGCGCTTCGCTTTACAATCCCGGCGGCTATGCAACACGTTACGGCGACTATGTGATCACAGCATATGTTATGGATGCAGAAGGCAATGTTGCCACTGTTTCCGACACTGTAAACTTCAAGCTTCTTTCCGCAACTGTAAAGACAAACAAGGATTCAGCATCTGTAGGTGAAACTGTAGAGCTTTCACTGGAAACAAACGGTACACTCTTTGATGTTTACAACAGATTCACAGTCGTCAACAGCGATAATTTCCTTGTGTTTGATTCCAGCAGCGAAGACACTGCCGAATGGACTCCTTCCGAGGCAGGCACATACACTATCACAGGATATATTTACAATGACGGTGACACACGCTACCATATCATCAGCGCTTCAAAGGAGTTCACAGTAACCGATACTCCCGCAAATTCAGTCGTTATCTACTACAAGGGCTACAGCACACCGAATATCCACTATCAGGTAGAGGGCGGCAGCTGGACAGCAGTTCCCGGTGTTGCAATGACAGCAACGAACGAAGTCGAAGGCTATACTCACAAGTATACGATCGATCTTGGTTCTGCATCTTATGCAAACGTTTGCTTTAACGACGGTCATAACAACTGGGACAGCAACAACGGCGCAAACTATCGTTTCAACAGCGGTACATACAAGTATTCAAACGGCACTATCACGGCAATGTGATAAAAACTGCATATCTTTCGCAAGCCTGCTGCATTTTTGCGGCAGGCTTTTGTTTGTCAGAAAGCAAAAAAACGCACAGCCGGAAGTTTTTGCCCCGCTTTTTTCAAAAAGCGGGTGGGGTTCTAAGGGGCAAAGCCCCTTAGCCGTCGGAGACAAGACATGCGAAGCACCAAAGAGTAACCGGCGTTATAGATAAAGCAGGCACAAGGCGAAGCCAATGTGCCGGACGGAAATGCTCACTGTGATCGCTCAGTGAATAGTGAAAAATGAATAGAAAATAGCTGTTTCACTCTCGTTTTTTTGTCTATAGCACCGACTATGGGAATTATTCAGGAGGGATTGTTTATTGTGACGTTTTTAGTAAAAGATTTTTATGAAAATAGCAGAAAACGCATATCAAGATTAAATATTCTTATTTTGCATTAATAATCACTTTATAGGTGATAAAATAAAAGAGGGAGGTACACTTATCTTCTCTCGAAAGTATTTTTACAACAAAGGAGAGAATGATTATGAAAGTTTCAAGATTTATCTCAATGGTGCTTGCTGTTTTTATGCTTTGCGGGTGTGTGACAATTACGCCTTCCAAGGCGTTGGAAAGCTCTGACGAAAGCGGTACATTTACGTATTATTTTCTTGCTCCGCAGTTCTGGATAGATACAGAGAATGGAGCGAAAAACGAAAATGTGGGAGTTTATTATTGGGAGCCTGTTGAAACAGCCGATTATCCGGGCATATATATGACGCCCGCTCCCGAGGTAGGAGAGAACATTTTTAAAGCAGAGGTTCCGAAAGATGCTTCGACGGTCATTTTTAACGATGGATGTTATGAGTTATCCGATCCACAGTATATGAATACGATAACAGAGAGCCAGATAGTATCATGTGAGGGTTACGAAAACGACTGCCCTTACGATAACGATCTTAATTGCGATAACTTCGACGGCTGGATATTTGTTTTGAATTTCAATGAGACGACAGAGCATCAGATGGTCAAGCTGAAATGCAATGGTGCATGGTTCAGGCTTGACGACTACAAAAACTATGATTATTATTACGGTTCCTATCCGGAGAGAAAAGCGGCTGATGATCACAAGCGTGATATCTCCGAGACAACTGTTTTTCTCAATGGTGTACAAGACGAAAGAGAACAGGAAGATCTTGAAATAACCGAGATAGCTGTTCCTTTTACCGCCACTGAGAAAACTCTTGATATCGTTATAAAGGACGCAGATAAAACACTTTTGGAAAACGTGGATTATTCAGTTGAATACAGAAACAATGTTGGTCCCGGAATGGCTGACCTTGATATCACGGGTATCGGCGCCTACACGGGACAACTGAATTATCATTTCGACATTATGAAATTAGTCGGAGATATTAACGGCGACTGTGAGGTAACATCTTCCGATGCACTTATTATTCTGAGAGCCTCGGTCAGACTTTATGAACCGTCGGAATCTGAAAAGATCCTTTGTGATGTTGACGAAGACGGAGATATTTCTTCAAGTGACGCACTGATCGTTCTCAGGAAGAGTGTGGGATTATTTTAAAATCATTATAGAATCTGGATAATAGGGCAAGGCTGCTTTTTATGGGCAGCCTTGCTTTTTGTTGCTTTTATTATTCTGCATAGTAATTATAAGGTTAATATCATTAAAAATTCTTGTCGTTCGTGCAAAAAATCAGTATTTCGTGCATCAAGTATTGATTTTTCATGTGACGTTAGTGTATAATAAGCATAAAATCTGACAGATTTATCCAAAAAGGAGTGAAGATTGTCAATGAAACGGAACAATTCTTTTAAAATGCGATTGTTAAGTGCAATACTTGTATTTTGCATGGCCTTTTCATTCACTGCACCGACAGCTGCACAGGCTGCCGAGATCGAGCAGGAAGCTTCGGGCGGCGTTATCAGTATGCTTGCCACACGGGGCGTTGCTGCTGCTTTATGGGATCTTGCCGACAGAGCGATACTTTTCGGTATGGCGAAGATCGGCAGCCATATTCAGGACGAAACTTTTTCGCAGATATGGAACGCAGTGCGCCGTATCATGGGCGGCGGAAGTTCTATAGGCACCGAAAAGCTTACAAAGCTCTGCAAGCAGATCGAGGTCGAGATAAAAGAGCTTAATGCAACGGTCGATGCAAACTCGCTGCACACCGATCAGATGATCGCTCAGCTTACGACCGATGTGAGCAAGAACGAGTATTCCGATAAAATGGCGGAGCTTCGCAGGCTCAGTTCAAAATATCAGAAGGTCATAAACCGTTTTCAGAAGCTTGCCGAGATGTCAAGAAAATATGCCGAGGATTCGGCAAACGGTGCGTCCGAAGAAGTTCTGAATCAGGATATGATAAATCTTAAAGCTGCTTACGAAGATGTAAACAGATTCTATCAGGACGCAGATTCATCTACGCCCGAGTTCAATTTTTCAAGCGACCTGACGGATTATCTTATTCTTGTGTCGCCTTATAATCCCGATACGGCTCTTCCTTCTGAGGATAAGCTTTTCGATAAGAGCTTGTGGGGTGCGCCGACGAAGAATCAGACTTATCTCGATTACGCTCACGATTATTTTTCAAAATACTCGGCAGGCGAGCATCAGATGTACCGCCTTATGCAGACTGCTATCAATGAATCTATTGCGCCTGCTATGACGTATCTTGAAGCGTATCGACTTTACTCCGATTACAAGGCTCAGCTTATTTATGAAGACCCGTCATACGGCAGTCTTAATTCCGATAAGACAGAGATCGACAGAGACGCCGATATAAAGAATGTCTGGAATCATTACAGCGAAGCAAGAGACAGCATTTACCGTGCGATATATCAGATAAACGATCTTTACTCTGACGAGCTTATGACAATGATGCGTGATTACGATGTGTCGCAGCGTTTTGACATGGACTATCACGAATCGGGCACTCATTATTACAGTGACTCTAACACATATGAAACGACAGCTACGAAAGCAACTGGTCTTGCAAGGTTTTTTAATGTTATAAAGCCTTACGGAAAGTCAAGTGTTTATGCTATCGGTGCATACGAATACGACCCGAAGATCACTACCGATCTCATAGGAATACATGTTCCGTGGTCGAATATGACGTGTGCTTCGCAGGATTACTTTAATCTTCTTTCCACAAAGAGCAAGGCAGACGGCGGCAGAGACGCAGGTTTCTCGGTCATCGATTACGCCGATCAGCTCGGCGATCTTATCGACTGCAACGCATGGTCGCTGAATAACGGTTATTTTGACACGTTCCTGAAAAATGCGGCAGGCATCACCGATATACCTGATATATCGAACTACCGCATTGCAGCAGATGATAACGTAAGCGATAAGCTGCTTAAACGAGGAGCGCTTGCGATACTCGGCGAGTCAAGACGTCACCTCGACGCAGGCATCGACGAAGACCAGGATTTCTACGTCGTTTCGCTTCAGACCTCGAAGGCTGCACTCAGCGAGGCAGAGGTGCAGATAGACCTTGAAGAGCTTTCCAGAGACAAGGCTTACGGCGAAGCTAACCCTGTTTACGTTATAATGAGAAATAAAGAGCAGATCGTTCGTCAGGGCAGGATTACAGCCAATCTGGCAAGCGCTTCGCTTTACTACGTTGACAGAAACGCTTCCGGTTCGACATTCGACGGTTACGCAGCTAAGTGGATCACCAATAACGGCACTGCTTATGCCGATGTTACTTCCGGCAGGGAGCTTGAAGTTAGGATCCGCCCGAACGAAGGACGTGAGCTTTACACGGTAGAGCTTTGCGGTAAGCTTGGTTATGTCAATACGTTGTTCGACAGAAATGAAGATCCGGAGAATGCCGACAATACTCTTATGAAGCTTTCCGACGGAAGCTATGTTTTCCGTTTTGCGTCGCCGTATCAGAATTTCGATCTGCTTGTTGAAACGATAGATTCAGGCGCCGTTACAAGACCGAACACAGTTACGCTTGGCAGCTCATCAAACGGCGATCTCCAGTTTGAGAGCCATTCAGGTCTTACTCAGTGCGCATTTTATGAGGGCGATCCCATTACTGTTTTTGCTCGCCCTTACGTCGGATATACGGTAGATACTGTTACGATAACCGACACAAACACGAATGAAAAGCTCGATATCACCGTTACTCCGGCAGATACGCAGCTGTATTTGTCAACCGAAAAAGCGTATTCATTTACGATGCCCAAAAATGACATCACTGTAGATGTAACATATAAGAAGGGTGCTTCGGTCTACATTGACAGTGAGAACTTCATTTACGATAAAAACAATAATCCCACCTGTTATATGAGAAGCGTCTGCGATCCATATTATGAGAAGTGGCAGTTTGCCGTTCAGACGTTCTCCGAGGGTGAAACAGCGGAAATGATAATGGTCCACGACCGCAATCATTACCTGAAATCAGTTAAGGCTTACGGTATCGATTCAAGAAAAGAATACCCCGTAACGGTGCAGAACAATACTTATAATGTAACGGTAGGCAAAGAGGATATCATAGTTTATCCCGTATTTGACGTTCTGAACTTCAAGTTCACCGCATCTATAGACGATCAGTCAAAGTCCGACGGCTGCCTGTACTTTGCAGATGAAAACGGCAATTCACTGTCCGTTACCGAAGCTGCGTACAACGACGGTGATACTGTAGAGATGGTCGTTGTTGATGATCGTCTCTTTGAATACGGCGTCACGGTAAAAAGCGCAGACGGCACCGATATCACAAGCAGCGTAGGCTTTGTATCGGATCAGAAAACGAAGAAAATAACGTTTACTATGCCCGAGCAGAATGTAGTTGTTTACGTGCCTGAATTCCATAACTATAAAAACGGCTTCTGCGTAAACTGCGGAAGATACGAAACTCCGACGCTCAATTCAGACGGCTGCTATGAAGTCGATAATGCAGGAAAGCTTTTCTGGATAGCAGCTGTCACGAATAACGATCACAGACATGCCGAGTTCGGCGACGCAGAGACTGCTTTGAATGTGCGCCTCACCGCCGATATTGATCTTGAAAACAGGACATGGTATTCCATCGCCGCAGGTGATGTTGACGGTACTCTGAAAGACTATTATCCCGACTACTGCGGAAAATTCGACGGCGGCGGCCACACCGTTTCGGGACTTTCGGTCGATGCGTATTCAGATGATCTTTATCAGGCAGGCTTGTTTGAGAATGTTGCATCGGCAGAGATAAAGGACCTTACAGTTAAGGGAACTGTGTATACACATACGTCAAATAACGTGTACCTCGGCGGTGTTGTTGACTATGCGGCAAATTCCGTGATAAGCGATGTTGTTTCTTATGTTGATGTCAGCGCAAGACTTGGCTGGGCGATCGGCGGAATTGTCGGAAGTTCTTCAAACACTACGATCGAGCGCTGCGTAAACTACGGCCACGTTTACAGCGAGAATGAGGAAGACGCAGGCGGTATCGTCGGCAAGGCAAGCAGTACAACTATCAATGACTGCGCTAATATCGGTACAGTCGAGACATATTTTTATAATTCCGAGAAAAAAGGTCAGCGCTGGCTCGGCGGTATTACGGGTCACAGCGAGGGCAGAAACAAGATAAACAATTGCCACAGCTTCGGCTCGCTCGTATCGACCTACAATGTGACATACAACATAACTGACAGTCAGGTTGCTTCCACTTCGGGCAAATGGGTGTTCTGTGACCCGATCGCTGTTCCCGCAACGCAGTACGGCGGTCTGAACAAGACCGATCCCGATGTGGTCAGCAATTGCTACTACCTCGATTCACTTTGTTCGCAGCCGATCAATTACTCCGACGATCATCAGGTAACGGCTAAAAACAGCGATTCATTCAAGTCGGGCGAAGTGGGATATCTGCTCAACAACAAAGTCACAGACGGTACGCAGGCATGGTATCAGAACATCGACAACGGCAAAACGCCCGATGATTACCCGTTGCCCGACAAGTCAAGAGGAACGATATACTATGTCGAGGATCAACAGGTCTATTCAAATTCTCCCTCGGCATATGCGCATGATCATGCTTATGTAAACGGTATCTGCTCATGCGGTCAGTATGAACCGGCAGTTCTCAACAGTGAGGGCAGCTATGAGATCGCAAACGCAGGAAATTTCCTCTGGTATGCGGCTTTGGTAAACGACGAGCATGAACACGCAGAATTCACCGGGCGTGACACAGGCGCAAACGGCGTGCTTGTAAGCGATATCGACCTTGAAAACCGTCAGTTTATCAATATCGGACGTTTTACCAGCGGTGCTGTAGCAACGTCCGAGGACAGATACATAGGCGACTTTGACGGTCAGGGTCATACGATAGAAAACTTCTATGCCGACGGTTCTTACAATCACTGGGGAATATTCGGCATATCCTACGGAGAGATCAAGGATCTTACCGTAAAGGGAAAGATAGACGTCACAGCAGATGATGTTGATAAAGATACGATGCTCGGTATAGTTTCATATGCGGCGGCAGGATCAAAGCTTCATGATATTACAAGCTATATCGATATCAACGACAACGGCAGGCGTGTTTCCTGTGCAGGCGGTATCATAGCCTTTGCCATGAGCGGTCTTGATCTTCGCAGATGTGTTTATTTCGGCAATATCGAAAGCACAGGTGAAGCGATGAAGTCGGCAGGCGGCATCATAGGCGACGACGGTGCAAACAGCACGATAAAGGACTGTGCAAACATCGGAAATGTCACAGCTTCCTGCGGAAAGGTGTCGGGTATCGCACCTGTTATCGAAATGGGCAAGAATACCGTTTCCGACTGCTACAATTACGGTTCCCTCAGTTCGGCAGCAGACGGCACAGCTCCGATCGCACTCAGTATGTCGGCTCAGACAACGATAGATAACTGCTACTATCTGAATAATACGGCTTCAGGTGCTTCGGGCGCTTCGGAATCGTCAGTGTCAGCAGAGCAGTTTGCTTCGGGCGAGATAGGATATCTTTTGAATCATTCCGTCACTGACGGCACTCAGGCTTGGTATCAGAACATCGACAACGGCGAAACTCCCGATGATTATCCGCTCCCCGACAGCACAAGAGGAACGATCTATTACATTGAGAGCGAGAACCGCTACTCCAATTTCCCCGAAAGCATTGATTCCGACAACGATACAGAAACGGATACTTCGGCAGACAGTGAGTCTGATACGGCAGCAGATACAGAAACAGATACATCGACAGACACGCAGACAGACTCATCATCAGATACAGAGACCGATTCTCAATCAGATACGCAGACGGATACGGCAGTTGATACCGATCCCGATACTGATATAACAAGCGACACGGAAACAGATACGGCGACAGATCCCGAAACCGACACGTCGAACGACACCGACACGGATCAAACTACCGACAGCGACATTGATCTTGTTGAAACAGATGCAGATATTCAGACTTACGAAGATCTTGTTGCATTTTCCGCTCACGTTGCAAATGATTATAACCATTACGGAAAGTGTACGGCAAATCTCAGAAACAATATAATAGCGCCGAACGATTCCGTATGGCAGCAGGCGATAGGTTCCGCAGATAAGCCGTTCGAGGGAACATTCAACGGCAACGGCTACGCTATAATCGGTCTTAATGTCAACAGCGGCGACTACGGCGGCTTGTTCGGTGTTATAGGAAGCAGCGGCACTGTAAGAGATCTGCACGTTATCGACTGCGACTTTATAAGCGACTCAAATGCGAAATACGCAGGCGGTGTTGCGGCAGTGAATAAGGGTACGCTCGATCACTGCACGAGCGGCTGTAATCTTAATCCGAACAAGAAGATCAAGCTGCCGAACAGAGATGAACCTGTTTCCGTTCGTGGCTTCAACTCGCTTATCAGGGGCAGTGAGGCAGGCGGTATAACGGCTGTGAACGACGGAACAATCACAGGCTGCCGCAGCGGTGCGGTAGTTTCGGGAACACGGTGCGCAGGTATAGCCTGCGTTAACAACGGCACGATCTACGGCTGTGCAAACAACGGCTCCTCGGGTGAAAATTCCGTTTCCATTAAATATGCAGGCGGTCTTGTTTGTGAAAACAACGGAACGATTGCAAGCTCTTACAATTCAGGAAGTGTTATCGGCATGAGCTATTCAACGGTAAAGGGTTCTGTTGCCGCAGTCAACAACACATCGGATGTAACAAACGTATTCTATTCAAGGATAAACAGCGTTGACGCTATAGGCGAAGGCAAAGCAACGGGTAAGGGCTGCGAAGCGGTCGAGAATTCCGACATGATGCAGGCTCCGTTTGTTTCAAAGCTTAATAATGTGACAGATGATACCATAGAATGGGCTCAGACAGTGATAGGCTCGCTTTCTCTGAATCAGGGTTATCCGACTATAAAGAGCAGATTCCTTGAAGAGCGCACGATAGAAGCATTAGGCGGCATCACTGTCAAGGGCGCTATGCACAGCTCGCTCAATACAGAGTATACTCAGATAGCGGCAGCTGATCCTGAGTATACGGTATTTGAATCTGTTTACGGCAAGGGCAGCGTCAGATCGGCTTATGCTGTTTCCACAACGGACGAAAACGGAAATTATGTTCCCGGTGAGTTCTGGAGCAGCGGCGTTACGATGACTGTTCCCGTTGCAGGCAATGATGATGTTATCCTCGCACTTGACGAAACAGGCGCACCTGTTAAGATCGATAATGTTGTTATCAAGGACGGCAAGGCTGCATTCAATGCTCCCGAAGCGGTTACATTTGCTGTAGTCAGCAAGTCGGGTGCAGATAATGATAAGTCCAAAGACAGCACAAGCGGCTATGTGAAGTCGCCGAATACAAGCACAACAGGCGGAATCGATCTTACACAGCTTCTTATGCTGACAGCAGTTCTGAGTCTTGCATTGCTTCTCAATATCATATCTTTCTCACAGTTGAAAAAACAAAAGATACGCAAGTAAAAACAATAACGGTGCCGCTGTACATTGTTTTGTATGGCGGCACTGGATAAAGATACATATCATTTACAATCTGACTGTCATTTTTGTTGAAAACCGGTTAAGATTGTGGTAATATATTAGTGTATTATATGTTTTTTTCATAAGGAGATAATCAGATTTGGAAGAGAAGCAGAACAATAAAAAAAAGACAGCGTTAATTATAATAGTTGCCGTTATACTTTCGGCAGGCGCCGCCGTTATGGGCGTTCTTACGTGGCAGGGCTATTTCGATAAGCAGCCCGAAGAAAAGAGCGAAGGCGTTGTCGGGATGATCGTTGATGATTGGGAGACAGGCATAGAGGACACAAGCAGTGAGCAGAAAAAAGGCACACAGATCCCCGGTTATTCATCGGCGGAGATGAAAAAAGGCGACACCTCGCTTAAACTGCGCATAGGAAACCCGAAAGAAAACGAGGTCGGGTTTTATGCAACGCTAAAGCTTTCCGACGGAACTGTGCTGTATGAGTCGCAGCTTTTGCAGCCGGGTCAGGGGCTTGAAGAGATCCCGTTGTCAAAGACACTTGAAAAAGGCACTTACGATGCAGTAGTCGTATATCAATGCGTCGCACTCAACGAGGCACACACGCCTCTCAATGCGGCAGAATCAGGTTTTAAGCTCATTGTAAAATGAGATGAATTAGGAACCACTGAATAAATCACGCCCTACGGGCTGAGCACCCATCTTGCTTGCACCCCAAGGGCACTTGTAACACATGCTGATCGGTCTGCGGATACTGTCCGCAAATCTGACTGCACAATATGGGCACTCGGTTTTTTCAGTGCTTCCTTAATAATTTATAATTTGAAAGGATGTTATTTATGAACAAGAAAATGATCTTATCGGCAGGTCTGGCAGCTGTTATCGCAGCAGTATCCACAGCTTCGGCAAGCGCTGCTCAGCTTACAGAGAGTAACCGCTCGGGACAGACAGAAGTAACGGCGAGGATCGAAGGAGCGGATCCCGGTGAAGTTTCCTATATCATCGAGATCCCCGATGTTGTTGATTTCGGAATGCTCACACGCCCCGATGTCGATGATGAAGACAGTTATAAGAATGTGGAGTACACTGTTGAAGCAGCGGAGATAAATAATCTTGATCCCAACAATCAGCAGATCTCTGTATATGTAAGAGATCAGAACGCTACAGTTGACGGCGATCAGCATTTCTACATTACAAATAAAGCCGATTCTTCAAAGAAGTTCTTCTATAATGTATTTGATTGTGAAGAAGGTTCTATTACTAACAGTACGGATAATATCGACAGCAACACAATGACAAGTGCAGCAGGTTATTACCTTACCGGGTTTACCGCAGAGGGTGAATCTTTGACCGGAACGCTTCGCCTCAATCAGGTTCAGCTTTACCCGCACGATCTCAAAGATATAGTCGGTGATTACAGCGGCTACATGGTATTCTACAGTATGATAGAGGATAAGTAAGCGAGAACTTTTGTTTATTAACAATTAAAGGCAAAAACATGAATAATTGCAATATCGGAAGATGGTGTGCAATTTTCATGCTGCTGATCCTGTTTTCGGCGGTTTTTACTGCTACGGTTTATGCTCAGAGCGGAAAGGGAGGCAGCACGGAAGTTGTCGCCCATATCGAGCCTTTGTCAGAACCAACGGCAGATGTACCGAGTGCGCCGCCCGGATCCTCGGGTGGTCAACCGGCATCACCGGTACAAACAGGCGTGACGATACTATGGTTCACTGTTTCGATATTGATCTTATCCGGAAGCATGATCTTAGTATTCCGAACGCACAGGCACGAAAACAAAACCAAATAGCAAATGAAACAGCCTGCTCGCATCATGAGCAGGCTGTAGTTTTCAGGATCAACGCAAAGTGTTCCGCATTTATTCGGTGGTTCCTCAAGTCTATGACTATATTTCGGGGGAATTCAGTATAAGCCCCACATCAAATATGCCGTTGTCGGTGTCTATCGAGATGCTGCCGTTGTATCTTTTTACGGTGTTTGAAATGGATTTCAGACCGATACCGTGATCCTTTGCTGCGGCTATCGGAAAGCCGTCCTTGTCTTTTCTGATTATGCCTGTAAACGGGTTTTTGACCGAGATAACGAGAACTGCGTCCGATTTTAGACCCATAGCTATAGTGACTTGTCGTTTCTCTTCGGGAAGCTTTGACGTTGCATTGAGTGCATTTTCAAGCAGATTGCCAAGCAGTGCGCATATATCCGAAAGCTTGAACGGCAGCTTTTCAGGCAGCCCGATGTTCCAGATGAGCTTTGTATTCTGTTTTTCCGCAAGCTCGACATAATGCGAAGCAACAGCGTCAAGCACGTAGTTTTTGAAATGCTGACGGTGTTTTTCACTGCTCGTTTGCAGGAATGGCTCGATGTACCCTATAAGCTCTTCGGTTTTGCCCTGTTTTGCAAGGTCGTTTATCACAAGAAGATGCTGGCGGAAATCATGGCGAAGGTTTCTCGCTTCTTCAAGAGCCGACATCGTGTTTGCATAGCGCTTTTCTTCGAGTTTCAGGATGTCGTAGCTTCGCTGCAGCTCGGAGTTGTCGTTCATGCGTTTCATTACCCACCACTCGATCTGAAACAGCGTCCATGTAACGGCAGGGATAAGCAGCAGCGCCAGCATGCTTACATGGCGAAGCCGTCCTACCATCGTGTTTTCGGGGCTTATCGGTGTCATCCACATGCACATCAATGTCATAAACAGCGGCGCCATAATAAGCCAGCGCCATATCTTGTCGAGGCTGCTGTTGCTCAGAAGATCGGGCAGCTTGACGGCAAGAGTCCTGCCGAATACCGCTGTTACTATGAGCGATATCCCCAGGCAGATCAGAGAAGAGCGAAGATACAGTACATGACCGTTGTTTCCGATCTCAATCGGTGCAGATACAAAAATGCTGTACATCGTTGAAAATCCTGTGAGCATAGATGCGTTCAAAAAACAGAAGATCTTTTTTGATGTTGAAAGGTCAAAAGAAAAATGATATACGGCGTAAAAAATGAGCATGAACGGGAACAGGATAATGTTAGTTCTTTGCTCAAAAACCGTTCCTAAAAACACACCCCCGAATAAGAAAACGGAGAATATCACTATAGATATAGTAACGATAAAATTCAGATTGACACGGCGAAAGCTCCTGACGGGAATTATCGCCATTGCAGCTGCCGGAATGACCATGAAAAGCTCCATGAATGATCGGAGATACATATGAAGATCGAGAGTTGCCATTAAAGTTCCCCTTTCATTTTTTCGGCAATGTAGCGTGTTATGTAGAAAATAAGTTCTTTCTTGTTTCGTGTGCGAAGCGGATACAGAGTGTTGTTATGCATAACGATATCGTTGTTTTTGATAGTCAGAACACAGTCGAGGTTTATTATTATGCCTCTGTTGCATTCAGCGAAATTCTGTTCATTGAGCAGATTGTTCTTGAAAAACTCGTATTTCTCCGTGCTGTTAATCGATTCTCCCGAGGTGGTGTTTACGAGAGTTGTGTGTCCGCTCGATACAACGGAATAGATTGAGTCAAGGTCGATAGTAAGCTGTGAGCGTGGTATTTTTATATGAATAGAGCGGCTGACCTTTGAAAAGTGATTGACTATCTTGTTCATTACCTTTGAAAACTGCTCAAAGGTAAACGGCTTTACGAGATATCCGAACGGAGTAGCTTCAAAAGTTTCAAAAACGTACTCCGTTGTAGTTGACATGAACACAATGGCGATATTATCATCTATAGCACGCAGCCGCCTTGAAAGCTCGATGCCGCTCATTTTATCCATGCAGATATCAAGAAATACAGCATGCAGCATGCCTTTTGTAAATGTATTAAAAAAACTCTGACCATCGGAGAATGTCTGTATATCCGCTTTGATCGTTTTATCGGTGCTGTCGATGTATTGTTCCGTCATATCAATGACGTTGTCGATATCGTGACGAAGGTCGTCAATAACAGCGATCTTTAGTTCCATATTTCACACCTGCTTAAACAGTATACTATTAGTATAAGTTAGACGATATAAAAAATCAATACGGCGAAACCGTATTTCATGAAAAAATCGTATTTTGTGCAGATTTGTTATGAAATTGTTACTTTACGTTATAATCTCAAACAGGTATAATAATACCAACGAAATATGCAAAGGGGGTATTTAGATTTGAGCGGATCTCTTTATACGTTCGTTGTTCTGATCGCTTTAGTATGCGGTTTCGGTTTTCTCAACGAAAAGGTGACGAAGCTTACCTATGAGATAGCGCTTATGCTGTTTTCATTAGGAGCCGGAGTTATAATCCTGCTCTTTGCAATGCTTTGCAAAGGAAATGATCCGGCATCGGTTCTTGCACAGTTCCATTATCTTGATATAGAAAAGTTTCTTATGGATGGCGTGCTTTGCTTCATGCTTTTTGCAGGCTCGTGCCGCTTGAAGCTTTCGGATTTTAAGCAGCAGGCAAGGCAGGTGAGCGTACTTGCGTTCGTTTGTACACTGCTCGGAGCGTGCATTTATGCAGCGATCTTTTTCTTTACGGGCAGGCTTCTGAATATCGGGCTTTCGCTTCCCGTCTGCCTTATATTCGGCAGCATAACGGCGCCTACAGACCCGATAGCCGCAACAGGCATACTGAGCAAGTTCGGACTGCCGAAAAAACTGTCTTTCCTGATTGAGGGCGAATCGCTTTTTAACGACGGTGTAGGCGTAGCTTTGTTCGTGTGTTTTTCGGGCATGGTAACGGCGTCATCTTCGGGAGGGTTCTTTGCCGTAATGGTAAGAGAGCTTTTCGGAGCGGTGCTGATCGGAACAGTTATAACGCTTGTATGCTTTTCAATGTTTCGCTTTACAAAAAGCAATACACTCGGAATATTTGTAAGCTTGCTGATAGTGTCGCTTTCGTATTCCCTTTGTGAGCTGCTCGGCTGCTCGGGCGCTATTGCGTCCGTTATTTGCGGTCTGCTGTTCTCAACGCTGCGTTCACGGTATTGTGCCGGTGACAGCAGCGAAAAAAAGGAGAGTTTCGACCAATTTTGGGAAACTCTCGATGTTCTGCTCAATTCGCTGCTTTACGTAATGCTCGGTCTTACGTTCGTTCATATACTGCAAATGGACAAGGTGATAATTCTTTCGCTTGCTGCTGTACTCATCAATCTGATCGCCCGTTTCGGCAGCGTATCTGTTTCATCGCTGTTTATGGGAAAGCTTCCCGATAATTACAACAGGCTCAATTTTGTGAAGCTGATGACGTGGGGCGGACTTCGGGGCGGTCTGTCGGTGGCGCTTGCAATGAGTACGAGAGAATTTCTGCCCGAGCAGACGTACTATATCATACTCGGCGGAACGTATGCCATAGTTTTCTTTACGACTGTAGTTCAGGGGCTTACGATGAAGCAGGTGTACAAAAATATCGACAGATCGGTAAAAGAATCAAATAAATAATCGGCAGGAGAGTGATGATATGAAATTGTTTATCAATTGCTGTGTAAGGGAAGAGTCACGCACAAAACGACTTGCACAAGCTGTTATGGATAAGCTCGGCGGCGGTTTTGAGGAGCTTGATCTTTACAAAGAAAACATTCGTCCGCTTGACAGGGAGTATCTTGAAAGAAGAACGACTCTGGTGGAAAGGGGAGATTTTACAGACCGGATGTTTGATCATGCAAAGCAGTTTGCTTCGGCGGAGACTATCGTTATTGCAGCGCCGTACTGGGATCTTTCGTTTCCTTCAAAGCTTAAGATCTATTTTGAAAATATATACGTTACAGGTATTGTTACAAAATACGGTGAAGACGGTATGCCGCACGGCTTGTGCAAAGCAGCGAAGCTTTACTACGTAACTACGGCAGGCGGCCCGTATGATCCTGCATACAGCTACGGTTATGTGGAAAGCCTTGCAAAAATACACTTCGGTATATCCGAAACGGAGCTTATCAAAGCGGAGATGCTTGATATTGTCGGCTTTGACGCCGAGGAGATATTGAACAGAGAGATCTCAAAGCTATGGAGCCGCTGAATAAATCACGTCCTGTGGACTGTGTGCCCATCTTGCTTGCATATTTTCTTAACTCCCTTGAAATACGGCAGTATTCCGGCGGCCGTTTCGTGCAGCCTGAGTGAAAATCTGACGGCGCAATATGGACACTCGATTTAATCAGTGCCTCCTTATAAACCGATCCCGAAAGCGAGAAAGAATCGCTTTCGGGATCTTTTTTCTTATTTATTTGAACAGTATGCTTCTATCGCATTGTGAACGAATTGTGCTGTACCGTTTCCGCCTGCGTTGTCGATGTTCGTTTTGAATTCGCCGTCGGCAGCGTACATCTTGCCGAGCGAGGACAACACGTTATCGGAGCAGTTGTAGTAATGCTTGCTTATGTAGTTTTGCAGCTTATTTACAAGCGACTGCGCTTCGCTGCTTTCCGGAGAATCTTGTCTGAGCTTTCCGAACTCTGCGAATATGCTCATAAGCCCCGACGCAATGCTCTTTTCGTCCTGCTGTGTACGGTATTTTGCTTTTTCTTCGTACTCGGTGTATTCCTTTGTGCTGCCCCACCTGTCTTTGGCTCTTGCTTTGTATTCTTCTGTCTTGCTTGTGTCGAAAACTTCAAATTTCATATTGACCTCTCCTTTTTCTTTGATCTCTTGTGCAAATGATATTATACCTTCCAGACGCTCCTTTTTTATTGTCAGAAGCTCTATCTGCTGGTCGAGAGCTTTTGCTCTGTCAAAATCGGGTGCTTCAAGAATGCTTTGTATCTCATTTAGCGAAAACTCAAGCTCTCTGAACAGAAGTATCTGCTGCATCCGTTCGAGCGCTTTATCGTCGTAAAGTCTGTAGCCTGCTTCGGTGCGGACAGACGGCTTCAAAAGCCCGATCTTGTCGTAATACTGCAATGTACGTATACTCACGCCTGTCAGTTTGCTTACTTCGTGTACGGTTTTCATGCTTCTAACCTCCTTTACTTACATTATAAACTATGACGTTACGTCAGAGTCAATATCTTTTTTTGTTTTTTTTAAAAAAATTTACGGTCAATATTATATATATAGCGTTACGATGTAAATTGAAACAAATACATAACATAATTACCAATAGCTATGCTATAGATTGCATAAATACTGATTATTACATGAGGTTATGATATACTAAAGTAATAGGATATGATACTTTCGGAAACATATAGTTAACATTAAATACATAGCTATACTCAGGCTGCTCCGATCGTATTTGTATCTTTTTAAGGGATAGTATAGAAAACCATGTTCATTCAGCAGAAAGAAGGAGTAGGTGACAAAAATGGATTTCGTTACAAAAAAGGAAACATTCTCCAAACAGGTGTATGTTTCCCTAAAACTCAGGATCCGACAGATAGATTTTCGTGACATTATTGTGACGAGCAACGAAACAGGTGTTCACGATCAGGGTCAGGATGGATCGGATTTTGATGAACTGTTCAAAGATCTTTACAACTGATTTGGAAAGGATGATAAAAATGCGGGTAAAACGATTTAGCAATTCAAAGTTGAGCAGAAGCATTACAGCGGTATTGCTTGTAATTGCGATGCTTATTTCGGTGCTGCCTGTAACGGCTGCAGCTCAGCCGACAGATTCTTCCGTGATCGAGCAGCTTGCCGAGCGCACGCTTTCAGCGATCATTTATACCGATCAGACGTATAAAACACCTGCGTCGGATGCAGCTTCCATAACTGTTTCGGGCAGACTTCCGGAGGATATTTCCGCTAAGGCTTATGCTGTTTCGGTAGAAGAAGAGAATGTATGCGCAGCATACGACATAACTCTTTTTGACGCAAGCGGCAGCGAATACGAGCCGACAGAGGCTGTATCGGTGGAGATCTCATCACTTGCCATAAGTGATGCTGTAGACTGCGGAGAGCAGCTTTCTGCCTTTCATATCAAAGACGACAAGACTACGGAAAGTATTGATCTTACCGTTACGGACGATTCAGGCGTTTCTTTCGAGGCGGAGAGCTTTTCGATCTACTACATAACAAGCAGTACGGAAACTCCGAAGATCTACCGCCGTACATATAAGTTCAAGAATCTTTCGCCCGAGGAGAACAGCACGACGTACGAGCCGTACTACTTCAATCTTGAGAAAAACGGCAGTACAAAGCGCACCGACGAGCAGATCATCAAAAACGGCGAATCGCTCGTTCTTCCGCAGCTTCCGAACCACGGCATGGACACCTTTGCAGGCTGGTTCATCGGCGGCGACAACGGCAATCCCGATCTTACAAAGAAGGTGCAGTTCAATACTCCTATAAACGATATTACACAGGACGAAACTGTTACGATATATGCCTGCTACGGCATACAGAAGCTTATCACGTTCTTCTACAGTGCGCCCGAGAAAGTGTCTGACGAGAAGTATTCGACACCTACTATTTTCTATACATTCCCTGTAGTTATCCCCGACGGAGAATCATCGGTCGATGTTTATCTTTACGATTACATTTCGCACCGTACCGATGGAGCTGCCGAGCTCACGGGCGACGACAACGATCTGCGCCACGTAAAAGCGCCTATCCCGAGCAACAGAAACGTTTTCCTCGGTTGGTCAAAGAACAAGGTAAGCTCTTATACATCTGTTGCAAACGATGATTTTCTGACAGATCCTACCTCATCTATCAGACAGGAATGCGTTGACAACAAAAAGATCACAGTCACAAAAGCATCGACAGAAGCCGACCTTACTTTCTACCCCGTATTTGACACGGCTGTATGGGTAAACTTTGACGAGGGCAACCGCAGCAGCGGAGCTTCTTATCAAGCTCCTATCTACATCCTCAAGTCGGAAAGAGAAAAGTGGGATACTCTTCCTGCCGTAAGCCGCAAGGGTTATCAGTTTGAGGGCTGGTACTATGACGCTGCATGGGACAGCGCAACTCAGGACGGCAACTATGAGTACGAAACAAGCAACGGCGCAAAGAAGGTTACCGAAGGCGTTCTTAAAGCGAACGAAAACAGTCAGAAGACTGTAGCAGTTGTAAACAACGGCAGCGTTAACGGTGCTTATGACATCACAGGCAACGGCACATACTACTTTGCACCGACAACTTCAAACGAAAAAGGCATAACTCTTCATGCGCTCTGGTCCGAGTCGATCACAGACTATACGATCGTTTACTGGGCGCAGAGACCGTGGGTAATCCACCCGAACGAGGTTGCAACTCTTAAAGAGCGTGCAGAAGCACAGAATGCTACTCAGGCAGATAAAGACGCATATAAAGATATTCAGGAGAAAGCCGAAACGAGAATGATCGATTCTCTCAGACTTTCAAACTACGACTATATCGGATTCAAGCGTATATCTGAGTATGATAACAACGGTACAGTTAAGGTCAAAACAGGAGACACTATTAATCTTAGTACAAAAACTCTCGGTTTTGATCCAGATTATCCGCAGAGCGTAACATTTAAGAACAAATACAAAAATACAGATTATGATGATCCCACTAAGTTCTTCTATAATGACGAAAAAACCATTGGTAATAACACCTCGGTAACGGTTGCCGCTGACGGAAGCACTGTTATCAATGTATATTACGACAGAACGGTTCACCAATGGGACTTTGACACTCGTGTTTATAAATCTGATGGTCATTATGTTGCTTTGGGACAGTACGCTTGTCAGTATTACTATAGACCGAGTTATTATGAAAATACTCAGTACTATGATCGTGTATTCCAATCATCGGAGAGAGATTACTATCTCACTGAATTTAACAGTTCGGACGTAACCGAATTAGGAAATAATACCGATCAAGTGCAAATTAAGATCTACAAAAACACCAATGGTTATTATCTTGGTGAGAAAAAAATCTTCCGTAAATACGATCTGCAAAAAACATATTCTATCTATGCTGTATATGAGCATGAGATCTTAGATCTCTGGCCGCTCGCAACAGAAGACAATCCCAACCGCCTTTGGAACGGATATTTGCCTGAAAAAGGCGAACCTCAAATGACGGCTACGAAAACGTATATGTCAAATTATGATCGTTTGACAAGTCTTTCAGGCGATGAGATCGGCGTTGAGACAGGTGTCGGAGAAGGAGACAACAAATCAAATCCGTTCCTCGAATATGAACCGACAACAAGGTACACACTTTACGATCGCTGGTTTGAGGAAGTCTTAGATGAAAACTCCAGAGACAATACAAACGTTTATCCCAGCGTTCCTAACCGTGAATTTATATTGTCAGGATATAAAAACAACTGGTCAACACAATATGGTTGGGCTGATGATATTCCCGGATTCAGGATCGTTAATGTAACAGGTTCTTCTTCTCCGTATTATACTACTACTGATAACTGGGGAAATACTCAGGAATACGGCGGAACACGAGACATTGGTTACGGAATCATTTCAACTGATTCAAATGGAAGTGATCTTGACCGAGTAAGCAACGCAATCTATTCAAACATTGATGATCCGAGCGCAGGAGTTACTGCGTCGACACCGATTTACGGTTATTTTAAAGACCAAAACAGCAACAATAAAAATGATCTTTACACAGACTATTATTTCAAGCGTAAACTCCACGATATCCACCTGATGGACTCGCTTTCACTTACAAAGACCGACCTTGACAGCGATCTTGAGTCTGCTGCGGAATACATAAGCATTACAGTTCCTTACGACGCTCCGCCTCCGGTAAATTTCCAGGATCCGAATTACCTTATTGCGGCAGTTAAGCAAGCAAGCGGTAACACAAAAGATTTTGGTACATACGATCCCGAAACTCAGACGATCACACGAGTTAAAGACGGAGTCAAGTACCGCTTCGAGGGCTTCTATCTCGATCCGTTCTGTCAGGGAACAAAGGGCGGCGACCCTACTCTCCTGACAAAGGTATTTGACGAGAACCTGAATCCTGTCGGCGGTGAAGGCTTTACGACTATGCCTGACCGTGACGTGTTCATCTTTGCCAACTGGGTGCCGATAGACTACAAGGTAGATATCGAAACTAACTACGGTCAGCTCTCACAGACAGAGTCAACTTACTTCAATCTTAAACACGGCGAGAAGATACAGGAATACCGTGATATCTCACGTCCGTATGTTGAGGCAAAAACAAGCGAGATCAGCACGCTCGGCGACAGTGAAAAGTATTACTACATCTATGTAGAGCGTCCCGCAGATGAAGACGATTATACAAACGACAGACGTGCTGTTTACGTTTCCGCAGAAGACTATGCAAGCAATGCAGTTATCAACGGTCTTCATATCCGTGACTACATAGACGAAAACGGCGACACACAGCAGTATACTCTCGAAAACGACCCGAGAGTGATGAAAAATAACGCCAATACCGCTCCGCTGATCTTCAAAGAAGACCCGATGGTAGGCACGGGCGACAATAAGGTCAATACCTACAAACTTACAGGCTGGTACAGAGACGATAACGGCAAGCTCGATCTTTACAATTTTGATACGCAGATCGAAAGCGATACAAAGCTTACCGTTCTGTGGCAGAACAACAAAAAGTATGCAGTCGAATATATCGCAAACGAATACGAAGCAGACGGCAAGACGATAAAATACTACGGCCATCTTACAAACAACGGTTCGAGCGAGTATTTCGATCAGGACGGAGACAGCGCAATACTCACTTATGCCGAGGGCGCTTCCGCACTTATCAAGTTTGCAGCGGAAGCAGGCGACGAAAACAAGAGAGCGCAGTTCATTTACTGGACAATCGACGGCGATGAATCAAACGCACGTTATTCTATCAACGATCTCTTCGTTGTATCGCCCGACCTTGCAAGCGATGAGGTAACGATTGACGGCGAAACGATGAGCGTTATCCGTCTCAGAGCGCACTACAGCACATTGGAGCAGGTAGGCGTTCGCTACGATGCGAACAATAACGGCGAAAACTCCGACAGATCGGGTGTGTTCTATTACCCGAACAACAGCGAGGTAACCCTCCATAATGCAGTTCAGGACGGCTTTACAAACGACGGCAAGATCATTGTCGGCTGGTGTAATATGCGTGATCCTTCCGCAGAGGGCGCAGTTATCTACGACCTTGAAGGCAAGTACGGTATCGACGGCGAAGGCACAGCCGAGAGCAACGGCGTTACAACGCTTTATGCTGTTTGGAGCGACCCTGTGAAGGTAACATATCATACCAAAGGCGGCACATGGGAAGATCAGCCGACAAACGTTGAGCTTACAAGTGTCGATGTTTCAAGTGCTGATAAAACGTACGAAACAACTATCGCTAAGAATTCGTATGCGACCGATCCGGACAACACTCCTGCAAAAGAAGGCTATACGTTCAAATTCTGGACGACCGATCCCAATGCACTGTTGTCCAGCACACCGTATTCATTTGACAGTGCGGTAACAGAGGATATTGATCTTTATGCTGTCTATGAATCCGACACAGCAGTTAAGACAAGAACTATTGACGTAAGATACTTCTATTTTGATGAGAGTACAGGCACCATAGTCGAAGTTCCGCCGACGGAGAATCCGCAGTCTTTCTGGAACAGCAATAAGAGCAACATAAAAACTCAGTTGACAATAAGTTCCAACACCAGCACAAAGGTGTTCAGAGAGGTTTACAGTGCATCTTATCAGGGCGGAACATTGAATCTTCTTGACTGTGTTAATACCGGTGCTAACATTACAGGGTATACCGATGTTACCAGTAAAAATCGTACTGTTGCTGTAGGTATTGGACATGCAGGCAGCTACAATGAGGATATTGATCTGTATGCAGCAAATATGCTGAAAAACGGAGATGTTCTTTCAAAGTACAGTGAGAATGGGCTTGATTCATACGTAAAATATGCAACAGGCAGTGATGATGTTCTTTGGTCTCCCGCTGAGAATGGTGAGTATTCCCGTTTTGATGACGATCCTGCAATATATGTTATCATTTATCCTCAAAATTCAACTCAATATAGTTATAAATCTGTAACCGTACAAAACACTGTTTCGGGCGAAGGTTCTTCCGTTAACGATGTTTTTGAGTACACCGCAACGATCAAGAACAACAGCGGTGAGACAGTAAGTACCGAGACATTTACGCTCAAACAAGGTGAAACGCACACGATCTCGCTTCTTACAAACAGCAGTGATCCTACTAAGAACCAGACTGTGACGATCACCCAGACAAAAGAGGCGAACAGTCACTATTCTCTTGCTTCTATCACTGATGATGGAACGAAAGACCTTGCAACAAAAACAGTAACACTTACTTCTTCCGATAGCGGTACTGTTTTCAATAACGTCTACACAAAGTCCGATCCTGCTCCCACTCCGAAGAATGACACGATCACTGTCACGAACACACTCTTCGATAAGAACGGCAGCCTTACTGATTATCCAAACGATGTAAAGATCTACAACGCAGATAATAAGGCAGGCAACACAGCAACTATCGGCGTAAGGATAACCGACAGCAGCGGAAACTTTGTCAAAGACCTTGATGAGGTAGAGTATTCGGACGGTCAGATCAGGTTCAGTGCTTCCGAACTTGAAGACTACAAAACAGCCGGTTACAAGCTTGAACTTACACTCGGAGTTCAGAACCCGAACGATTTGACTGTTTCTTCGATCAAGACTCATGTTGATGCGGACGATAACGGAACCAAGAGCGCTGTAACAAGCGGAGGCACAGCCGATAAAAACGGTATCACATGGAGCAAGGGCAGCGGTGACGGCGTTGTTTCGTGCGACATTTCCTCGCTCTTTGACAACAACGACGATCTTACAGCAAGCAAGCTCGATTTCGTAACACAGGCTAAAACAGAGCTTGTGCCGATCATTTACAAGTATTACGACAGAGTATTCAATACAAATGCTTCTGTTAAGCTCGATATCGACCCGAACTCAAAGACAGTAAACAGAAACGGCAGATTCGGCAGGATCAAAGACGATAAGGGCGATGCTGTAAGCAATGTTGACAGAGTTGCTGAAACGATCATGACAAGCAGCCCGAATGTTACGAATGTTCTTGATGAAGTGTACTTCTTTACATCTCAGCAGAACGCTTACGACGCTCTTACAGCTACAGGCGAAAACAGGATAGCACTTCGTGATGCTTCCGTTTACTCCGATGCTTACGAAAATGCTGAAAGCGCAACTCATACAGACCGTTACGGCAATGTTGTAGCCGGCGGTGAGAAGTGGGTAACTTACAACAACGACAACAGCAGAACAGAGAACAAAGCCGTAACACTTACGGACGATACTCAGAACATCACCGACGATATCTACACGGTAACTGAGATAGTCGTATGGGGCTTCAATGTTCCGAGAAAGTACAGCGTAAATTATGTTGTGCCCGAGAATGAGGAGCAGCTTATAGAAGCTTCCGTCAAGGGTGGTTCTGTTTACGTTGCCGATGATACCAAGTCGCCCGCAAATCTCTTCAATTCCTACTATTACAACCAGCGTGTAGGTGCAGTTGTCGGCGCTTCCGATGATCTGAGAAACGGCGGATGCGCATATCTTGACGAATACGGAATGACGTTCAACAACGGCCTGTCTTCTTACATCGATGTTCCCGATATTAACGGCAAGGAGTTTGAAGGCTGGTACGTAAAGGACGGCGAAAAATTTGTAAAGGTTTCTTCCGATAAGCAGTACGGTGAGCGTATAACGAAGGACATCGTGCTTTACGCAGGATATACAGATTCCGCTGAAACTGTTTCCGTTCCCACCGAGGGTATTTCGCTTACCAAGAATGCGGTCGAAAGATATACCGACGCACAGGGTAATCTTAACTATCGTTACGTAACGCTGCTCAATGGCTACGGCTATGAGGATAACGACGAACGTCTTACAAATGCAGCGCTTCTGTATGTTGTTCTTCCGTCCGACACAGACCCCGAGGATATCCCCGATATCAAAACTATCCTTGATACAGTGAACGGAACAACAGACAATGAAGAAGCACTTATTGATGCGATCAATGCGCATCTTAACGGCAAAGCGTTTGCAGCTATGACCGTAGTTCATTCCGAGAACCAGAATATCGTTATTTCCGATAAAACAAATACTATCGGCTATGGTTATAACATCATTAGAGAGGGCGATGATTCAGCAACAGGTGATATAGTGTTCACCAACAAAAATCGCACACAGTTCTCGCTTACAATGAATTCGGCTAATGTTGAAAGAGACGGAAAGTATTCCAAGCTTCTTGCAATGGCAGCTGTTAAGTGTGACGGAAGCTGGCAGTTCAGCGATAACTATATTCTTTACGCTAACGGCGAATAAACATCAAGATGCTGCCGCATGATCTTCGGATCAATGCGGCAGCATTGTTTTGGATTGTTTACAGCTGCATACACTGCATTTGTTATATTGACATCAAGTGCGGTGGACTGTATAATAATTACAATATAACTATCTTAAGGAACCACTGAATGAATCACGCCCTACGGGCTGAGCACACCTTGAAATACGTCAGTATTCCTGCGGCTTTTTCGTCCAATTTGCCTCAAAATCTGACTGCGCAATATGGGCACTCGATTTAATCAGTGCTTCCTTAACGAAAAAAGGAAACCATCATGCTGCAATTAAAAAATGCTGCGCCCTCTGAAAGAGAGCTGCTTTGGAATCTGATTCAAAAATATATGTACGAAATGACATCGATCTATAATGATCCTATGGACGAAAACGGAAATTACAGTTATGAGTATTTAGATGAATACTTTACCGATCCGAAACGAACGGCGTATTTTATCTTTAACGATGGTGTTCTTATCGGCTTTGCTCTGCTTTGCCCGTATTCGTGTCTTGACTTGAAGGTTGATCATACGATGGCGGAGTTTACGATATTTCCTGCGTTTCGGAGAAACCATTTTGCTGTTGCCGCTGCTAAGATGATACTTGAAAAGCATAAGGGCAAATGGGAGATAAAGTATAATGAGAGAAACAGCGGGGCAAAGCGCCTGTGGAACGCTCTGACCGAGCCGTATAAACCGCAGGTATTTAAGCTTGATGACGAAGAAACAGTTCTCGTTTTCAATAATCTATAGAGGAGTATCACAGAATGAACATTGAATACAAAGATATACACGAATTCAGCAAAGAAGAGCTGGAAAGGCTTTTTCTTTCCGTCGAGTGGTCGTCGGGACATTTTCCGGATAAGCTCGTTATTGCCATGAGAAATTTCAGCACAGTTTATTCTGCATGGGACGGCGATAAGCTTGTCGGCATGATCTGTGCAATGGACGATGGCATAATGAACGCCTACGTTCACTATCTGCTTGTAGATCCCGAATATCACGGCGCAACGATAGGCAGAACGCTTGTGGACATGGTCAAGCAGAAGTACAAGGACTACATGCGTATAGCCGTTATTGCTTATAATGACGAGATGCACTTTTACGAAAACTGCGGCTTCGTGAAAAGCAATGATGCCTCACCGATGTTTATAACGTCGTTGTGGACGTGATTCAGTGATTTATCTCCGGAAAGTGATCACGATCCATTTACTCATGTAAAAATGTCGAAATAACAGCCTGTCCTAAGTACATCTATATGTCGAGCACGTCCGTTTACGATCCCAAACACATCATGTATGTAGTAAAGATTTTGCAAACTGGTTGAAAAACTTGTCGAAAAATGCTATAATAGTATCGGAGATGCATGATCATATTTCCGATACTATTATTGTAGGTGATTACATATGAACATACCAAGTGATATGTTTGATTTACTTGATAAAGGTGCTGAATTCTATAACTTCTTCATTGATATGGACAATCAGCGCATATCGCAGGAAATCAATTGGCTCAATGATAATTATGGGAATATATATGCACTAAGAGCATACTTCCTTCGTTTTGCGAATCCCCGATATTTCGTTGGATATATGAATTATCTGAATTATCTTAATTCACTCTCCGATACTGAAATTCAATCGGCTGCGGAGAACAGAGCTAATGTTCTTTATGCTCACATGAAATATAACGAACAGCGTAAAATAGAGAACAAGCCGCTGAAAGTGATTGCAGAGGAATTGAAACAGCTTAATCTCTGATATTTCGGTGGAGGAAGTTAAGATGAAGTACTATACAAGTAAAAATCCCGAATGGCTTAATATATTAGCACCAGAAGAGTTTAACGACGAAGAACTATTCCGAATAGTGGTTTTTTATGTTTTTCATTCCCCATGTGAAGGGTTATCTGCTATGGGGAAATCACTATCAAGTTACGGTTGGAACACGCCGTGGTCGAAACCATACTATTTAAATAAACAATTGAAGGCTTCCGCTTCAAATTATGAAGTATTGTTCTCAGCCAATAATTATGACGCTATGTCTGAAGCTTTGGAGAAAGCTAAAATGACAGATGATTTTCCGTCTGATTTAGAAAGAGAGCGAATTTGTTTCTATAACAATCAGAAAAACCAGTTTATGAGCGTATTCTATCATATAAGAAACGCTTTTGCACATGGGCGTCTCAATATTTTTGATGTCAATGGGGATTGTACGTTTGTTCTCGAAGATGTTAATTCTAGAATGAGGAATTCAAATGGAGATATTGCTGTTTCAGCGCGAATGATACTAAAAAAGCAGACACTACTTAATTGGATTGATATTATTGAAAATGGTGAAACAGAGTATAATAAGCCATAAAGATAGGCAGATACCTCAATGTGAAGTATCTGCCTATCTGTTTCATAGCCTGCTGTAAAGATCTTGCTTATAGTAGTTGGAATAAAACTTCTATATGAGCGCAATCTTTTATGTGACCCCCTTCTTATATAGGATAAAGAGCGTATAATGTGTCGTTGACATGATCCGGTGTAAACTGTATAATAGTTTCCAAGAGGTGATCGAAATGTTTAATACTCACGATATATCAAGAAACGCTTGTATGCTAACAGGGCCGCTTGCACGGCTCGGTTACGACTGGTGGTGGCATTCCTTTACGGCGCAGGATTCCGTAACAGGTGAGGATAAGCCCTTTTTTGTGGAATTCTTTCTCTGTAATCCCGAGCTTGCGGAAGACGAGCCTGTTTTCGGTCAGCTTACTGTAAACAAAGCGTTGGAAAGAAAGCCGTCGTATTTGATGGTAAAAGCCGGAACGTGGGGAGAGGATCACTGCCAGCTTCACCGTTTCTTTGCGTGGAAAGATGTGGCTCTTTGCGGTGAAGCGCCGTATTCAGTTGAAGCGGCTGACTGTAAAGCGAGCGAGACTGAGCTTTGCGGAAGCATAAGCATCACAAAAGAAGAATCAGAAGCTCACCCCGAGTGGATGTGCGATCACGGCGAGATGTCGTGGAAGCTTACGATAGATAAGCAGATAGCCTTCAATGTCGGTTACGGTGCGAGCAGGCCGCTTCGTGGTGCGGAAGCTTTTGCAATGTACTGGCACGCCGAGGGCATGAAAAGCGCCTTCAAAGGCAAGATCACATTCAACGGCAGAGAGTACACGGTCACTCCCGAAAAAAGCTACGGATACGCTGATAAAAACTGGGGAAGAGATTTCACAAGCCCGTGGGTATGGCTTTCATCTAACTGCCTTGTAAGCAAGCTTACGGGCGAGAAACTCAATAACAGTGTTTTCGATATCGGCGGCGGCAGACCGAAGATATATTTCGTTCCGCTTGAACGCCGTTTGCTCGGTGCGTTTTACTATGAGGGCAGGGAGTATGATTTCAATTTTTCAAAGCTGCACCTTATGGTCAAAACAGACTTCTCGTTTGAAGAGCGTGACGATGTAGTTGTGTGGCATGTAAGACAGGAGAATATCCATGCGATAATGGAAACAGAGGTCTATTGCCGAAAGAAAGACATGCTCTTTGTAAATTACGAAGCACCCGACGGATCAAAAAAGCATAACCGCTTATGGAACGGCGGCAACGGATGGGGAACGATCAAGCTTTACGATAAAATAGAAGGTTACGTTGTTCTTGTAGATGAGATAGAAGCAACGCACATCGGCTGCGAATACGGCGAGTATGACAAATGATAAGTATATTTTAAGGAAGCACTGATTAAATCGAGTGCCCATATTGCGCAGTCAGATTTTGAGGCAAATTGGACGAAAAAGCCGCCGGAATACTGACGTATTTCAAGGCTTTTGAGTTTAATTTGACCAAAAGATGCAAGCAAGATGGGTGCTCAGCCCGTAGGGCGTGATTTATTCAGTGGTTACTTAAGAGTATTTAGTTTTATATTCAGCAGTTTCTTAAATTGTTATCAGTCAGTGAAAAGCGGAGTTGAATAGTATCTGTCGCCGCTGTCGGGGAGAAGTGCTACTATCGTTTTGCCTGCATATTCCGGCTTTGAAGCAAGCTCGATAGCTGCATGAAGAGCAGCGCCGGAGGAAATACCTACGGAGATACCCTCTTTCTTAACAAGCAGCTTTGCTGCAGCAAAGGAAGCGTCATTGGAAGCCTTGAATACCTCGTCATATACATCTGTGTTGAGTACATCGGGAACGAAGCCGGCGCCGATGCCCTGGATCTTGTGCAAGCCTGATCTGCCCTCGGAAAGTACGGGAGAGCCTTCCGGTTCAACTGCAATGACCTTTACATTCGGGTTCTTTTCCTTGAGATATTCGCCTGTGCCTGTGATAGTACCGCCGGTGCCTACGCCTGCGATGAATACATCAACGTTTCCGTCTGTATCGTTCCAGATCTCGGGGCCTGTTGTTTCCTTGTGAACAGCAGGATTTGCAGGGTTCACAAACTGACCGGGGATAAAGCTGTTCGGAAGCTCCTTAGCAAGCTCGTCAGCCTTTGCAATAGCGCCCTTCATGCCTTTTGCGCCGTCTGTGAGCACAAGCTCAGCGCCGTACGCTTTTAGGATATTTCTGCGCTCTACGCTCATTGTTTCGGGCATTGTGATGATAATGCGGTAGCCCTTTGCGGCTGCGATAGATGCAAGGCCGATTCCTGTGTTGCCCGAAGTAGGCTCGATGATAACAGAACCCTTTTTGAGCAGACCTTTTTCCTCGGCGTCTTCGATCATCGCCTTTGCGATCCTGTCCTTTACGCTTCCTGCGGGATTGAAATATTCAAGCTTTACAAGAAGCGTAGCCTTCAAACCGAGATCACGCTCGATGTTTGTAACCTCAACAAGAGGGGTGTTGCCGATAAGTCCAAGTGTTCCTTTGTATATATTAGCCATGATAGTAGTCTCCTTTACGAAATTGCCTTGAATCCGTTTTCAAGGTCTGCGATAATGTCGTCAACATGTTCTGTACCGATCGAAAGTCTGATCGTGTTCTGATAGATGCCGCTGTTGTTAAGCTCTTCCTCCGAAAGCTGCGAGTGTGTTGTTGAAGCAGGGTGGATAACGAGCGACTTAACATCGGCAACGTTTGCAAGAAGCGAGAATATCTTAAGAGCGTCGATGAACTTCCATGCTTCTTCCTTGCCGCCCTTGATGTTGAACGTAAAGATCGAACCGCCGCCGTTTTTGAAATACTTCTCGTAAAGCTTATGCTGCGGATGATCGGGAAGAGAGGGGTGGTTTACGCTTTCAACAAGCGGATGGTGAGAAAGGTATTCAACTACCTTCTTTGTGTTCTCGGCGTGTCTGTCAAGTCTGAGAGAAAGTGTTTCAACGCCCTGGAGAAGCAGGAATGCATTGAACGGGGAGATCGCTGCGCCTGTGTCACGAAGCAGGATGGCACGAACGTATGTTACAAATGCTGCTTTTCCTGCGGCTGCCGTGAACGAAACGCCGTGATAGCTCGGGTTCGGTGCTGCGATAGGTGCGAACTTTTCGGGAGTCCATTCAAAGTTGCCCGAGTCTACGATGATTCCGCCGAGTGTTGTGCCGTGACCGCCGAGGAACTTTGTAGCCGAATGAACTACGATGTCCGCACCGTGCTCGATAGGTCTGATAAGGTACGGTGTACCGAATGTGTTGTCGATGACGAGCGGTATATTGTGTGCGTGAGCGATCTCTGAAAGAGCTTCGATATCGGGGATATCACTGTTCGGGTTGCCGAGAGTCTCGATAAAGATAGCCTTTGTTGTCGGCAGGATAGAAGCCTTTACGGCGTCAAGATCGTGGATATCAACGAAAGATGCTTCAATGCCGTACTGGGGAAGCGTGTGTGCAAGCAGATTGTAGCTGCCGCCGTAGATCGTTTTCTGAGCTACTATGTGCTCGCCCTTGTAAGCAAGCGCCTGGATCGTGTATGTTATTGCAGCTGCGCCCGACGCTACCGCAAGAGCTGCAACGCCGCCCTCAAGCGCTGCAATTCTCTTTTCAAGAACGTCCTGTGTAGAGTTCGTAAGACGGCCGTAAATATTGCCTGCGTCTGCAAGACCGAATCTTGCGGCTGCGTGCTCACTGTTGTGGAAAACGTAAGAAGCCGTCTGATAGATCGGCACTGCACGGGAATCCGTTGCGGGGTCTGCCTGTTCCTGTCCTACATGAAGCTGTAATGTTTCAAATTTATATTCACTCATTTTAAATTACTCCTTTTTCAAATAAACTTTCAAATAAACTGTAGTAATGGATCAAATGCAACATCGGTACATTCGCCCGAAACGAAAGTTTATCCTCAAAAGGACTGTAAACAACAGTGACATAGTCTGCACTCCTTTGTTCATTTTTCTGATCGTTTCCGATAGAAATAATAAGGATAAAACCGTAAGCGGCAATCAGGAACTTTACAATTCCTATCTGATTTGTATGTATTATAGCACCTATATCCTACCTTGTCAATAGGTTTTTAGGATTTTTTTAAAAATTTTTTTAGCTGTATATTGTTATAAATCTGTTTACAGAAATCTTCTCATTTTATTCAAAAAATCAACAGTATAATATGATATAATAAAAACGTTCCATTTTTTGTTTTAATTTGTAATAATTGTAAAAAGGGGATGACATTGTGGCAAAGATCATATTGATGATGTACGTTACGCTTATACCAGTGATTCTGTCGGGCGTTGCAAATATGGCGTGGTGCAAATCGATTTCATCGGATAAAGATAAAGAGATGCATCTTATAGACAAAGGGAAAAGCTTTTTCGACGGAAAGAGGATCTTCGGCGATAACAAAACCTGGGAGGGCGTTATAGGGTATATAATGTTCAACACTGTTTTTACCGTGCTATGGGGACTGCTTTGCGGTGCGGCAGGCTTTGAACATCTTGATTTTTTCTATGCGTCTCATAAAAACACTGTTCTTTATAATCTTCTGATAGGTGTTCTTCTGGGAATAGCTTACGCACTTTTTGAGCTTCCGAACAGCTTTCTGAAAAGGCGCCTCGGGATCACTCCCGGAAAAACAATAAGCGGTCCTTTGAAAGCTTTCTTCGTTTTTCTCGATCAGGCTGATTCACTTTTCGGGTGTGTTCTTATCGTATGGTGTTTTTACGATCTCGGATTGCCGCTGTATCTTTTATACGTTCTGATAGGAGCGGCAACTCACATTATCATAAATATGCTTCTGTACTTCGCAGGACTGCGAAAAAATATGTTCTGATCGGTAGGTTTTATAAATGATATCAATATTGTCAAAAACAGAAACAAATGAAAATGATCTCGGAAATAAAGGCAAATTCCTGCTTCAGATGCTGAAAGCAGGCTTTCCCGTGCCGGGGGGATTTATTCTTGACAGCGGCGAATACGAACGCTTTGCCGAGGAAAACGGGATAACCGGGAAAATAAAGGATTATATCAAAGAACTCGGAAAAAGCAGCACAGCGGAAGTGTCGCAAAAGATAATAGCGCTGTTTGAAAACGCCGAGCTTTCGGATGCCGTAAAAAAAGAAATAGCCGCTCACTGCGGTAATAATACTCTTTACGCTGTCAGGAGCAGCGGAACTATGGAGGATATGGCGGATCATTCGTTTGCGGGGCAGTACGACACATTTCTGAATGTAAAAAGCGACGATGTTTGTAAGCGTGTTGTGGACTGCTATAAGTCGATGTTCCGTGAGGTCATTCTGTCCTATATTGCAGACAATGATATCCCGTCAGATGATCTGCGCATGTCTGTTGTTGTTCAGGAAATGGTAGACGCAGATATCAGCGGCATTTGCTTTACGATCGATCCTACAACGGGAAACGATAAGGAAATGCTTATAGAAGTTTCGGAAGGCTTAGGCGAAAACATAGTAAGCGGAAAAACTGCGCCGCAGCAGTATTATTACAATTGGTACGACGGGCAGGAAGTCTCTCAGGGCGAGAGATCGGGCAGCAGGCTTCTGTCGGAAGAGCAGGTTTCGGAATATGCTCTGTGTTTCAGAAAGATACAGCAGCATTTCGGTTATCCGTGTGATATCGAGTTTGCTGTAAAAGACGGCAAGCTTTACATATTGCAGTCAAGAGCGATAACGAAGCTTCATTATTCGTTTACTCCGTATATATGGACAACGGCAGATTTTAAAGACGGAGGCGTATCGGCAACGGTCTGTACGCCGTATATGTGGTCGCTGTATGAATACATATGGGAGTATTCACTCAGAAAGTTTATAGTCGATTCCGAGATACTGCGTGACGATGAGCTGCCCAAAAAGCTTGGCGAAATGTTTTACGGCAGACCGTACTGGAACATGAGCGCCGTAAAGAAAACGATGAGCCGGGTCATCGGGTACAGGGAAAGAGAGTTCGACAACGAATACGGTATAATCGGCGACTACGAGGGCGACGGTGAAACAACAGGCGTTACTCCGGGTTCGCTGTTTAAAATGATAAAGATAGTTTATCACCAGTCAAAGCTTCTCAGTGACAGGCGGAAAAACTCCGAAAAGTATAAATCGGAGCTGCTTGAAAAGTATTATAGCTTCAAGAAGAATTATGACGAGCATACGATAAGCGATATTACGGCAGAGTTTTACGAGCTTACGCATAATATCTATCTCAGAAGCGAGACTACGTATTTCTGGCAGATATTTATAAATACTATCCATCAGTCGATCTACAAAGACGGTTTACTTAAATATGTTTCCGAAAGCGAGTATCTGTCACTGCTTGCAAGTATCGAGAACATTTCTCATCTGCTGCCGTTTTACGATATGTGGAGCATAACAAGAGAAATAAGAAAAGACAGCGATGCTTTTGCTTTCTGGAAAGATACGTCTGCACAGGATATTGCATCACAGCTTGATGACGATCGTTTCTGCCTGAAAAAGGTCGGCGAATTGATCGAAGAGTACGGCTATCATTCCGATAAAGAGCTTGATATCACATATCCGTGCTACTATGAAGAGCCGGAAACTGTTGTGCGTATGGTCAAAGATATGGTGCTGCTTGATGATTCCTTCTCACCCGAAAACGACAAGGAAAAGGGCAGAGAGACTTATGAGCAGATACTTTTGCGCATAAAGAACGATGTATCGGGCGGCAAATATAAGAAGATCGTGAAAAAGATCGAGAACATGCGCCGAATGCTTTGGTGGCGAGAAGAGTTCCGTGATGTATCGACACGTTTTTACTATATGCTTCGTGTTTATACTATAGAATATGCAAAGCTGCTTGAACGAAACGGCGTTCTTGAAAATTATGAAGACGTATGGTTTTTTAAAGTCGGCGATCTCTGGGATTACATTGAGAAAAAACGTACTCCCGAAGAGCTTGCACGCATCATTGAAAAGAACAGGATATATTATGCTGCATACAGGAACTACATGAGCGAAAACGAGATAGGAAGCGATTTTTCGGTTGCAGATGAGCCGCTTTCAGGTAATGTTATCAAAGGTCTCGGAGCAAATACGGGAACTATCACGGGTGTTGCAAGAGTCGTAAGGGATTTTTCCGAGATAGACAGACTGCAGCAGGGCGATATCCTTGTCACAAGATTTACCGATACGGGCTGGACACCGAAATTTGCGATACTGTCAGGCATCGTTACGGAGTACGGAGGAATACTCTGTCACGCCGCCATCGTTTCAAGAGAGTACGGTATACCTGCAATAGTTTGCTGCAAGGACGCTATGAGCAGAATAACTGATGGTCAGACGATTACCATAGACGGTTCGGCAGGTACGGTAAAGATCGACGGAGGTAATGAAAAATGATAGTCGGAATGTGGAACAAGTCTGTTATCCTGACGTATATCGGCATGGCTGCCGCTGTTTTCGGGATTTGTATCTCGGCTTCGGGAGCAGACCTTAAATATGCTGTTATATGCCTGATAATTGCAGGTGTCGCCGATCTTTTTGACGGTTCTGTGGCAAGAAAGATAAAGCGTACTGAAGAAGAAAAAAGCTTCGGTATACAGATAGATTCACTGGTAGATGTTGTAAGCTTTATTGCTCTGCCTATAGCGATTTTCACCGCAGCGGGAATGGATAAGCTTTATCATATGGCAATATTTGCGGCGTTTGCTTTGTGCGGCGTTGCACGTCTCGGATACTTTAATGTTATAACGGCAGACACGGAAAAGGCTGTAAAGCACTATATAGGTCTGCCCGTTACGTACTGCGCATTGATCTTTTCTATCGTTTTTCTTGCTCGCTGCTTTGTTAAGCCGGAGGTCTTTACAATTATCATGACGGTTTCTGTTGCAGTTGTTTCGCTGCTTGAGATACTGAAAGTAAAGGTCGTAAAACCTCGTGGCGCTGCTTACGTATTTTTCGGCGCAGCGGCTATAGCGCTGCTTGGCGTATATTTATTTGCAGTCTGAAGGAGAATCCTGAATGAAGATCTATGACAGGCATAAAAATGAATACATAGAGACCGAACAGTACGGTCAGGGTAAGCTTGAATTTCTTTACGGCACTACGCCCGGCAGGGTGCTTTTAAAGCTTGTTGTGTCTCCTGCTGCGTCAAGGCTGTACGGCTTTTACAACAGCCTGCCTTTTTCAAAGAAAAAGATAGCGCCGTTTATTGAGAAGTATGATATAGACCTGAATGAATATGAAAAGAATGACTTTGATTCCTTTAACGACTTCTTTACAAGAAAACGCCGTGATGAAGCGCTGAATGTAGATATGAAGCCTGATTCTTTGATATCGCCTGCCGATTCAAAGCTGCTTGTGTATGATATCACAGATGATCTGAAAGTTTTGATAAAAGGCAGTGTCTACACATTGAGCGAGCTTGTCGGCGGCAAGACGGACCTTTCCGAATTTTCGGGCGGAGTCTGCCTTGTGTTCAGGCTGTGTATGGACGATTACCACCGCTACTGCTTTATAGATAACGGCAAAACGGCAGATGATTACCGCATCAGGGGAAAGCTTCACACGGTAAGCTCGATCTCGAAAGACTATAAGATCTACAAAGAGAACACAAGAAGTGTAACTGTTTGTGAAACGGAACAGTTCGGAAAGATCGTTCAGATAGAGGTAGGCGCATTGCTTGTCGGAAGGATAGTGAACAAGGGGCTTTCGTCGTTTTCAAAAGGCGATGAAAAAGGGTACTTTGAGCCGGGCGGCTCAACTATAGTGCTGCTTATTAAAAAGGATAAAGCCGAGATAGACAGCGATATACTTGAGCAGAGCAAAGAAGGCACTGAAACGATAGTAAAATACGGAGAAAGAATAGGAAGGAAGAAAGATGCTTAAAAGACTGCACGTTTACTTTAAAGAAAGATATCCGATACTGCCACGCCTTTTGCTGGGGCTTATTATTTTCGGAGAGATACATTTTATCGTTCTGCTTAACGAGGGCGTTACGAAGTTTAACCTCGGCATACAGGAGTTCGTAGGAGCGTTCACTGTTTTTGCATTTTTGATGTGGCTTCGTATCGCAGATGATCTCAAGGATTTTGAAACAGACAAAAAACTGTTCCCCGACAGACCTTTGCCGAGCGGAAGAGTTTACAAAAAAGATGTTATGATCGTTTGTACGATCGTTCAGGCGATAACGCTTGTGCTGAACGTTGTTTTTATGAACAACCTGCTCTTCTTTGTGATCCTTTACATTTACGGCTATCTCATGAGCAAGTGGTTCTTTCAAAGGGCGAAGATACAGCCGAGCCTGCCGCTTGCGCTCGTGACGCATAACCCCGTTCAGATGATAGTGAATCTTTACATAATCTCATTTACAGTCATAAAGTATGATATCCCTGCCGTAACGCTGACAACGTGTATGGCACTCTGGACGCTCTATTTCCCTGCGCTTATCTGGGAGGTATCACGCAAGATAAAGGCGCCCAAAGACGAAAACGATTATACTACTTACTCAAAGCTGTTCGGCTACAAAAAATCGACACGCTTTGTAATGATACTTACGATAGTCGATATCATAACAAACTTTATTCTTGTCTACAGACTGAACAAGATATCGGTAGCGGTTCTTTTCCTGCTCGTTTCATGGATGACATGGAAGTTCATCGAGTTTATGAAAGATCCCGAGAAGTTTGTTATAGTGGATAAAGTCGAGCGCTATACGTATTTGCAGGAATCAACGATGCTGCTGACGATAGTTGCATTCTTGATATTTGGTAAGATATGATGACAGGACAAAAAGCGATAAATCTTGAGAAACTGAAAAATGCCGGGATAAATGTTCCCGAGTTTTCTGTAGTGTGTTCGGATAATGATGATCTGTCAAAGCTTTCCGTGCTTGAAAACGAAGCTACAGACCTCTTTGCAGTAAGAAGCTCGGCATCTGCCGAAGACAGCGACGACACAAGCTTTGCAGGACAGTTCACAACTTTTCTCAACGTTAAAAGAGCTGATCTTAAAGAAAAAATCAAGCTTTGCTTTGATTCTCTTGGCGATCGGAACATAAAGGAATACGCTTTGGAAAACGGCGTTCGCCTTGACGGGCTTTGCATGGATGTTATTATTCAGCGAATGGTGAATGCGGAGCTTTCGGGCGTTATGTTTACGTCTAATCCGCAGGGGCTGCTCAACGAAACAGTCATAACGGCCGGCAGAGGCTTGGGCGAAGGCGTTGTTTCGGAAAAAACGGAGACGTCTACGTATTACTACAGCACGACGGATAAGCTGTATTACTATGCCGGAAAAGAAGACCTGCTATCAAACGAGCTTATAGAAAAGCTTATAGATGTTTCCGGAAAGATCAAAAGCGTGCTCGGTGATTATCTTGATATAGAATTTGCTGTTGAAAACGGTGTGATCTACATATTGCAGGCAAGAAAGATCACTACGCTCAGCGGAGAGTCTCCGCTTGTGCTCGATAACAGCAACATCGTTGAAAGCTACCCCGGCGTATCGCTGCCGCTGACGATCTCATTTGTACATATGGTATATTCGGGCGTGTTCAGAGGCGTTTGCAGGAGAGTAGTCCGCAATGAAAAGGTAATAGATCAGAAGCGGGATATTTACAACAATATGGTCGGCGATGCAAACGGCAGGCTTTACTACAAGATAAGCAACTGGTATGCCGCTTTGAAGTTCCTTCCTTTCAGCGGAAAGATAATCCCCGTATGGCAGGAAATGCTCGGTGTAAAAGCGAAGAGCTACACGGGAGAAGATGTTGTGATACCGCCGTTTGTAAGGGCGATGTCTTACATTCATTTTGTTTCGGAGCTTGTCAATGTTCCGAAAAATATGATAAAGCTTGAAAAAGACTTCAAAGCCGTCAATGATGATTTTTACGATCGTTTCAATGAGTCGATGTCTGCACAGGAGCTTTGTGCGATCTTTAACGAGATAAAAGAAAAGCTTTTCAGCGTCTGGGACGTTACGCTTATCAATGATATGTACGCATTTATCTTTACGGGGTTTCTTAAAAGCAGGCTGAAAAAGCTCGGCAAAACGGAAGATCAGATCAATGAATATATTTCCGGTATCTCTGATATCGAGAGCATGAAGCCGATGAAAGAGCTTATAGATATCGCTTGCCGAAAAGACGATATGTCGGACAGCGAATACCGAAAAGCCAAAAATGATTATATAAGATCATTCGGTGACCGTGCGCTTGAAGAGCTGAAGCTTGAAAGCAGAACGTTCCGAACATCTCCCGGACTTTTTGACGAAAGGATAGAGTTTTACCGTGCAGACAAAGAACAGCTTGAAAGGCTTCATTCACAGTTAACGGAGCACGGTGTGGCAAACGTCAGAAAAGAAGATGCTGTTACTTCCATATTGCGCAGAAGAGCGGCGCTCGGGATAAAAAACAGAGAAATATCCCGCTTGAACAGAAGCAGAGCTTATGGTATAGTGCGGCAGATCTTTTTGGCTGCCGGAAAGATCGCTGCAGAGAAAGGACAGATAGGATCGGCACGGGATATATTCTATCTGAGGGTTGACGAAGCATTCAATGTTCCGGATAATGCAAAGGAGCTTATAGAACATAGAAAAGAACAGTATGGATTATTTGCTCATCTTCCTGCGTATACAAGGCTTATATTTGAAAAAGAGGAGTTCGACAAGAATCACGGCAGCGTGAACTTGTACAAGAAGAAAGCTTCCAAAAACAGATTAAGCGGTACGCCGTGTTCTTTCGGAACTGCCGAGGGCGAAGCCTGCGTTATAACCGATGCTGCTTCCGCCGATGATATCAGAGGAAAGATACTCATAGCGAAAATGACCGATCCCGGCTGGGTGTTCCTGCTTGCGGCCGCTAAAGGAGTTATATCCGAAAAAGGCTCTCTGCTGTCGCACACGGCGATCATTTCAAGAGAGTTGAAGATCCCGTCGATAGTCGGAGTGGAGGGGTTGACCGATACGATCAGAAGCGGCGATCACATACGAATGGACGGCAGCAGCGGTATTATCGATGTATTGCGGGAGGAATAAGATTAATGAAGTCAGTAAAAATTGATGAAGAGAAAAAGTACGTCAGGGATTTTATCTCGCTTCCGAAGAAGCTTTATTCAGCGCAGGATAATATGGAAGATCCCGATTCCATGAAGAAATTCCTGACGGGTACTCATACGCTTTCAAAATACTTTGAGCTTGACAAGTTTCTTATTTATGATGATAACGATAAAGCAGTCGGGAGATTTGCCGTGACGACATATAAAGGCGATAATACGGCGTATTTCGGCTTCTATGAGTGTATAGACGACGATAAAGCGGCGAAATATCTGTTTGATGAAGCGGTGTCATTTTGCAAAAGCAAGGGATACAAAAAGATAGTCGGCCCTGTGGACGGTTCTTTCTGGCAGAAATACAGGCTGAAAATAAATCTGTTCGACGTGCCGCCGTATACGGGCGAGCCGTACAACAAGCCGTATTACTTGAAGCAGTTTACTGATAACGGTTTTTCCGTTTCCGAGCATTATACGTCGAATCATTTCCGTGCAATAGACGAAAGCTATAAAAATGCAAAGTATGAAGACCGATTCAAAGCTTTTACCGATAGCGGCTATCGCATTGAAAGCCCTACGGCTGATAATTTCGATAAGGTGATAGATGAGGTCTATCATATGATAATGGAGCTTTACAGCGATTTTCCGATATTCAAAGCGTTGTCTATCGAGGATTTCCGGGAGATATACGGCAGTTATAAGCTAATTATGAATATGAGCATGACGAAGATCGCCTATTACAAAGATAAAGCGGTGGGGTTCTACATAAGTATCCCCGATTATTCAAATTCGGTGTATCATCTGAATCTGTTGAGCCTTCCGAAAATTACGAAGATAAAGAAGTCGCCGAAGCAGTACGTTATGCTGTACATGGGCGTTCGCCCCGAGCACAAGGGCCTCGGAAAAGCTCTTGTTTACAGCATTATGCAGGAGCTTGAAAAGAACAAGCTGCCGAGCATAGGTGCGCTTGCAAGAGACGGCAAACCTACTCAGAAGTACGCTTCCGATGATGTGACCGACGTTTACGAATACGTGCTTCTTGAACGCATGATATAAAGACAGGAGGATAATAATGAATACACTTGATACATTCTTACACAGCTCTTATTCAAAATGGCGTGACCGTGATTATCTTCATCAGTCGGGCAAAACGGAGACATTCGGAAGCTTTATCGAAAAGGTGAATTACCTCGGAGCGTATCTTTGCAGCAGCGGTTTTAAGGGGAAGAATATAGGCATATTCAGCCCTAACAGCATTGAGTGGATGATAGCTGATGTTTCTGTTATGAACTATGTCGGCGTGAGCGTAGGGCTTTCAAAGGACTGGAAGTATGACGATCTTGTTTATGCTCTCAAAAAATGTGATGTGGCGTGCCTGTTCTACTCCGAGATATACGATGAAATGATAGAAAAGGCAAAAAGCATTTTCCCTCAGATCACTTTTATCTCTATCGAAATAGAGTTTGATTCGTGTCTGTTACAGGGAAAGGAAAAAACGGAAGAGCTGTTTTCTTTGCCTGTTAAATCCGATGAAGAGCCTGCAAAGATCGTTCTTACAAGCGGCTCGACATCATTCCCGAAAGCTGTTCTGCTTTCGATAAAGAATATCTTTTCGGGCCGGAAAGCGCTCGGCCGCAGAGTGCCGCTCAATGAAAGTGATGTTTGCTATTTGTTCCTGCCGCTGAGTCACACTTACGGCTCGATCTATAATTTCATTTACTCTCTTGTGTTTGGCTTTAGGGTCTATCTTGCGGAAAGCATAAAGACTATGGCGCAGGAGATGAGCGCAGTACAGCCTACTGTTTTTTCGGGCGTTCCGATCGTGTATATGAGATTCTGCGAAGCATCGGATCAAATGTTGATCCCGCTTGATAAGCTGTTAGGCGGCAAAATGAAGTATTTGTTCTGCGGCGGAGCGGCTCTCCCGTTGGAATTGAGAAAAAGGTACATTAAAGATGGCTTGTATCTTATGAACGCATACGCTCTTTCGGAAACAGCGTCGGCTTTCAGCATAGATTATCCGAATGATGAAGTCCTTGACAGTGTTGGAACTCTGTTTGAAGAGCTTGACGTAAAGGTGATCGACGCCGATGAAAACGGATTCGGAGAGCTGATAGTAAAGGGCGATAATGTGTTTGTCGGCTACTATAACGACGAGAACGCAACAAAAGCAGCTTTTGACAGCAACGGCTATTTCAAAACAGGCGATATAGGCTGCATAAAGAATAAGCATGTTTATGTAAAGGGCAGAAAAGACTCAATGCTCGTTCTTCCGAACGGTGAAAACGTTTCTTCAAACGCTCTTTCACAAAAGCTCAAACAGACAGACTCATCTATCCGCTCCGTAAAGCTCTATGTAAGAGACGATCTGCTTACAGCCGATATTTACAGCAGTGCATTTATTGCGTGGGATGAACTGATAGAGAGCTTTAATCTTACTGTGCCAAAGTATGAGAGGATAGGTCGGTATAATATAATAGATCCTTCTTTGCTTCTGAAATAAACATTTTAATATTTGTATCAGTGTATTTGTTTATTCAAATGACGAACAGTATACAATTATGAAAATGAAAGATGTTTTAATCAAATTGGAGATATCCTAATTGGAAGTTTTCATCCTTCTGTCAGCGAACGAAGTGAGTGCACCAACTCATCATTTCACATTTATAAAATCAAGCGGCGCAGCCGCTTCCGCAATTGTCCATTATCCATTGTCAATTGTCAATTAAGAAGAGTCCGGCGAGCGTTACTGAATTACCGTTTTAAACCCCTGATAAATTTCAATTATTCATTGAAAATCTCCCCGAACTGTGTTACAATAGAAAAAGTTTGTTAATTACTTATCAAGGGGGATTTTTTTATGAATGAAAAACGCAGTTCGTTCTCCAGTTCTATTGGGTTCGTTCTGGCGGCGGCAGGAAGCGCAGTCGGTCTTGGCAATATCTGGCGCTTTCCGTATCTTGCCGCAAAGGACGGGGGAGGGGCATTCCTTGTTATCTACATCGTTCTCGCTCTGACGTTCGGCTTTACGCTCATCGTCTCCGAGGTGTCTATCGGAAGAAAGACGAAGCAGGCTGCTATGACGGCTTACGGTAAGCTCGACAAGCGCTTTAGCTGGGTCGGCGTGTGTGCAAGTATCGTTCCGTTTATGATACTGCCTTATTACTGCATTATCGGCGGCTGGGTGCTCAAATACTTTACGGCGTTCCTTACAGGAAGCGGCGCTGCGACAGCCTCCGACGGCTACTTTACGGGCTTTATAACAGGCTACTGGCAGCCCATCGTTTTCGATCTCATCTTTCTTGCGGCTACCGCTGCTATCATCTACAGAGGCGTAAATAAGGGTATTGAGTCTATTTCAAAAGTGCTTATGCCCGTGCTTCTTCTGTTCGTTATTGCAATTGCGGTCTTCTCGCTCACCATCAAGGGCAGCGAGGGCAGAACGGGTCTTGACGGCTTGAAGATCTACATTATACCTAACTTCTCCGGCATGACCGCTCACGATATATTCATCGTCGTGCTTGACGCTATGGGGCAGCTTTTCTACAGTATCAGCGTCGCTATGGGTATCATGGTAACGTATGGCTCTTACTTCAAGGACGACGCAAATCTTATGAAATCTGTAAACCAGATAGAATTCTTCGATACGCTTGTTGCGTTCCTTGCAGGCGTTATGATAATCCCTGCCGTATTCGTGTTCCTCGGAGAAGAGGGTATGCAGAATTCGGGTCCCGGACTTATGTTCATTGCGCTTACAAAGGTGTTCGCTCAGATGGGCGTTGCCGGCAGCGTTATAGGCTGCATATTCTTCTTCATGGTGCTGCTTGCGGCGCTCACAAGCTCGATGTCGGTGCTTGAAACGGTAGTTGCAAGCCTTATGGACGCATTCGGCTGGTCAAGAAAAAAGGCGACTATCATAGAAACCATTGCAGCTTTTGTTATCGGCGTTGTTATCTGCCTCGGCTACAATGTATTCTACTTTGAGATGCAGCTCCCGAACGGCGCCTCAGCGCAGATCCTCGACATTATGGACTACGTGAGCAACAATATCTTTATGCCTGTTGTTGCGGTCGGCACATGTATTCTCATCGGCTGGATAGTAAAGCCGAAGACAGTAATAGAAGAAGCAACGAAAAACGGCGAGAAGTTCGGCAGAAAGTATCTTTATATCGGCATGATAAAGGTAGTGGCGCCCGTTTTGCTGTTCATTCTGCTGCTCGGTTCACTGGGGCTTGTTAAATGAGTAAGAAAAAGAACAGCTTTCTGCTCGGCATGGCGGCAGGCATACCCATCGCTTTAGGGTATCTTTCGGTGTCGTTTGCGTTCGGCATTTCGGCAGTCAGAGCAGGGCTTACGTACATAGAAGCGTCTATGATATCGCTTACGAACCTTACGTCTGCAGGACAGGTGGCAGGCATTGACGTTATCGCCGCAAGAGGTTCGCTTTTCGAGATGGCGGCGGTGCAGTTCACGATAAATCTGCGCTATGCGCTGATGGGCATATCGCTCTCACAGAACCTTGATAAAAGCTACACATTCCCGTACAGACTCATAGGAGCGCACGGCATCACCGACGAGATATACGCCGTATGCTCGACACACAAAGAGCCGATAAAGCCTGCGTACATGTACGGAATGACAGCAATAGCCGTTTCAGGCTGGGTAAGCGGCACATTCATAGGCGCATTTGCAGGCAAAGCGCTGCCCGAACAGGTAACGGCAGCACTTGGCATCGTGATCTACGGCATGTTCATAGCGATAATCGTACCGCCTGCGTCAAAACAGCGCAGCATACTCTTCACGGTGATAGCGGCAGCACTTCTGAGCATAGCCTGCAAGCTTTTCCTGCCGATGATCTCATCGGGCTTTGCAGTGATTATATGCGCCGTAGGAGCAGCAGCTTTGGCGGCGGCGATTTTTCCGGTGAAAGAGGAGTAAAGCTCGCTTATCAAATGGAAAATTGCGGTCAGCCTCGCTGCGCTCGGTTTTTTTATAATTGACAATGGACAATTGACAATGGACAATTTCGGAAGCACTGCGTGCTTGAATTTATATTGGTTTATTCAGACTTTACACATATCTCTCGTTAGCGAATGAAGTACGGCTTTTTGAGAACTAATACAAATCCAAGCGGCGAAGCCGCTTCCGCAATTTTCCATTTTCAATTTCACAAAGGGGTTGTATAGAATGGCCATAGCATTATACATAGCCGTCATGGCAGGGGTTACTTACCTTGTGCGTATGATACCGTTTGCGTTTTTTACAAAGAAAATTGAATCGGTGTATATCAAGAGCTTTCTTCACTATATGCCTTACGCTGTTCTCAGCGCAATGACTATCCCTGCGATTTTTTTCAGTACGGGCAATATGACAACGGCGATCATCGGAACTATAGTTGCTCTGGTGCTTGCATACCTCGATCTTCCGCTCATCGCTGTAGCGATAGCAGCAGCTGCTGCGGTGTTTGCGGCGGGAGTCTTTTTAAATTGAAAATGGAAAATGGAAAATTGCGGAGTCGCTTCGCTCCTGGTTTATATTGGTGTATAGGTTAATCACATTTTGAGTGTTTTGGGGTGTGATAAAGATGAAGAACAGTTGGAACGAGATCACAAGAGAAGATGTGATCAAGGCTATAGAAGTATTTGATTCCGAACAGTCGGAGTACCCGGAAGCGAGATCGACTTTTCTCTTGTATAAATCAAAGAAGTATCCCGCAAAGCATATCAGAGGAATGGCATATAAGATACATTTCGGTGAAGAGATCAGCAAGGCGGATTACTCGGGAGGGGCTGAGTCCGTTCGTTTTTTTGATAGATTAGGCTTTGAAGTCCGGTACGTGCATAAAAATGTAAATACGCACCCTAAAAGGGCAAGAAAAGTATACAGCGATAAAGCTGATATAAGAGTGGGGCTTTATCTGCAAACATATGGCTTTCAAAACAAGAGATGCTTTGAAATAGCAATGGAGCAAGTGAAAAAGTCGGATATAGATATTCTCGTTTTGCCGGAATGCTCTTATGTGCCTTTTGAAGATGAAATGGAACGCTCTGATTTTTTGAATGAAATGCAGGCGGATCATCTCTTCAATAAAGCTCTTTCACTCAGTGAGGAAATAGGCAAGGCTGTTGTTTTTTGCGGTAAAGACATTAACGGGATTATCATGAGTTTCTATGCGAACGCTTTCGCACAGGGCAGCGATACTGTTAAAAAAAGCTACATAAAGCATACTATGACAGATTATTCCGCTTGCGAGCTGAAAAACTATTCCGAATACATAAAAAACGCATTTGAGCCGATCATTTATAAAGGTTGGCGTATAGGTCATACGATATGCTATGACTGCAACCATGCTATGTTTAGCAGGAAGTACGGTCTCAATGGTGTAGATATCATTCTGAACAGCACGGGCGGAGATGTCATCTATGATAAATGGAATAAGTATAACAAGGCAAGATCGATAGAGAATCATTGCTTTTCATTTGTTACAATGGGAGGCTTCGACGGAGATAATACTCACAACTATGTGTTTGGATTTACACCGGAGGGCAAGGAGATGCCTCTTCGGCTGATTGATGGCAGCAGACCCGAAAACAGAAACACTTCGGGAGCTGTTTACGTATATGATACGTCCGATTATGACGGAACAACAGAAGAAGATCAAAGTGTTAATCAAAAAGAAAAGCCTAACAAGTATCAGACCTTATTTATCAAAGAGAATGCTGTTGCAGAGTTTTCGGCTCAGGGAAAGGCTGTTGCTCACAACATTAGAGTATTTACTCACAATGATGAAAATATAGTTTTATGTATGGTAGACGGTGCAGATATAATGAAGCCCGAAAAGGTGTTGCCTTTATTATATGATTATCGCTTAAAGGGGATAAAAAACAAGCGCTATATCATTATCAATCATTGGAGTGAGTTGGGCGAGTATTTCTATATGACAAAGCTTTCACTTATCCTGAAAGTTCGCTCGATGGAAAACTACTGTGCGGTGATACTCGATTCACCGAGTGTAAAAAAGTGCTTTCAGTGTGGGAAAAATCGCACAGCGCAAGTGGTTAGGTCTGAGAATGGCGAATTTGGGATCGATCTTTCAAGAACAAGCGGACCCGAGGCGATATGGAAGAATAAGCCCGGTATGAAAGCTTGCTGGCGAAATAACATTGAGTATCTGATCGGTACAATGACTGCCCCCGAGATCTGACGTTCCACAATAAAAACGGCGAGCCAAGCGAGCCTGACCGTAATTTTTCCATTTTCAATTTTCCATTAAAAAAGCCGCTCGGCGTTGTGCCGGCGGCTTTTTTTCTTGTTTTCGTGCGCTTGTGCGTGGTTTATTTTTCAGTGCAGAACTCAACTTTTTCTCCTGCAAGTATCATGTTCGTCGTTCTTACGGCGCACATTTTGCCGCACATCGAGCATGTGTGGCGGTCGGCAGGCGGTGTGCTTTCAAAGTAACGGCGTGCTTTTTCGCCGTCTACGGCGATGTCGAACATTTTCTCCCAGTCAACGGCGTGGCGTGCTTCTGCCATTTCGTTGTCCTTGTCACGGGCGTGGGGGATTCCCTTTGCGATGTCGGCAGCGTGAGCGGCTATCCTGCTCGCAATAATGCCCTCTTTAACGTCATTTGTGTCCGGCAGGCGAAGATGCTCCGCAGGAGTTACGTAGCACAGGAAATCGGCGCCGTTTGCCGCAGCTATAGCGCCGCCTATCGCAGATGTTATATGATCGTAGCCTGGGAAGATGTCGGTAACGAGAGGTCCCAACACGTAAAAAGGGGCATTGTGACAGATGCGCTTTTGCAGCTTCATATTTGCAGCTATCTCATTCATTGCCATGTGTCCCGGTCCCTCTACCATGACCTGAACGTCCTTTTCCCATGCACGCAGAGTAAGAGCGCCAAGCTCGATAAGCTCCGATATCTGACCTGCGTCTGTTGCATCATCGATACAGCCGGGGCGCAGTGCGTCTCCGAGGCTTATAGTTACGTCGAACTCACGAAGGATATCGAGGACTTCGTCGTAGTATTCATAGAACGGGTTCTCGTTGCCCGTCATCATCATCCAGGCAAACAGCAGCGAGCCGCCTCGTGAGACGATATTCATCTTTCTGCCCTCACGCATGAACGCTTCAACGGCTCTTCTGTTGATGCCTGCGTGTATCGTCATGAAGTCAACGCCTTCTTCGGCGTGCGCACGGACGACTTTCAGAAAATCCTGCGCCGTTATTTCAAGCAGATCCTTTTCAAGATAGCCGATAGCGTCGTACATCGGAACGGTGCCGATCATTGCAGGGGAAGTCTCGACGAGCTTTTTGCGGAACGTATTAGTCTTGCCGTAGTTGCTCAGATCCATTATAGCTTCTGCGCCGAATTTATGCGCAAGCTCGACTTTCTGCATCTCGACGTCGTAGTTGTTGGCGTCACCTGAAATGCCGAGATTTACATTTATCTTTGTACGCATATTTGTGCCGATACCCTCGGGGGAAATCGCCGTATGGCGGACATTGCAGGGAATTGCGACTTCGCCCTTTGCCACGAGCGCACGAAGCTTTTCGGGGTCGATATATTCTTTTTCGGCGACTGTTTTCATTTCGGGCGTGATGATACCCATTTTAGCCGCTTCCATTTGTGTAGCGTAATTTCTCATACGAAATTCTCCTTGATAGGTTTGATTATTCTTATTTTGGGGAAAGCAGATACGGAGCGCCGTTAGTGAGTGCGGAGTTATTATAATTGACAATTGATAATTGACAATTATGGAACTCGCCTGCGGCGAGTTGGATTATATTAGCTATCCCAAATTCACACTTCATTCGCCACAGAGAGATAAACTACAAGTCTGAATAAACTAATATAAATCAAGCACGAAGTGCTTCCGCAATTTTCCATTTTCCATTTTCAATTTTCAATTTGAAAGCGTTTACTCCATAAACTTACTCTTAACATCAAACGCATGGTCCATCGGGCCGCTGCCTTTGCCGAGGTCGAGCATTGCCGAGAGCGCTCCCGTTATGTATTCCTTTGCACGGTGTACCGAGTCGTGCAGCGAGTAGCCCTTTGCAAGATTTGCCGCAACAGCGCTCGACAGTGTGCAGCCTGTGCCGTGTGTGTTCGGGTTGTTTATGCGCTTTCCGTGTATCCACGTTCCGCTGCTTTCAGTGAGCAGAAAATCGTTAGCCCTGCCGATGCTGTGGCCGCCTTTCAGAAGTACGGAAACGCTGTATTTTTGTGATATCTCCAGCGCCGCACGCTCCATGTCATCGGGCGTTCTGATGCGCTTTTTCGTGAGCAGCTCCGCTTCGGGGATATTCGGCGTTATCAGCTGTGCAAGCGGTATAAGGCGGCTGCACAGCGTTGTGAGCGCCTGCGCTTCAAGCAGCGCAGTTCCGCTTGAGGAAACCATAACGGGGTCGAGAACGATGTGCTTTGCGCCGTACTTTTTAAGCCTCTCTGCGATCACTTCGATAAGCGGTGCAGACGAGACCATTCCTATCTTGACGGCGTCGGGGAATATGTCAGTGAAAATGCAGTCAAGCTCTTTTGCAAGGAAATCGGGCGTCGCTTCCATAATAGCCGAAACGCCTGTGGTGTTCTGTGCTGTGAGCGCAGTTACGGCACTCATGGCGTACACTCCGTTCGCCGTCATAGTCTTGATGTCTGCCTGTATGCCTGCGCCTGCTGTGGGGTCACTGCCTGCTATCGTGAGTGCTGTCGGTTTTTTACGCATTTTCAAATACCTCGTGGCAGAGTTCTTTCATCTGAGATGCTGCGGCTTCTATATCTTCTGCGCCGAATACAGCCGACACAAGCGCCGCACCAACAGCGCCGATACCTTTAAGGCTTCTTATGTTGTCTTTGTCTATGCCGCCTATAGCAACGGCAGGGATATTTACACTTGCGGCGATCTTTCGGAAATCGTCACTCGTTATCCTTAGGGCGTTTTTCTTTGTGGGCGAGGGGAAGAGCGCACCTACTCCGAGATAATCTGCGCCCGATGCTTCGGCAAGCTGTGCCTGTTCGACAGTTTTTGCCGTAGCGCCGATGATAAAGCCTTTGGGGGCAGTCTTTCTTATTTCAGATACGGGTGCGTCCTCTATCCCGACGTGAACGCCGTCTGCGTCTGCTTTCAAAGCAGCCTTATAGTTGTCGTTTATGATGAGCAGAGCACCGTATTGTTCGCAGAGCTTCTTTAGCTGTACTGCTTCTTTTATCAGTTCGTTTTCGTTCAGTTCCTTTTCACGCAGCTGTACCGTCCGGGCGCCGCCTCTGAGGGCTTTTTCGACAGACTCATAAAGATCCCGTTTTCCGATACATTTTCTGTCCGTGATCGTATATATCAATAGCTTTGATCTATCCATGCATTTTATCCTTTCCGAGTGCGGCAAGATATGCCGAAACGTCGCTGCACTGCATGATTCCGCTCATTACGCACACGCCTTTTGCGCCCGTTTGCAGGACTTCGCTTATATTATCGGGCGTGATGCCGCCTATAGCATACACAGGCACATCAACATGCGAGCATATTTCACGCAGAAAATCCGTTCCTCTTCCGGGCAGCCCTTTTTTGCAGTCCGTTGCAAATATATGGCCTGCTATGAGATAGTCAGCGCCTTTTTCAACGGCTTCTTGTGCTTCCGTTAAAGAGTGGCATGATGCACCGATATGAGTAAACCTTGCTTTTCCTTCTTCCGTCATTTTCTTAAGCATTGGAAGCGGCATATGTATATTATCACAGCCGATCGATACAGCCGCCTGTGCAAAGCTGTGAAGAATACACCGAACGCCGTATTTTTCGCATATCTCATATACACGTTCGGCAAGGGAAAGGTACTCCTCTGCCGGAAGATCTTTTTCACGAAGTATTATGCCGCAGGGGCGGCACTTTGCGATATCTTCAATGCGCCCGATAAGATCGCCCCTGCACAAAAGGCGGTTCGTTACGCAGATCATCTCAGACATACAGGTAATCATTGAGCACCGGCTGCAAGCCCTCTTCCGACATATCGTGATACATCTTTTCAAGGCTTCGTGAGTCGTTTATCTCAAACTGCTCGTCGCCTGCGGTGCTTTCTTCCTTTCCCGTGTACTTGCTTTCATGGTCGCCGATACCCGTTGACACGCCGGCCGAGATCTTCGTTGCGGCTATTTTTACAATGCCGTTTCTGAAGCTTTCGCTTTCCCTTGAAGAAACGGTTATGCCTGCAAACGGAAGGAATATCCTGTAGGCGCAGATTATCTGGCAAAGCTGGCGTTCGCCTACGTCCTGCGGGTTTATCCTGCCGTTGTTTATGATGGGGCGCAGGCGAGGGCATGAGAGCGATATTTCCGCATGGGGATATTTTCGCTGTAAGTAATACATGTGCAGCGCAGAGGCAAGAGCGTCTTTTCTGAAATCCGATAAGCCGAGCAGAGCGGAGCCTGCAACGCCTCTCATACCGCCCATAAGGGCACGCTCCTGTGCATCAAAGCGATACGGCCATACACGCTTGTGCCCTGCAAGATGTAACTGCTCGTATTTTTCTGTGTCATACGTTTCCTGAAACACGGTCACGTAATCTACGCCGCACTCGTGCAGATAGCGGTACTCATCTACATTGACGGGGTATATCTCCACGCCTACCATACGGAAATATTTTCTTGCAAGTCTGCATGCCTGACCGATATACTCGATGTTGCTCTGAGAGCGGCTCTCACCTGTGAGGATAAGTATCTCCTCCATACCGCTTTCGGAGATGATCTGCATCTCATGCTCTATCTGCTCAAAAGAAAGCTTCATTCGCCTGATGTTGTTGTAGCAGTTGAAGCCGCAGTAAACGCAGTAGTTTTCGCAGTAGTTCGCAATATAGAGCGGCGTAAAGAGATAGACAGTGTTGCCGAAATGCTTTCGTGTTTCTATTCTTGCACGCTCTGCCATCTTTTCAAGAAACGGCTCGGCGGCAGGGGAGAGCAGCGCTTTGAGATCTTCAACCTGCAAATGATCCTTTTGAAGAGCACGCATAACGTCAGAGGCGGTATACTTTGACGCATCGAAGCTGTCAACGGCAGACATTACCTTTTCGCAGATGTCGGAGTTTATCTTCTCCTGCCCCGGCATATACTCCATATGATCCGTTCGTGATGACGGGTCTGATTCGAGCGTATGCTTTCGTTTCAGCGCAGCTTCGGAAAGCGCCTGCGAATCGACAAAAAACTGATTTTCCATTAGCTGTCTCCTTAGTCGTGCAAAAATCCGATGAGAGTGTCGGACGGTGCCGAGCCTCTGACAAGCACTCTGCCAAGCCCCGAAAGATACGCCTGTCTGCCTGCTTCAACGGCTTTTTTGAATGCGCTCGCCATCATGGGCAGGTCGCCCGCCGTTGCAAGCGCCGTGTTCGACATTACGGCAGCAGCGCCCATTTCCATAGCTTCGCAAGCCTGCGAGGGGCGGCCTATACCTGCGTCAACGATGATCGGCAGATCGATCTCATCTATAAGTATCTGAATGAAGTCTTTCGTTGCAAGGCCTTTGTTCGAGCCGATAGGCGAAGCGAGCGGCATTACAGATGCGGCTCCTGCGTTTACAAGATCACGTGCCGTATTGAGGTCGGGATACATATACGGCATGACGATGAAGCCTTCTTTTGCGAGGATCTCTGTTGCTTTTACCGTTTCGGAATTATCGGGCAGCAGATACTTTGTGTCTCGCATGATCTCTATTTTGATAAAATCGCCGCAGCCAAGCTCACGGGCGAGCCTTGCTATCCTTACGGCTTCCTTTGCGTTTCGTGCGCCCGATGTATTCGGCAGCAGAGTTACGCCTTTCGGGATAAAATCGAGGATATTCTCCTGTTCTTTCGTATTTGCACGGCGAACTGCGCAGGTGATTATCTCGGCGCCTGCATGCTTCACGGCAGCTTCGATCAAAGAGAGAGAATACTTGCCGGAACCGAGGATAAAGCGGGAATCAAAACTGCGCCCGCCGATAATTAGCTTGTCGTTTTCCATTGTCTGGTTTCCTTTCGATAGGGACTTGTTTGAAATTGACAATTGACAATTGATAATGGACAATTACGGAGTCGCTTCGCTCCTGTTTTTATAGTGAATTGTGGAGTGAAAGAAGCACTTCGTGCTTGCAGTCTGTAGAAAAAGTTTTTGCATCGCCGTATCACGGCGAGAAGTCTTTTGCAAACCGGAAATACACCCCTAAAGGGCATAAGTTTGCCTCCGGCGGCTCAGGAGCGCTGCCCCTGAGAACCCCGGCAGCTTTTTTGAAAAAAAGCTGCGCAAAAAACTTTTGGCTTTGGTTTTTTTACTTTTTCGATAAGCTGGAAGCACTTCGTGCTTGTTTTATATTTGATTATTCAGACTTTACACATAGCTCACGTTAGCGAATGAAGTACGGCTTTGTGAGAACTAATACAATCCAACTCGCCGAAGGCGAGTTTCGCAATTTTCCATTTTCCATTTTCAATTTTCCATTTACAGAGAGAGTGTTTCCTCCCCGATGATCCTTAGTATGATCGTCGCCTGATGGGCGGCGCAGACGGCTACTCGGGCGGAAATGAGCGGCAGGCCGTCATCAACGTTGCTTACGCCGTCGCCGCACAGGTAGAATCTGCTTGTGATACGTCGTGTAGTTATCATATTGGCGGAGTCTGTGCCTGCCATGCCGTTTCCCGAAATAAGGTATTTGTCGGGGAAATGTTCAAGCACCGTGTTTACGAGCATCGCTTTCTGATCGGCTTTGTCAAATGCTTCACAGATGATAGGGTACGGTGCGAGCAGTTCGGGGATATTTTCCGCTGTGAGTTTCACATTATGCGATGTTATATTGATATACGGCGATACTCTTAGCAGGTTTTCACGCAGTGTGTCAGCTTTTGGCTTGCCTATCTGTTCGGGAAGATACTGCTGCCGGTTGAGGTTTGAGATATCTACGGTGTCAAAGTCGATCAGATGGATATTGCCAACACCTGCACGGGCAAGGCTCAGTGCAACGTTCGAGCCGAGTCCGCCTGCGCCGCAGATAACTACGGAAGCAGCAGAGAAGCGTTCTTGTAACTGTGCGCCGTGGCGTGCGGCGAGTGCTTTTTCAAATGCTTCTTTTGTCGGTATCATATCAGCCACCTCCAACAAAGCTCACGATCTCTACGCTGTCGCCGTCATTGAGCGTGAAAGTATCGTACTGTGATTTCGGAACTATCTCCTCATTGCATTCAACGGCGACGCTCTGCGGCTTATAGCCGAGCTTTTCAAGCAGCTGCGACACTTTTATGCCGTCGTGAGCCGTTTCTTTTCCGTTTATCTTTACCATGTTTGCACCTCCTGAAAAACAAAAAAGGGAAGCTGCCAAACGCACAGCTTCCCATAAATTCTGAGTCTGTCTCCCTACGTTGGCATTATCCAAATCAGGTTATCGGGTCGAAAGCTCAATTGCTTTCCTCTCAGCCTGTCTACAAGCTCCCCTGTTTCGATTACTGATTATATTACACATTTTCGATAATGTCAATACCCGTTTCAAAAAAAATTGGAATTATTCAGAAAGGTGCTTCATACTATTGATGTGTACGCTGTTTAAGACAGGAGGGAACACACGGACGATGGATAAGATATTTGGATCACCGACACTTTATGATGAAGAGATACACGAAGCAGTAAAACGAACAAAGTGCACTTCTCCGATGGATCCGATACACCTGTTCTTTTTTCATGCGCTCACGCTCGTTCTGTTTTTGTGGCTGATGTTCGGTGCGGTATGCGGATTTGAGAAAGCACCGGATAACGACATGTCGCCGCACATAAAGATAAGTGACCTGCTTTTGTACTACCGCCTTGATAAAAACGTAAAGGCGCAGGACGTTGTTGTACTGGAAAAAAACGGCACACGGTACGTCGGCAGGATAGCTGCTGCGTGCGGTGATACGGTCGAGATAACGCCGCAGGAAACTCTTGTCATCAACGGCAATACGATACACGAAAGCAGCATCTACACGAAAACACCGAGGTATGAGGGCTTTACGGAATACCCCGTGACGCTTGGAGAAAGTGAATACTTCATTTTGTGCGATAACCGCAGCGATGGGGAAGACAGCCGATATTACGGAGTAGTTGAGCAAGACGAGATAATAGGGACAGTTATCACCGTTTTCAGGAGAAATAATATATAGACTGATAAATTTGCCGAAAAATTATCGATAAATAAATCGAGAATCCGACAGAAAACGGAGGTGAGCGGAGTATAAAGCCGTTAGAACTAAAAAAAGCGTTCCATTTTGCCGACTGTGTTCTCGTGTCTTTTTCGTTTCTTACAGCGGCTGTTACGGTCATGTACAGCGGATATGTTCTTTATGATGTTTTCTGCACAAACCGTTCGGCGTACACTTCTTCCGATATGCTTTTTTATAAAAGGCAGCTCATCTGCTGTGATGAAAGCTCTGCCTTTTCATCCGGGCAGGGCGGATTCGATGAGCTTCTGAAGCTCAATCCCGATGTTGTCGGGTGGGTAGATATTGCGGACACCAATATAAATTATCCGATAATGCAAGGCAGCGATGATCTTGAATACGCTTCAAAGGATTTCAAAGGGGAGGGTTCCCTTTCAGGGTCGATCTATCTTTCGGCTGAAAACAGCAGCGACTTTTCCGACTGCTATAATCTTGTGTTCGGGCATCACATGAAAAACGGAGCTATGTTCGGCGAGCTTGAAAATTTTACGGATGAGGACTTCTTTTATCGCCATCTCAGCGGTACGCTGCAAACACCTGCCGGAAATTATAAGCTTCGCATTTTTGCGTGCGTTCTGACCGACGCTTACGACAGCATGATCTACAAAAAGTATGACGGCGCAGTCGAAAGCCTTAACGGGCTGAAAGCGTATATTACGGGCAGTGCATCGGTTTGTGACAGTAAATATCTCTCCGCTCATGCGCCCGAAAAGATAACGGCTTTTTCGACCTGTGCAGACGCTCTGACAAACGGCAGAGCAGTAGTTTTCGCCGATACGATCCCGTGCGGTACGGCGGTCATGAGCGCCGACAATACAGAAAAAACTACGGCACTTACGGCGGTGGGTCATACCGCTCTGAACGGACAGGGACACTGGGCGTTTCTTGATCTTCTTTGCATGATACTGACGCTGCTCGTGCTGCTGCCGCTTTTCCGTGTACGCTGCAAGTACGGTCAGATTAGCTATACGAACGAAAGGCTCAAAGAGATCAACGCATATATCCTGTGCACCGAAGAAAGCGGAAAAACGCCCTGCAAAGCCGCATATAAAGTGCGAAACGAGCTTAAGGCTTTCCGTATGCGAATGAAGCCGGGCATTCTGATCGAGACATTTTTTGCCGCTTTATCGGCTGCTGTGTTTTTCCTTACGCAGGACATCACCATGCCGCTCGTAATGTCGGACGATCAGACGTGGCTTATGGTGGTGATATTCACGCTTTCGTTGTTGACGGATGTTGTGTGCTTCAGAGGAAACGTTCACTTTGTTCGCTTAGTGAAGAGTTACAGAGTTGCTCCGCCGCTTCTATAATGGATAATTGACAATAGACAATTGCGGAGTCGCTTCGCTCCTGATTTTATATTGCTGTACCAATTAAAACTTGAATTATTTAAACCATATGAGAAAAAATCAAGCACGCAGTGCTTCCGCCATTCCACATTATAAAAAAGGGCGAACAAAGTGAGTCCGACCGCAATTTTCCATTTTCAATTTAAAAAAGGGGTGTGTGATAGTACGAAAGCTTGTATCCACAAAACAATGTCCGTACTTGTCTCGGCTGTGTTGGTGTTTTTTTCTGTCGTTTCGGCGGTGGGGAACGCTGCCGGGCTTACTGCGATCGAAACGCCCGATTCGCCCGATGAGGCGGAGTCTTTCTTTCCGGATAGTCTGTATGTGAATTTCTTTGATGCGAACAACGTTCTCATATCGAAAAAACTTCTCACATTTGATGAGAACAGCTTTGCCCGGCTGATTATAGGAGATATCATCGCCGATGACCTTGAGGGTGAGCTTTACTTTATGGGCTGGTCAACGGAGCGGTTTACAGATGCTGAAGACGGCGGCGGGCAAAGCAGTCTTCAAACGCCGCAAAATACTGTCTCTCTTTTCGATAACGGCTGCAGGCGCTCTGTTATGCTCGTGTTTTACCGTGAAAGAAACGGCGTTGTGCGCATCTACGAGCGTGATAAGAATTGCGATGATGTCGATGCTGAATGTGACAGCGACTTCTTTACGACAACTGTAAGCGATGATTGTTCGATAAGCTTTTACGCAGAGTATGAAAAAGCGCATTGGCTGATGTTTACGGCAGGTGAAACGGGGTGGGGGGCGGCATATGTTCCCTCGGATCATTTTCTTGTGAGCGAGCCTGTATCAGAGCTTCCCGGTACAACACGTCCCGGCTATGTTTTTGACGGCTGGTGCCTCGGCAGGCAGGATGAAAACGGTGTTATAAGCTACCTGCAAAGCGATCTTTCGGGATATACCGCCGCTTCCGAGAGTGCAGGCGGCAGCTTCTTTATGATAACACAAGGCGAAGCATCGGGCGGCAACGGGTCGGTCAGTGTGATAACGGAGAACAAACGATACGAAGAAAACGGCAGCCTTGCTCTTGAAATAAAGGACGGCAGGCTCTATACGTATAAAAATATCACACTCTACGGAAAATGGTCGCCGAAAAGTACGGCATCATTTCGTGTTGCTGCGTGGCGGCAGAAGGCATCTGACAGCAAATACGCTTTAGATGATGATAAGCAGTACGATTATTACGGCTGCGTGACTGTAAATGCACCTGCCTCAAAGCGCATAAGCGAGCTTTCGGGCGAAGAATGGGGCGAAGCGGAACGCTTTTTTCATCTTGATGAAACGCCCGGGTTTGAGCTTTTCAAAGCTGCCCGTACCGTTTCTTCCGAGCTTGAAAGATATCCCGATCCGCAGGGTACAACGACAGTGAACGTGTACTACGACCGCAAGATAGTTACGATGGATCTCTACACGTACAGAAACGATTACACCTACACTGAAACTGCCGGAACAACACAGCCGCAGTATGCGTTTTGCGATGATCGTTACGTTCGCCTTGACAAAGGCATTGGAAACAACTGGTATCTTCCCGATGGTACGCAGTATACGGGAACACGTTATAAGATGGGAAGAAAAAGCGTTGACTGGCATCTTTACAGGCAGTTTACGGGGCTGTACGGTTCTTCGCTCGAAAAAAACGGCTATACGTGGCCGCAGGAGTATTCATGGTACGCAAAAGGCAGTGCAGGCGGAGCTGTGAGCGGTACGAAAACGACTTTTCTTGATGCTTTCATTCTTTCCGACGGTTCCGAAAAGCGCAGCTTTTACGGCAGTGCGGCTTCAGGCGGACACACGATACACTTTCTGAAGGAACAGTTAAACGGCGAATATATCGAGGCAAACAGAGTGTATTCGGGCAGCGGCCGCTTCAATATCAGCGATAAGTACAGCGGTTTCTATGCGTCGCAGTACAGCCTCAACGGGACCGATTATATACCTGTAGGGGTAAAGGATCCTGCAACGGGCTATTACGGCGGTGATATCTCTTTTCACGATGATCTGTATATCCGTTTCGGCAGAAGCAAGGATCATAAGCTTATATTTGATCCGAACTATCCCGGTGAAGCATCTTTTTCACCCGGTATGCAAGCAAGCGGCAGCGAGGTTATAGACCGGCTTATGTATGAATATCCGCTGAGCGGCTTTAGGGAGCATGAATGCACTTTCACTGCTCCCGAACATTACAGCTTTGCAGGCTGGTACGCAGACAAAAGCTGTTCAAAGCCGTTTGATTTCGACAGCGAGATAATGCCCGACGGAAACAAGGTCGTTTTCGCAAAATGGTATCCCGATCACTATCTCGTAACGATAGATCCGAACGGCGGCACTCTTGCAGGGGAGGACGCCAAGACGCAGTCTTCATATTTCTGGCTGCAATACGGTTCGGCTATAGGCAGATACAGCATCACAAGAAACTATATGCCGACCGACAAAACGATCGATATGATTAGCCGTGACAGCGATAAGTACTACCGTTACAGAAGTGTTGTTTTCACGGGCTTTGAGCATACGGAAACGTATTACGGCGAAAACGGAGAGAAAGCTTTCGGTTACTACAGCATTGATCCGGATAACGCTGCCGAATCAGCGCTGCACATTGACAACGAGGGTATAAAGCCTTCGCACTGCCGTCAGGCGGAGTATATTTCACTTGATAAGTTCAGAACGCCGCAGGATAAGTTTTTTGAGAATCTGAAAACGGGTTTTCTCAATTACATCAATAACCATTCCGATGAGCTGAATTATTCTGCCCTTACAGAAGAGCAGAAAGAGGCCGAGGCTTTGCGCCTTGCAGAGGAATGGGACGACAGGTATACGACCGAAAAAACGGCATATACATTGATTAGCGAGGAAAACGGTGCGCCGCAGTGGGTGCTTGTCGGGTGGGATAAGATAACGGAAAGAACGATCGACGGTAAGACAATGCAGATAAAGGAACCGTATAACTTCACCGACCCCGTTACGGAGAACGTTACGCTTCGTGCAAGGTGGAGACGAAGCGGAAAATATGTACTCGTTTATCACAGTGATCAGGGCGTCGTCGTCGGTACTTTTTCAAACGGAGAAAGCGTATTGTACGATCCCATAATCCATGATGGCAGCGGCGGTGCGGAAGGCTATGCAGACGGCGCAGACGCTCCCGTTATGAATGCTCCGAACGATATACACGGTGCGGCAGAAGATAACAACAATTACATCTTCGAGGGATGGCGTATCGTATACATGAAGTCCGATCCGGTTACGCATGATGTTTTATCGTATCCTTTAGATGAGCATGGTGCGATGATAACAGACCCCGGACAGGAAAAGCATTATAAACCGGGAGAGGTGCTGTATGTACGCCACGAGCAGGCTTCGGATAACGGATATATCCATCTTGAAGCAGTATACAGCCCCGACGCTCAACAGCTTCTCCCTGCCCCGACAGGAGCGGCAATGGTGCGTATCACGGCGTTTATAATACTCATTGCAGGTTGTATTGTTTTGGTAGTGTGGAGTTGGAGCACTCGCCTTTATAATTGACAATTGACAATGGACAATGGACAATTATTGAGTCGCTTCGCTCCTGATTTTTATATTGCTGTGTTCGGAATTAACAGTTATTGTACGGCAGCGAATAAAAGTATGAGATCACGAGAACTAATATAAATCAACTCGCCGCAGGCGAGCTCCGTCATTGTCAATTATCCATTGACAATGGACAATTATTGAGTCGCTTCGCTCCTGATTTTTATATTGCTGTGTTCAAAATTAACAGTTATTGTACGGCAGCAAATAAAAGTATGAGATCACGAGAACTAATAATAATCAACTCGCCGCAGGCGAGTTCCGCAAATTTCAATTATCTGTTGACAATGGACAATTATTGAGTCGCTTCGCTCCTGATTTTTATATTGCTGTGTTCAAAATTAACAGTTATTGTACGGCAGCGAATAAAAGTATGAGATCACGAGAACTAATATAAATCAACTCGTCGCAGGCGAGTTCCGCAATTGTCAATTATCCATTGTCAATTGTCAATTAAAATGCTCTCCCACTCTCCTAAGTGTTCATTCCGCATTCCATTTTCCCAAGCGATATAAGTATTCTGAAACTGTTTTTATGAAAGGACTGATCTTTTGAATCTGGCAAAGACTACATCAAAAATCCTGGCAGTGTTATTTGTTTTTGCGGCGGTGTTTTCTTTACCGCACGCTGCTGCGGCAGATGATTCTGTTACGTCGGTCAATGGTGCCGTGACGCTGAAAAAACAGATCGTTTTCAAGAATCCCGACAACGAACAGGTGCGTCTGCCGAATATCGATCTCACTTATTCGATCAGGGCGGCTTCTCCCGATGAAAGCACGACCGTTACCGACAGCAGCGGCAATACAGTGACTATCAGACCGGGCGTGATCGATGCTGTTTCTGCCGAAGACAGAACGCAGACTATAAGCCTTACCGACAGCAGTTATGCAAATACTTCCGCCGCAGGCACAGCCGCAGATGTCGGAGAGATCACGTTTGCTTTTTCAGATCCTGCGAAGTTTACGCAGCCGGGCGTGTACCGGTACATTATTTCCGACACAACGTCAAAAGCCGCTCTTGCTGCCGCAGGTATCGACCGTGATGATGATTATGTGGACTCACGAAGTCTTGATGTATACGTTCGCAGAGACGCCGACACGAGCGAAGCCGAGATATACGGTTACGTTCTGACCGAAAGTGCAGCGGCAGATGAGACTATGTCCGTTACAGAGTCTTCGGAAAAATCGGACGGCTTCGTGTATGACGTTTCGGCCGATGCCGAGATGAAAGACGTTGATGTTTATCAGACGTATAACATCAGTGTAGAAAAAGCTGTTTCCGGTGCACTTGCCGACACAAGCCACAAATTCCCGTTTACAGTAACGCTTGCAAACTCTGCCGAAACGGGCGTAAGAAAGCTTGATGTCCGCACGAACGGTTTTCAGGCAGCTCCCGGTGCGGTAACGCAAGACACTGCAAACAGTACAGCGTATATTGCAGGCAATGGGGAATATGTCACGGGCGGTATTGCAGACGGCGGTGTGATCACGATAACGGGTATCCCGAAAAGCACGGTTATCGGCATAAAAGAGCAGAATGACACTTATGATGAGTATACGGCTTCGGCTGAGATAGACGCAGTGACGGCTGCTTTAAACAGCGGTGCTTCAAGCGTTAAGCTTGCAAAAGACGAGTGGGCGGAGCTTGATGATAATATAAACGCAGCCGAAATAAGTACGGTGCGTTTTACTAACCGACTTGATGAGATCTCCCCGACAGGACTTGTACTGCGCACAGCGCCGTATGTTCTGATGATGACGGCAGGCGTTTTGCTTGCGGTGATATTTATGAAGAGGAAAAGCAAGGGGTAAGGTAGCATATAAGATAAACCCCGAAGCGGTTTGCTATCGCTTCGGGGGCTTATTATTGCGTAACAAAAAACACCGCACAAATCGCTTGGAATTGTGCGGTGTGAGTTTTTATTTACAGATCCTCTTCATGTTTTCTCTGCGGGCGCTTGCGGTAGCCGCATGCGCATGTCGTAACGTAGTTAGCGTTGACAAGTCCGCATTCGGGGCATTTCCACTCGTTGGCTGTCGCTTCACGCTCCTGCTTGTATACGGGCTTCTTTTTAAAGCCGAATATCGAGCGTGTGATAGGTGCGTCGTTCGGTCTTGTTGCCGACGGCTTTGAAGGCGACGGTGTGCTTGTGGGGTTCGGCCTTGACGGAGGATTCTCCTGCAGCGCTCTCTGCGGAACGCTTCTTGTAGTTGTTCTCGGGCCTGTTCTGGGAGCAGTTCTCAGTGCTGTTCTCGGCGCCGTTCTCGGTGCTACTCGTGACATATCTACAGGACCGGGGCCCGCTATCGGAGCAGGTTCTGTTCTTTCCATAGGTCTCTGCACGGGGCGCTGAGTTCTCGGCGTTCTGCTGACAGGCGGAGTCTGCTGCATTGCTGCCGCCGGTATGTAGCCGGGGGAGTCGTTTGTCTGTGTATTTGAAGGTCTGCGTGTTATCACGCCTGCGCTTGTGTAGGGCGCTGTGCCGTCTCTTGCTTCTGCTGCGATCCTGCGCTTCTGTGCTTCGATGCTTCTTTGTACAGGCGTTAGGCTTTCCATATCAACGCCGCTTTTATAAATGTCATCGATGTCGGTAAAGAAGTTCTGATCAACAGCAGGTTCGGGAGCAGGCGCCGGGGCAGGTTCGGGAGCTGGTTCAGGTTTTTCTGCCGCAGCCTTAGCTTTCAGCTCCGCTTCAAGCTCGGCTCTTATGCGCTCACGAAGAGCTGCTTCCTGCTCTGCTTTGATGCGTGCTTCTTCTTCCGCTCTGATGCGTGCTTCTTCCTCTGCACGGATGCGAGCCTCTTCTTCTGTTCTGATTCGAGCTTCCTCTTCCGCACGTATACGTGCTTCTTCTTCTGCTTTGAGTCTTGCTTCTTCCTCGGCACGCAGACGTGCTTCCTCTTTTTCAGCTTTGAGGCGTGCCTCTTCTTCGGCACGTATCTTTGCCGCACGGAACTCGTTCTTTTCGTCTTCCGTAGGCATTTTCAGGCTGTGAAGAGATGTACATTCAAGAAAAGCGTGTTTTCCGATAGTATCAACGTTCGGAGAAACTTTTACCAGAGAGAGGGCAGGGCAGTCTGCAAATGCAAATCTGTCGATCGTCTCAATGGTGTCGGAGATAGTGACCTCCTTGATCGTTTCGTTTCCGATAAAGCAATACTTTCCGATAACAGTTACTGTTTTGCCGTCGATTTCCGAAGGGATGGTTATAGAGGAATCTTGCCCAAGATATTTGGACAGATACACGGTATTATCATCACGAACTTCGTACTCATAAAGATCATTTTGAAGTTTCATTATTATCTCACCGTTAATCTCAGGTAATACTACCCTTTAGTAATTCTATTTTACCACAAAAATCAAACAAAATGTGTATATTTTATGAATTATTGTAGATTTTTCAAAAAATAATTCGATTAATACAAAAAAACATGTGCGAATTTGTCAATTTAAACCAATGGATCATGGTCAGGCGTTTACCAAACAGTTTTTTATGCGTCAAAAACGTGTTTCTGCATTGTTGACGGGGCAGTGTAAATGTGATATAGTTCGTTTATAAACATAATGAGGAGACAAAGCTATGAATATAATCACTCTTGTTGAAAACACCTGCGGCGCAGAGGGATGTATAGCAGAACACGGGCTTTCGCTCTATATCGAAACGGAGAATCACCGCATTCTTGCTGACGCAGGGCAGAGCGACGCTGTTGTAAAAAATGCAAATAAGCTCGGTATCGATCTTTCTTTGGTAGATACGATCGTTTTAAGTCACGGACATTACGACCACTCGGGCGGCATTCTTCCCGTGATGAAGCTCAATCATACGGCAAGGATATACATGAGGAAAACGGCGGCAGAGATGCACTGCAACGGTGACAGATACATCGGTATCGATACGGATATCCTGAAACTGCCGAATGTATCGCTTATTGACGGCGATATGAAAATCGACGACGAGCTTTTTCTGTTCGGCGGTATTACGGGCAGAAGATGCTATCCGCAGAGCAACAGGAAGCTTCTGAAAGTGTGCGGCGGAGAAAAGGTGCCTGATGATTTCTCGCACGAGCAGTGCCTTGTTGTAACTTACGGCAGGGAAAAATGGCTGATATCCGGCTGCGCTCACAACGGGATACTGAATATTCTTGATCGGTACAACGAGCTGTTTTCGGGATATCCCGACTATGTGATAACGGGCTTCCACATGATGAAGAAAGACGGCGAATACAATGCGGAGGAGATATCGGTCATAACCGAAACGGCGCACGAGCTTTCAAAGCTTGACACGGTTTTCTACAGCGGTCACTGCACGGGAGAAGCGGCGTTTGACATCATGAAAGAGATCATGGGGGAGAAGCTTATCGCTCTGCACAGCGGAGAAACCGTGAGGTGCGGGGGAATGTAATCGATTCAAGACTGAAAAAATGAGGCATAGCGTTATCAAAAGCGCTATGCCTCGAATTATTGTTTATTAAAGCTCAGAGTAAGGACATTCATGCCGTTTTCTCGTTTGTATGTCAGGCTGCTTGCCGTCTGCTTTACAATGCCTATACCCATGCCGCCCGTGTCAAGATCGTCAAAATCTTTCTCCTCACGTGGTGCAAGCGGATCGAACGGTATACCGTCGTCTGTAAAGGTTATCGTAAAGCATTCGCTGCCGTCGAGCGTAAGAAAAGCTTTCTCAGCCCCGGAATAGCTGCATATATTCGTAAACACCTCGTCGCATGCGAGAACTATCTTTTTGCAAAGCGGTGTATTGCCGATAATCTCGGTGACCGCCTCTTTTATCCTGTCGAATTCGTCGGGCTGCGGGAGCAGTTCGAGCTTCTTGCCGGCGCTTCCGCTTCGGAAAAGAGCTATCATCGTAAGATCGTCAAACTGAGGGCTGCCGCCGTAAAAATCAAGCACGGAGGAGCTTACCTTTGCAACGGTTTCATCGGCAGTGCGGCAGTTTTCACACGCTTTAAGAAGCCGTTCGGTACCGTAGAAGCTTTCGGACTTATCAACTGCCTCGGTCACGCCGTCGGTGTAGAGAAGTATGCCTTCGCCGCCTTTTAATGAGGTGGATTCGCATACGATACCTGCATCTTCAAAAACACCGAGCGCAATGCCGATCTCCGTTTTCATGAATTCGGGCTTCTCTTTCAGAAGCAAAGGCGGATTGTGACCTGCGTTTGCATATTGCAGCACGCCTGTTTCAAGATCGAGAACCGCAGCAAAAACAGTTGCAAAAAGTCCCTCGGGGTTTGACTGACACATCTCGTCGTTTGCTCTGTTGAGCGCTTCGTCGGGCGTGATGCCGAGTTTCAGCATTTCTCTTATGATCGTTTTTGTCATTGTCATGAAGAGCGCCGCAGTGATGCCCTTGCCCGATACGTCGCCTACAACGATACAGATGTGCGTATCGTCGATCATGAAGCTGTCGTAAAAATCTCCGCCGACAGAACGAGCCGCCCTTGCGAATGCGCACACGGAATGGTCGGGCTTTATGACCGAAAGGTTTTCGGGAACTATGCCGCTTTGTATACGCCGTGCTATATCGAGCTGTATCTGTGCCTGGAGCTTTACCTCATTGAGCGCCGTATTGTCGGCTATGAGCGTGTGGATATCGTCGGACATTTTATTGAACGACGAGGCTATCTCACCGATCTCGTTGTTGTCGGTAATGTCGATCTTCTCTTTTTTGCCGCCGTAGTTTTCGGTGAATTTCCGCATGTGTTCTGATATTTCGGCTACGGGAACGATGATCTTCCTGTGCGTCAGGAAAAGCATAACTGCACCTGCGCCTATGAGTACGACTGTCATAGGCACAACGAGGATAAGAACTCTTTCGAGTATGTCCTCGTTTATCACCGAAACAAGATATTCCGCACCGATCAGCACACGCCTGCCTTCATACTCCATGTCAAGCGGATATGCCCAGCCGATAACATTGCCGAACTCGTTGTTGTCGTGAATAATGTCGGCGTCTTCACTTCCGTGGCTTGCTTCAACGACGCATTTCGGGATATCGTCAACCGGAACAACTGTGCCGAGGCTGCGGTTTTCCGAGAGGAAAGCATTCTGCTCATCATCGCATGAAACAGCTATGATGTAGTGATACTCGTCGTTTTCCTCGTCAAGCGTGAACAGATACAGGTATTCGAGATCGTATCCCCGGGCAAGAAATTCAAGTGTTTTCCGGATCGGCACAGCGTTTGTTGTGTTCGATTCAAACACTGTCTCAATGCCGCCACGGCCGTTTATAACGTCGCTTATTATCTGAGCCGCCTCCGCCGAATGCTCATGGGCATTATTGCGTATCTCGGCAGCGCCCGAAACGGAGCCGACAAAGGCGGAGATGAGACACGAAACAGCGATAGCTGCGGCAAATACCGCAGCTATGCTGCGAAAAACAGAGCCTTTCTTCTCACGGCCTGCTTTTTTCATCGTATGTCGAGCCTCTTGTCAAAGCCTGTCATGCGGAACACATCGAGTATCTCTGCGGAAGCATTCGTAATTGACAGCTTCTCCATCTTTTTATGGAGAGCCACGATCTGTCTGAGTCCTGCAGAAGAGATGTATTCGAGCTTTGAAAGATCAAGCTCCAGTGCTTTTACATCGGCGGGCAGCTCGTCGGCCGCCTGACCAAGCTCGGGAGCTGTGCGTGTATCGAGCCAGCCCTCAACAGCGATAACGGCGCTCTCACCGTTGATGTTTTTTGTTATCTGCATATTTGTTACCTCCAAATAATTTATAAAGCTGCTGCAACTATTCACTCTTCACTGAGCGAGCAAAGCGAGCGTCTCAGTTACTATTATCCTCAAAAAATCCCAGTCCGTCAAGAGCGGCTATGGCGTTTTCGAGATATCTGTGATCGGTTATCGGCCACAGGAAGTTAAGTCTGTACAGAGCTTCCGTCGAGAATGTGTTGCTGTAGTCTATAGTGTAAACACGGCTGCCGTCGTGTGATGCGTATGCTATAAGTCCCGAAACTGCGTCGCTTGCGTCATGATCGGCGGTGTAGTCACGGACTCTCTTTTCAAACTCTTCATCGGAAACGATGTCGATATCAAAGCCGTGCATGCGCATAGCCGCCACAACGTCGCTCATGAATATCCTGTGGCTGTTTGACGCATGGAACACCGTAAAGCGCTTCGGTGTGCAGGCGAATTTCAGAACTGCCGCTGCCGTTGAATCTATCGGCGAGAATTCTGCTGTTTCGCCCATACTGCTCATCGGGAATGCGCCTATTGCCTTGTAGCCTCGGAGCGTTCTCAGGAATCCGTTTGTGATGAAGTTTATCTGGAACTCGCCGTCGGATTCACGGCTCATGAGGTTGCCTACTCTGACTACCTTTGCATCAAGACCGTCTGCTGCTGCCGAAAGCACCTCCTGCTCTGCTTTGAACTTCGAGCGGACGTACTCGTTTGTGATGCGCTGACCGAAGTAGAGATCATTCTCCTTTATGAGCCTGTTTTCGGGCGGCGTGCCGTCGGAGCCTTCGCCTGCAACGGAGATTGTTGAGATCTGCACGAGCCGCTTGTCCGCCTTTTTGCAAAGCTCTATAAGATTCTTGACGCCCGTGACATTTATCTTTTCAAGAAGATCGTCCGACACGAAATGCTTTACGCATGCGGCGCAGTTTATCAGCGTATCGAACGAGATGTCCGCAAGCGAATCAACCTTATCGATCTCGGTAATATCGCCGTCAATGCAGATGATGCGTTCTCCGAAAAGCTCCACATACGGGTATTCAAAGTAGTACATAAGAAGCGTTTGCAGTCTCTTTTCGGGAGTTATATCGTTGCTCTTTCTCACAAGGCAGTACACCTTGCCGTCGAAGCTGTCAAGGAAGTTTTTGAGAACATGTATACCGAGGAAGCCCGTAGCGCCGGTAAGCAGGATATCGCCGAGCTTTTCCTCTCTGATCTTGTCAAGATTGCCGATGTCGTTATATGCGATCAGGCTGTCGATCCTGCCGTTGTCAAAGCCGCACAGACTGCCTGCCGATTCCGCTGCAGCCGATGATCCCGATATGGTGTCGCTGCCGTAAATATGAGCTTCAAGGTCACGCACGGTCGGGTGCTTGAAGATATCGGCATATACGAGCGGAATGTTCTCCGACATGCAGTATACGGCGACTTTAGATGCGCTTATCGACGTGCCGCCGAAGCTGAAGAAGTCGTCGTCGATGCCTATCTTTTCAGCACCGAGCGCCTTTGCGAAGATATCGCAGAGCTTCTTCTGTCTGTCGTTTTCGGGCGCAGCGTAGTTCGGGTCGCCCTTTAATTCCGGTGCGGGAAGCGCTCTCTTGTCTATCTTGCCGCCGGGAGTTACAGGCATAGCATCAAGGCAGGCAAAGTACGAAGGCATCATGTAGTCGGGGAGAAGAGGTGTGAGGAATTCTTTCCATTCATCGTCGGAGCGTTCCCTGCCCGTGTAGTATGCGGCGATGATCTTTACTCCTCGCTGTTCTGCCGCAATAACGGCCACCTCGCTTATATCGCTGTTTTTGAGCATAGCGCCCTCTATCTCGCCAAGCTCTACTCTGTAGCCTCTGATCTTCACCTGAGAGTCGATACGGCCGATGTACTCTATATTTCCGTCGCCCTTCATGCGGACCATATCGCCCGTATGGTAAAGTCTTCTGTCGTCTTCGCAGACGGAATACGGATTGCTCACAAATGCAGCCGCCGTCTTTTCGGGCAGATTATGGTAGCCCTTTGCTATCTGTCTGCCTGCAAGGCAAAGCTCGCCGCTTACACCTACAGGAACACGGTCAAGCTTTTCGTCAACAACGTAGCAGCGCACGTTGAGCTGCGATCTGCCTATCGGGATATTTCTGTACTCTTTATCTACAACGAACTCGGTTGAGGAAACTGTATTCTCCGTAGGACCGTAGCCGTTTACCATTGTGAATTTCTTGTTGTAGAAGTGCTTGAATTTTTCGCCGCCGAGAGTAAGTCTTCTTAATTTGCAGTTGTCGGAAAGCGCCTCGGCAACAAGCTCGCCCATCTGAGTAGGCATCGTGCAGACGGTAATAGGCAGTTCTTCAAATATCCTGCATATCGCTGTTGCGTCCTTTCTGACGTCTTCGGGGAAAATGTAGAGCGACGCACCGCACGCAAAAGGCACGAACAGATCGTGAACGGAAGCGTCGAAGCAGAACGACGAGAACACTGCAAACATATCTTCTTTAGTCGGCTCTGTTCTCAGGATAAGATCGGACATGAGGTTCACAAGAGATGAGTGCGCTATCTCAACGCCCTTTGGCTTGCCTGTCGAGCCGGAGGTATAGATCATATACGCAGGACTGTCGGTCGGCACCTCAACGAAGCTGCATTTGCCGTCAAAGCTGCGGCTTTCTTCTGCGATCGTGTCAAGCTTTATAATGCTGCCGTCGTAACCGTCAACAAGATGGAGATACTCCTGCGCTGCAAGCAGGTTTCTGCTTCCGCTGTCGCTCAGCATATATCTTATACGATCCTCGGGGTAATCGGGGTCAAGCGGCACATAAGCGCCTCCTGCCTTAATTATGCCGATAACGGCTATCATGAACTCTTTCTTTCGTCCGCAAAGAACGCCTGCAAATTCGCCGGGCTTCATGCCGTTTGCAATGAGCTTTTCGGCAATGAGTGACGAAGCTTTGTCAAGGTCACCGTAAGTCATCTCGGAGCAGTCGTCTTTCAAGGCAGTCTCGTTTTTGAATTTTTCGGCTGTACTGCGGAATATCTCGCCGAACGTTCTGCCGTAAAGTCCCGGCACGTTCGTCATACTGTCCTCTTCGTCAAACATCAGTCTGACAGACGTCGGTTCAAGCTCTTCCTGCATTGCGCAGAGCGTGCGCTCTAAGTTTTCGTGCAGGTATTCTATCGTTTCGGGGTAGAACATATCGCTTCTGTATTCCGTTTCAAAACGGTAGCCGTCATGATCTTTCATAACCATCATTGAAACGGGGGCTTATTTTGCTACAGGAAGAAGATTATCAATATTGCCAACGTGACGATATTTTATCTCGATCTTACGTTGACATTGTTCGCTCTTTTGCTTTT
>CACZYP010000009.1:75070-77816 GCA_902785425.1 uncultured Ruminococcus sp. | reverse complement strand
CCATTCCCAGCGGCTGATTGAAGTCGCTGAAGCTGAATTGATGATTCCTGTCGAATTTATACATGTCAGCCTTTCCTCCAAGTGCAAGGTTTTTGCTATATTTGCTCGTTTTTCCTTGCACTTATTATACCATGATTTGACTAAAAAAGCTACTGTTTATCAGGTGTGTGAGCTTTTTTGAGGAGGTTGCAGCAGACACTAAGTAACTCTTACAGCAACGTTCTTCTCGTAAGCAAGGTTCTTGAGAACAACGGAAACCGAAGCGCCGTCGTAGTAGTTGCAGCTGCCTCTGTTGATCGTGATGTTGCAGTTGTCGCCGAGCTGTTCAGCGCCGAAGTTATTGCCGTTGTTGTTGTTCCATGTCTCTACGCCGTTTGCAACGTACTTGATAGCATACTCGGCAGGAACGTTGTCGCTTCTCATGCTTGCTTTCCAGATCTTAGTGCCGTCGGAAAGAGTTGTTACATACTCTGCCTTGGAATCGTTCCAGATGTAGCCGTGTGTTTCGTAGTTGTATCTGTATCTGTAGTGAACGTAAACTTCCTGATCGCTGTGGCTGCCGTCTGTCTGAACGTAAACGTAACGGTCTGTGATGCCGTACTTCGAGAAGTAAACTTCGGAAGAATAGAGTGCTGCGAATGTTGTGTCTGCACTTGCGTTAACGCAGCCGAAGGAAGCGAAAACGGAAACGATCATGCAGAGAGCAGCAATGATAGAAATTGTCTTTTTCATAATATGTACTCCTTTATTGATAATAATCAGATGTGGACCACATGTATATTATACTTTTTGCACAACAAGATGTCAAGATTGTTGTGCAAAATATATATATCACAATTAAAATTGGTGATAGTTGTATAATTGATCTTACGCTTTAACGGAAAAATGTGGTAAAAAGCAGAAGCGATTTACTGCCCCGGATCGTTTTAAACGCAGTATACCGCTTATTCTTGCCCTCAATCACAGGGGCGGTAAAGGGTGAATTTGACAAATGGAAAACTTGTCAAATGGAAAATTGAAAATGGAAAATGGAAAATTTCGGAGTCGCTTCGCTCCTGTTTTTAATTGACAATGGACAATTGACAATGGACAATTGCGGAACTCGGCTTCGCCGAGTTGATTTATATTAGTCTCACAAAGCCATACCTTTTATTTGCTGCATGAGGTAAATGTTAAGTTAAAATTAGCTAATATAAAATCAAGCACGCAGTGCTTCCGAAATTGTCAATTATCCATTGTCAATTGTCAATTATAAAAAGGCGAACTTCGTTCGCCTGTAGTCTTGTAGTCTTGAAAAAAGTCCCTGCCGTGAAGATCACGGCAGGGAAGAAGGTATTATTATTATGAAAATAACTTATTAGTAGGGATAAAGCTTTGTTGTTGTGTCGTAGTTAGCGCCAAAGTTGTTAGCCCAGTATGTCTGACCGTTTACTGTGTAGTAGAGGCAGTAGTGGAAGTTCTCGTAGTTTGCGATCTGCTTGTCAAGGCGAACGTTCCAAACTTCTGTGCCGTCAGCTCTTGTATCGGAGTAACCGAGTGCAACGTCCTCGTAGGAGTTCCAGTTATCATATGTAACTCTTACCTTAACTGTCTTCTCATAAGCGAGGTTCTTAACAACAGCGGAGATGTAAGAACCGTAGTAGTAGTTGCAGCCGCCTCTGTTGATCGTGATGTTGCAGTTGTCGCCGAGAGTTTCTGTTGTGAAGTCGTTGCCGTTGTTGTTGTTCCAGTACTCAACACCGTTTGCAACGTACTTGATAGCGTACTGAGACTCGCCGCCGTTGTTTCTGATGGAAGCCTTCCAGATCTTGGAACCATCGGAAAGAGTAGTTACGTACTGAGCAAGAGAATCGCCCCATACTTCATCCCACTCGCCTGTCTCGTTGTTGTACATTGTGCCGTACTTGTAGTGAGCGTAAACTTCCTGATTGTTGTGGCTGCCGTCTGTCTGAATGAAAACATAACGGTCTGTTACGCCGTACTTGGAGAAGTAAACTTCGGAAGAATAGAAGTTTGCAAATGTTGTGTCTGCGCTTGCGTTAACGCAGCCGAAAGAAGCTACGAGAGAAACGAGCATGCAGAATACAGCAACGAGAGAAGCTGCTCTTTTTGTTGTGTGTGTCATAATATGCTGACTCCTTTAAATAATTTTTTTCCGCAGCAGAACCGTTAAGCCGATCTGCCGCAGGTGTGAACTACACATTGGTATTATAGAATTTGCACAATAGAATGTCAATGGTTTTGTTAAAAGTAATCAGTAAACAGGCGAATTTGGTGAAAATCAGCTAATATAATTCTCACACGGACTAATAAATGTGTTTGATAATTATGCTGTAAAAGAAAATAGTCTGTTCTTCAATAGTATTTTTTAAAGCGATTCGACTTTTTATAATTGACAATTGACAATGGATAATTGACAATTGCGGAACTCGCCTGCGGCGAGTTGGATTTGTATTAGTTCTCGAAAAACTAAGCTTTATTCGCTGTCGAGAAATAGTTTTCAAATTTGAAAACACTAATACAAAAATCAAGCACGCAGTGCTTCCTTTTTTATTCTTTATTCTTTATTCTCTATTCTTTATTCTTTGAGCGCAGCGTTATTGAAAATGGAAAATTTCGGTCAGCCTCGCTGCGCTCGACTTTTTATAATTGTCAATTGAAATAATGCTTTGGTTCGTCAAAACATCGGCATAACGCTTCGAGTCGGCTTTCCCGTAATGCTCTGCTTTTCTTTGCCCTCCATTGC
>CACZYP010000009.1:0-75048 GCA_902785425.1 uncultured Ruminococcus sp. | reverse complement strand
ACCTTGAAATACGTCAGTATTCCTGCGGCTTTTTCGTCCAATTTGCCTCAAAATCTGACTGCGCAATATGGGCACTCGATTTAATCAGTGCTTCCTTAAGAATCCCCACAGCTTTGTCCGATGGGAAAGTATGGTAAGGCGGCTTTATCACCTTGATTTGCTTTATCAGTTCATTCCGCCCACGCCACCGTTGACGGCGTGCGGCTGCTTTGAAGAAGTTTGTTTACCGAAACACTAATATAAAATCAAGCACGCAGTGCTTCCTTTTTTATTCTCTATTCTTTATTCTTTAAAAAAGAGCAAAGACAGCGTTTCCGCTGTCCTTGCCGCTTAAGTTGGTTATATAGGGTATGTCAAAATCAGTTTTTGTTGAGATCAAGTCCGCCCGACGGTGTTGTGCTGCCGAAAACGGGGGAGGTGTCTATGTCCATCTTGAAGCTGCCGGGGCCGCCGTTCGGGAATCCCGAGGGCTGCTGTGTTGCGGGAGCGGCAGGCGTAAATGTCTGCTGTGTCACGGGAGCAGTCGGCTGAACTGTCTGAGGAGCGACTGTCACGGGAGCAGCAGGCTGAGCTGCCGGAGCCGCAGGTTCGGGCTGCTTAGCTAAGAAATCGGGAGCGACCGTCACGGAAGCAGTCGGCTGAACTGTCTGAGGAGCGACCGTCACGGGAGCCGCAGGCTGAGCTGCCGGAGCGGCAGGTTCGGGCTGCTTAGCTAAGAAATCGGGAGCGACCGTCACGGGAGCAGTCGGCTGAACTGTCTGAGGAGCGGCTGTCACGGGAGCCGCAGGCTGAGCTGCCGGAGCAGCAGGTTCGGGCTGCTTAGCTAAGAAATCGGGAGCGACCGTCACGGGAGCAGTCGGCTGAAATGTCTGAGGAGTGACTGTCACGGGAGCGGCAGGCTGTACGGGTGCAGGCTGTGCGGTGAATGTCTGTGCTGCTGCCGTTGCTGCTGCTGCGGGAGCTGCGGCAAATGTCTGAGGTGCGGCAGGCTGTGCGAATGTCTGAGGAGCAGAAGCGAACGATTCGGAAGAGATCGCTCCGCCCGTCATGGATACCTGACCGAGAGGCATCTGTGTTGCTGTAGGCTGAACGTTTGAAACGTTAGTGCCGCAAGATGTGCAGAACTGTGTGCCTGCCGGGAGAGAAGCTCCGCAGCCGGGGCATTTTACCGATGAAACAACGCCGGGCTGAGGAACTACAGCGCCGCACTTGCTGCAGTAAACCGTTCCTGCCGGAACATCGGAGCCGCAGTTCGGGCAAAGAAGCATACCGTTGAGTCTGCGAGCCTCTGCCTTTTCGATCTCTACCTGAGCGAGCAGGTCTTTGATCTGAGTTACCGTACCCTGATCTTCCTGAGCCGGTGCGTCCTTGATCTGCTCGTAATACTTCTTGCCAAGCTCCGCATAGAGCTTCGAGAGCTGTTTTTCAAGGTCGCCGAGCCTGAAATTAGACTTCGTAGAGCCTACAAAATTCGAGCCCTGGTCAATAGCGCTCTGAGCAATGTCGTTGAGCTTAGAGCTGATGTCGTTAAGGTTAAGTCTGTCAAAAAGTCCCATGATAAAACCTCCGTTTGTTTTTGTAATTTTGATGTATTATTGGTTGTTAGATAAAACTTGAATTGTTTTTTTTAAAAAGAAAACTGCGTTTAAATGGAAAATTGAAAATGGAAAATGGAAAATTGCGGAACTCGGCTTCGCCGAGTTGGATCGTATTAGCTATCCCAAATTCACACTTCATTCGCTGCCGAGCGATAACTATTAAGTCTGAACAAATTAATATAGATCAAGCACGAAGTGCTTCCTAAATTTTCCATTTTCAATTTTCAATTTTCCATTGGCAAAAAATGATCAAAAATCATTTTTTGCCAAGCCTCGACGGCAGTTCCATTGAGATCCTTACGAGGTCTTCGTCGAGAACTACGTTGTAAAGCTTCGGGTCTATTACAAATCTATTGCACTCGCCGTTGTCTTTTAGCATCTCAACGAGCTTTTCGTAGGGCAGGTTCACGAGCGACGCACCCTGTAACTCCGAGGGCTTTGCGTTTTCCTGCCTTGTGTAGAACGGCATGTAAACATTGCCGTCGGTTGCCTTGTAAAGCTGCGGCTTGAACTGTATCTTGTGCTTTACGGGGAACATCACTTCGTTGTCGTTTTCGACCTCAAGATCGTCGCCGTTCATGTTCACCTCGCACGGAACGAAAACGTTTGAATCACGCAGGCACGACAGCAGGCTGAACATGTTCTCCTGCGTTTTGTTGTTCAGAAATCTGAGAACAAGACCGCAAAGTACGGTGCCGTCTTTCAGCATTTCGGGCGTGACTTTAAACTTCTCGTTTTTGTTGTTATCGGTGTCTCCGGTTACTCTTGCTTTCATTATAAAAAAACTCCAATGTTTCTGCTGTATTCTGTAAAATGCCAAAATATTGACGTATACACTATTGATTATATATAAAACTCATCAAATTGTCAATGGCTTTTCTGTTTATCTTGATATAATTTTTTTTACCCCTCGCCCCGCTCCGAACTATTGTACAAATCTCTGCGAAACCGCAGTTATTTTAAATAAATCTTTGTCGCTTAATTTGTTGAATGTCACGATACTATATGATATAATCTAATTGACAATTGACAATGGACAATGGACAATTATGGAACTCGGCTGCGCCGAGTTGGATTTATATTAGTCATCAGAAAGCTAAACTATACTCGCTGAAGAGAGAGAACTATTAATTCTGAAAAAACTAATATAAAATCAAGCACGCAGTGCTTCCGCAATTGTCCATTGTCAATTGTCCATTGTCAATTATCAAAAGGGTTGGTTAAATAATGAAACTAAGAAAACATCTCCGACGCACGGCTTCTTTGGTTTTGGCTGCTGCTGTTCTGGGGGCTTTTTCGGGCTGTGAGGACGATGTTCCGCACCCCGAAAATCAGATAATAGAATATAAGCTGACGGCAGAGCCGCTTTCGCTCGATCCTCAGATCGCAGAGGACAGCGCTTCCGTCATTCTCATAAAGAATCTTTTCGAGGGTCTTGTGCGTGAAAACGCCGATGGCGAGCTTGTGAGCGGCGCTGCAAAAAGCTGGGATATCAGCGACAGCGGCACGGTCTATACTTTCCATCTTCAGGACACGAAGTGGTCTGACGGCACGCCCGTCAAGGCTGATGATTTTGTGTTCGGCATAACCCGTGCGCTCGACCCCGTAACACGCTCGAAAAATGCGCCGGATCTTTTCCTTATCGACAATGCGCAGCAGTATGCGGCAGGCAAGGCGGCTGCAAATGACGTCGGCATAAAGGCGATAGACGACAAAACGCTTGAGATCACGCTTGAATACCCGTCGGACAATCTGCTCAATGTCCTCACGCTTCCGGCTGCAATGCCGTGCAGCAGAGAGTTCTTTGAAACGTCAAAGGGCAAGTACGGCAAAGACCCCGAGCTTGTCATCACGAACGGCCCGTTCCGCATAAGAGAGAACTACGGCTGGGATCACAATAAGTATATCTACATCAGGCGTTCGGAAAATTACGAGTGCGATAACAAGGCGCTGCCGCTCGGCGTAAACTTCACGATAGGCGACGCACCTGCCGACCCGATAGCGGCTATAGATTCGGGCGAATGCGACATCTGCGAGATATACGGCAATCAGCTTGCCCGTGCGCAGGAGAAGGAGTTCCCCGTTGAAACTACGTCAAATACGCTATGGGGCATCTGCTACAACACCGACATCAAGGCTTTCAAGAACGCAAAGCTCAGAGTGTCGCTCTTAGGCTCTCTCGACCGTGAGGAGCTGCTTTCCGAAGTTCCCGAAAGCTACGTCAAGACGTCGCAGCTCATCGCAGACAACATAAGCTTCGGCGGCAAGGTCTACAGAAAAGAAGTCGGCGATTTCAAGCTCGACAGAGCGCAGTCACCGGAGCAGATGTACTCAAAGGCTCTCGGCGAACTTGCCGACAACGAGATCGAGCTTAAAAAGACGTACACCATAATCTGCCTTGACGACGACGCTTCGTCAAAGATCGTAACAAAGCTCATTGCAGGCTGGAACGAGATCACGGGCAGCTACTTCAACAAAGAGGCTCTTCCGAGAACGGAGCTTCTTGCACGCATCTCTTCGGGCGATTACGAGATAGCTGTAGCTCCGCTCAACACTGCCGTAGATTCGCCGATGGAGTTTCTCTCTTCATTCAAGAGCGATTCGATGAGCAATGCCATAAACCTCAACTACCCTGCATATGACGGCTTTATTGACAGCGCACTCTCCGCCGACAGCGTTGATAAGACGATCACCTCGCTTGCAAGCGCCGAGGAATATCTCATCGAATACGGCTACCTTTATCCGCTCTATTACGAGAGCCGCTACTTTGCGTCTGCACAGAACGTGAGCGGAACGATATTCGACTCGACGAGCGACGCTATCGATTTCACATGCACCGCAAAGATCGTGGAGGAATGACGAATGAGGATCATCGACATTTCCACAGACGCATTCACAGCCCCGAACTACGCCGACGATCCGCAGCCGATGTATAAGTGGATCCGCAAGCTTGACGACGGCAGCGAGTACAATCTCTCGCTGATGGGGCTTACTCCGCACTCCGGAACGCATATAGACGCACCTCTGCACTATTTCTCCGACGGCGACAGCGTTGAAAAGGTGCAGCTTGAAAAGTGCTTCGGTCAATGCACCGTAGTCAGGCTTTCGGGAGTTCTGACGGGTGAGGACATGGACAAGCTTCTGCCGTACTGCGAAAAGCGGCTTCTCATCAAGGGAAAGGGCAAAGCCTCGCTCGACATCAGCGCCGCAAGAGTTCTGACGGAACACAAGATGCAGCTTATAGGCATAGACGCCGTGTCTATATCGTTCGACGACATGGAAGAGAGCGTACACAAAGAGCTTCTTTCACACGGCGTTGTGATCCTCGAAAACCTCGACCTGTCAAATGTCAAAGACGGCAACTACCTTCTGTGCGCCCTGCCCCTGAAACTCGGCGGAATGGAAGCCTCCCCGGTGAGGGCGGTGCTGATTTCAAAGTGAGTGTTCCTCACTTTGAAATCAAAGAATAAAGAATAAAGAATAAAGAATAATGTCGGAAGCGGCGTTGCCGCTTGTCTTAATGTGGAATGTGGAAAGTGGAAAGTGGAATTAAGGAACTCGCCTGCGGCGAGTTGATTTGTATTAGTTCTCGCAAAGCAATACTTTTATTCGCTGCCAAAAGATAATTATTAAGTCTGAACAAACTAATATAAAAAACAGGAGCGAAGCGACTCATTAATTGTCCATTGTCCATTGTCAATTGTCAATTGAATTAAGGGAGCGAAGCGACTCCGACATTCCACTTTCCACTTTCCACATTCAAAACCTAACTCCACACTTGAAGAAAAGGACGATCTCAAAAATGAAAAAGAACTACGACGTTTGTTTGTTTGACCTTGACGGAACTCTTATCGACAGTCTTTGTGACCTTGCCGATTCGTGCAATGAAGCGCTCACGCTTTTCGGGCTGCCAACGCATGATGTCGATGAGTACCGCTTTCTCGTCGGAAGCGGCATTAAGAATCTCATCAAAAAAGCAATGGGGGAGAGCGCAGCCGATGAACAGCTCTCACGCTCCGTTTTCGATAAGTTCAATACTATCTACGGCGAAAAATGCCTTGACGCCACTCGCCCCTATGACGGCATAACGGAAATGCTCGAAGCGCTTAAAGCAAGCGGCGTAAAGATCGGTATACTCTCAAATAAATCTGATGAGTTTGCAAAGCGTATCGTTGACACGCTGTTTGACAGCAGCCTTATCGACCTCGTTTACGGAAAGAGAGAGGAGTTCCCCGTAAAGCCTGCGCCCGATTCACTTTACGCCATGCTCTCAGAGCTTGATATCGCCGATAAGAGCAGATGTCTTTACATAGGCGACAGCAACGTGGACGTAAAAACTGCGCTCAACGGCGGCGTTGCTTTCTGCGGTGCGCAGTGGGGTTTCAGAGGAAGAGAAGAGCTTGAAAATGCCGGCGCAGAGTTTATCGCCGAAACGGCAGACGACATTACAAAACATGTTTTGTGCGGAGAATGAATATGAATAAGATCAATTATCAGAAGCAGCTTGACGGGGTCATCGAAAAGCTCGGCGGCACTGCACCGACCTTGCTGCTGCATAGCTGCTGTGCGCCGTGCAGCAGCTATTGTATCGAGTATCTGTCGCAGTTTTTCAGGATAACGGTATTCTACTACAATCCGAATCTATACCCCGACGACGAGTACGCACGCAGAAGCAGCGAGCAGAAGCGGCTTATCTCCGAAATGAAAACGAAGTACCCTGTGGATTACATAGACGAAGAGTTCGACAGCTCTGTTTTTTACGAAGCCGTAAAGGGTCTTGAAAAAGAGCCGGAGGGCGGCGCACGCTGCCGTAAATGCTTTGAGCTTCGCTTATCGGAAACGGCAAAGCAGGCGCAAAAGCTCGGCGCAGATTACTTCACGACAACGCTCACGATAAGTCCGCTTAAAAATGCGCAGCTTTTAAACGAGATAGGGCAGAGCCTGGCGGCAGAATACGGCGTCCCCTGGCTTCCCTCCGATTTCAAAAAGAGAGAAGGCTACAAGCGCTCGATAGAGCTTTCCAAAGAGTACGGTCTGTATAGGCAAGACTACTGCGGATGCGTGTTTTCTAAAATGGAAAATTGAAAATTGCGGAAGCGGCGTTGCCGCTTGTCTTAATGTGGAATGTGGAAAGTGAGCCTAACCGAAATTGTCCATTGTCAATAACGCTTCGCTCAGAGAATAAAGAATAGAGAATAAAGAATAAAGAATAAAAAAGGAAGCACTGCGTGCTTGATTTTTGTATTAGTGTTTCGGTAAACAAACTTCTTCAAAGCAGCCGCACGCCGTCAACGGTGGCGTGGGCGGAATGATCTGATAAAGCAAATATGTGCAATAAAGCCGCCTTACCATACTTTCCCATCGGACAAAGCTGTGGGGATTCTTAAGGGGGGAGATGAGTCCCCCCTTAAGAGCGTTTTTGCTTACTTTTGCCGCTTAGCAAAAGTAAGTTGCCGCCCGGCAATGGAGGGCAAAGAAAAGCAGAGCATTACAGGAAAGCAAATTCAAAGCGATAGGTTGATGTTTTGACGAATCAAAGCATTATTTCAATTGTCAATTGATAAGCAGCCGCACGCCGTCAACGGTGGCGTGGGCGGAATGTTCGGATAAAGCAAATCAAGGTTATAAAGCCGCCTTACCATACTCTCCTACCGAGTAAAGCTGTGGGGATTCTTAAGGGGGGACGGCCTGCGTAGAAGCAGCCCACCGCACAAAGCCAAAGATGAGTCCCCCGCAATGGAGGGCAAAGAAAAGCAGAGCATTACGGGAAAGCCGACTCGAAGCGTTATGCCGATGTTTTGACGAACCAAAGCATTATTTCAATTGACAATTGACAATGGATAATTGACAATTGCGGAACTCGCCTGCGGCGAGTTGATTTGTATTAGTTCTCACAAAGCCAAACTTTACTCGCTGCCAAAAGATAGTTTTTAAGTCTGAACAAACTAATATAAAAAACAGGAGCGAAGCGACTCCGAAATTTTCCATTAGCTTTCGCCAGTCTTTTATCGGCTGACCTCTGCTTGTCCAGTTCTGACGTTCGTAGTAGTCAAAAAAGTTTTCGGCAGAGAACGTGTATCCCATTTTATCAACATAATCTTTTATCTCAGCCTCAGAGGGAGAAGACGGCGCTGCGCCGTTCTTCTCCTTCTTCTCTTTCTTATCATTCTTAACTTCTTTATCTTCTTTTCCTTCTTCTCTATATAAAGAAAGGGATTCTGTTAGCTCGTTGTTATCACTTTGTTGGAACGTTGTTGATTCGTTGTTATCATCTTGTTGGCATTCTGTTGACGTTTTGTTAGTCTCCTGATAATCCTCCCAGTTTTTTATAGATATGATCGAGGTTTTCAAGGCTTTTCTTATTGTTACTTCCTGCGTTGATACAAGGTGAGAAAGTGCTGTCCTTACATTTTGAACCGATAGCCCCAGCTCCTCTGAAAGGTTGCCTATGGTTGTCATGTACTCGCCCGGTGCGATCGTTATTCCGCCTTTGTGTTCACATCGTCATACCATTCCCAATCGATCATTTTACGATAGATCTTAACAAAACCGCCGCACTCCTGCATACGATCCGCTCCTTTAGCTGAAAAGTATTTTTCACCAATACCCCCGAACGGTTGATTTGTTGCATGCAACTATGCAACTTTTTTCAGTTGACAATTGAAAATTGACAATGGACAATTGCGGTCAGGCTCACTTTCGTTCGCCTTTTTTTGAATGTGGAATGTGGAAAGTGGAATGGCGAATGTCGGAAGCACTGCGTGCTTGATTTTATATTAGTTTTTTCGGAACTTAATAGTTATCTCACGACAGCGAGTAAAAGCCTGGTTTTGTGAGAACTAATACAAATCAACTCGGCGAAGCCGAGTTCCGCAATTGTCAATTATCCATTGTCAATTGTCAATTAACAAGTCGTTTCGCTCCTGTTTTTTAATTAGTTTGTTCAGACTTAATAATTATCTCACGGCAGCGAGTAAAAGCATGGTTTTGTGAAGACTAATACAAATCAACTCGGCGAAGCCGAGTTCCGCAATTGTCCATTGTCCATTGTCAATTGTCAATTAAAAAAACTTCCCCGATAAGGAACGTTTGTGTCCTCATCGGGGTAAGTAATAGTATAGATTCAGTAAATGCTCTCCACGTCGCTGTTTGCGCTGATCTTCGGGAGATCTTCGATCATCTTTGTAACGTAGTTCTCGTATGCAAGGCTTGAGAATGCGCCGTCCATTACAACGGGGCACTTTCTGTTTTCACCCTCGAAGAACTCTGCTTCCGATGTCGCTCCGTCGCTGTATGTGAGCGTTACTTTGAGAATTGACTTCTTGCCATCGGGCTTCTTCTCAACGCCGCCGCAGCGCTCGGCAGAAGTGAGGTTCTGATAGAATGTGTCGAACTTCGACTGATCTATTACATTGCCGCCGCATTTTACGGTAGTCGTCGTGATGTCTGTGCTGCCGTCATTGCTCGTCGTTGTCTCTGTTTCGATGTCGAACTTGTACTCCTTGCCGCCTGCCTCGCAGGTGATGCCGGAAACCGAGCCGTACTTCGGAGCAAGAATGCTCTTTACAACACAGTCGCTGTAATCGTGGAGCACCCACGGAACGGACTCTGTGCTCATCTTGTAGATGATGCCGTTTGTGAGCAGATAGAAGCTTCCTTCGCCGTCGGGCTTCGACGCCTTGTAGTCAACCTTGAGGTCGGGGTACTCTGCCTTGACCGTAACGTAAGGCTCCGAAAGACCAAGCTCCTTGATCTTGTTTTCCTCTGCATTTACCGCAACAACCTCTTCGGCTGTGAGGCTTCTTACGTTGTTTATCATGTATGTTACGACTTCTTCATTTGCAAGAACGTTGTCGGGCGATACGATGCGGTATGTTTCCGAGAAATTCTCGCTGTTTGCATATGTGAACTCAACGTCGCTGCCGAAGAGCGTGCCGCCGAATACCATCTTTGTGAATACGTTGCCGCTCTCGTCCTCTGCGGCGGAGCCGATCTCGTTGGAGATCATGTTCATAGCGCCGATAAGGAAGCCGTCCGCCATGTCTGTGTTGACGAGGTAAACGTTGTCGTCGCCCTCGATCATGATGTATGTGCCTCTGTTGTCGGGTGCGTCGTCGCCTACGATGATAGTTGTCACGTCGCCGCCCTTGAACGTTGTCTTTACCGTTGCACGGGGCGAGTCAAAACCGAAATCGGATTTCTTCGAGCCGTCGTTTACGATCTTGCCTGCCGAAACGGAAGCAGCGTCGTTAGCTACCATATCGGGAGAACCGGGCGTGAGCGTCAGATCTTCGTAGCCTACGAGCGTGTAGATCGTGCTGTCGGTAACTGTTGAAGTTGTGCCGTCCGACGCTGTCATCTCATGGATCGGTGTTTCGGAAAGGAGCGTATACTTGCCGTGCTCGTTTTCTACCTCGATCTTTTCGATGTCGGCAGGAACATGACTTACGAGCGTATACTCGGCAGCCGTTGAATCGTTGCTGCTGTTTTCTTCGACAGAAGCCATATTTGCCGGATCCTTCGGGTCTTCCTGCTGCGGAAGCATGAAATAAACGAGCAGGAATATACCCACGAGAACAGCAACGCCTGCAACAGATATAATAAGCGTTTTAGCAGACTTGCCAAGCCCCTTCTTCGGAGCTTTCTCTTTGCTTTTTTTGTTTTCCTTGTTATCCTTCATATTCAAACCTCCGTTTATTAAATGGAAAATGGAAAGTTGAAAATGGAAAATTGCGGAACTCGCCTGCGGCGAGTTGGATTTGTATTAGTCCTCACAAAGCTAAACTTTACTCTCTTCCGTGAGATAATTATTAAACAAACTAATATAAAAATCAGGAGCGAAGCGACTCCGAAATTATCCATTTTCCATTTTCAATTTTCAACTTGTTACATGTTTTTCCGCTTGATGTAGACCATAATGCCTGCTATGAGGACTGTGAGCGGGATGAGCATTGCAAACAGTACGGTGAACACACGAAGCTGTGCTGTGGAGATGTTGAGCGGTTCGGCTTCGAGCGACTGTGTTCCTACAGTAACGCCTACGTTGTCTCTGCCTACGACCGTGTTGAGAAGCGAGAGAATGTACGATGCGTTGCCGTACATGTCGGAGTTTAAGAACGATTCGGTAACGATGTAGCTTGAACCGAGAACGATGATGTTTGAGGACTTCTTGTCGTCCGGCTCGTTATCGGAATCTGTGTCGGTGTCGCCCGATGCGGACGCTGCGCTCTTTGTGGCGATCGCACCTACTGCAAGTGAGGGAAGAGTTTCCTCAACAGGCTCTGCCTCGTCGCCGGACTCCGGCGGATAGATAACTGTGCTCTGCTCGGAGAGCTTGAGGAGCGATTTTGCCTTGCTCTCGTCAAGCGTCTTTACGGGGTGAGTGTAAACGCCGTTGCCGTAGAATACGCATACGGGGAGAGAAGCGTTCTTCATCTTCTCGGTGTATGACGTTTCGCTGTAATCGGTTGCAAAAAGGTAAACGCCGTAAGTGATCTGCGAAACCTTAGACATGTCATTTTCGATAGCGTAGCCCTTGTCTACCTCAACGCCCCACTCTTCAAGAAGCGAATCAAGGTTCGGGCGGGCGGAAAGTGACGAGCCGGGCATGTAAAGCAGCTGCTTGCCGTACTCGCCGCCGTTTGTAAGGAAGTTCGAGAGCTTGTCAACGTAAGCGGAGTCAAGGTCTACATTCGGAGCGTACAGCACGATGATATCAACGTCATCGCTGATAGTGCCGATAGCAGGGGAGATCTCTTCCGTTTCAAAACCGTTGTTGTCAAGGTACGTCATGAACGGTTTGTAGTCCTCGTCTGTGATGCCGGAGATGAATGCAGCCTTCGGCTTGTCGTCGAGCGTTACATTGAGGATAGCGGAAGTTACAGCTTCTTCAAGCTTGCTGCCTGCGATGTAATACTGATACGACGAGTAGTCGATCTGAACATCGTAGTAGTCTGTAGTTGCAAGGTATCTGTAATCCTTTTCGTCCTCGCCCTGAACGATGATGCCGTACTGAGCAAGGCTCTCGTCGGGGTAACGGCTCGTGAATGTCGGGTCTTCTGCAAGATCCTTGAATTCAAGCGAAATATGGCTCGAATTGTCGTCGTACTTATGGAGAAGCGAGTCGGACTGGATATAGTAGTCGCCGCCCTCACGGTATGTCTTTTCATCTGCAAGAACGATGAGCTTTATCTGCTCGTCAAGCTTGTTGATGTAGTCGAGCGTTTCGTCGGAAAGATCGAAGCTGCCGGAGCCTGTTGTATCAACGATCAGTGCAGGCACTTTATCAACGAGCACCGATGCGATAAGGTTCACGAAGATAACAGCTGCCACGAAAAGCGCAACGAGCGCTATCGAGAACCAGCCCTTTTTGAAAGCTCTTGCTTTGAGCGAATGGCGTGCGGCTCTTTCCTGCTTTTTTCTGAGCTTTTCCGGAGATATCTCCTTGCTCTTTTTATCCTTTTCTTTTTCAAGAGGGTTTTCGTCTGCTGCTTCTTCTGTTTCCGTTGTTTCTGTTGTTTCCGTTGTTTCGGTCGTTTCCGAAGCTTCCTGTGCGGTTTCTTCGGTCTCCTCGGAGATTTCTTCCGAAGCCTTTTCAATTGTCTCTTCTGCCTGCTCCTCTTTGTTGAGGGTAAGCTTGATCTCCTGCTCGGAGTCCTTGTTCTTTTCTAAATTACTCATGTTTCCGACCTCCTTAGCTCCAGCGTCTCTTTTCGATCACTCTTACCGTCAGGAAGATGAACAGCGCTGCGACCGAAAGGAAAAATACTACGTCAGAGAGACTGAGAAGCCCGACTGTAAAGTTCTGATAATGCGTAAGGAAAGACACCGATGTGAGCGCCTTATTGACAAACGAAACGGACACGGCGCTTGCAACGTTATCGAGAAGATAAACGAAAAGTCCTGCCGCAAAGCCCGTAACTGCCGCAATTACCTGACTTTCGGTAAGTGACGACAGAAAAACGTCTATTGCAATGAGTGCCGCCGCAAGAAGGAAAAGACCTAAGCAGTTGCAGATGATGACAGACCATTTCGGCGTTACGAAGAACGAAAGCGTAAAGCCGTAGATAACGAATATCGACATGCAGATAAGGAAAAGTATACATGCCGAGAAGAACTTGCCGAGCACTATAGAAAGAATGCTCACAGGCGATGTAAGAAGCGCCTGGTCTGTTCTGAGCCGTTTTTCATCGCTTAATAATCTCATGCAGAGTATCGGTGTGATGAATATCGTTACAAGGCACATATTGGAGAAAACGTAGTTAAGCTCCGATGTGCTGTTTCCGAGGCATATCATCGTAAAGAAGATGCCGGAGAAGAAAAGGAATATCGCCATTACGACGTAAGCCATAGGCGAACAGAAGTAGGAGTACAGCTCCCTTTTTATGATCGCTCTCATTTTTTGCCGCCTCCCTGTTTTGTATAGTTCGTATCGTTTGTAAGCTTAAGGAATATCTCTTCAAGAGTCGGGTCTGCGCTCTGCATGAGAAGCATAGGAAGCTTAGCCTCCGACAGCTTCCAGAATACAGACTCACGAACGTCAAGCTCGCTGTCGGATTCAACGATGAACTCGTAAACGCCGTTTTGAAGCTCACGCTCTGTCTTGACGCTCTTGACGCCCTTAACGGAAGAAACGGTGTCGATGATGCTCGTCTTGCCGCCCTTGACCTGAATGCGAAGCTTGCCTGATTTGCCGAGCACCTTTGAAAGATCTGCTGTCGGCGAATCGGCTACTATCCTGCCGTTGCTGATGATAAGCACTCTGTCGCAGATAGCCTGCACTTCCGAAAGAATATGAGACGAAAGGATAACTGTATGCTTTTTGCCGAGATCCTTTACAAGATTTCTGATCTCGATGATCTGCTTCGGGTCAAGACCTACGGTCGGCTCGTCAAGTATAAGCACGGGAGGGTTGCCGAGCAGCGCTTGAGCAAGACCGACTCTCTGCTTATAACCCTTTGAAAGGTTCTTGATTATACGGTCTTCAACTGCGTCGATCTTCACAAGGCGGCAGATCTCGTCGATATGCTCTTCCTTTTCGAGTTTAACGTGCTTTAAGTCGTACATGAATCCGAGATATTTTCGCACAGTCATCTCGGTATAGAGCGGCGGTATCTCGGGGAGATACCCGATCTTCGATTTAACGCCCTTCGGGTCGTCGAGGATCTCGCAGCCGTCTACTGTGACGGTGCCGCTTGAAGACGAAAGATAGCCTGTGATGATATTCATCGTAGTGGATTTGCCTGCGCCGTTAGGTCCGAGGAATCCGACTATCTCGCCGCTGTTGACGGTAAAGCTTATGTCGTCCACAGCTTTTTTATCGCCGTAGATCTTTGTGACATTTTGCACTTCAACCATAGTGTTCACTCCTTAATTTGTAAAAATAGTCCTGCGTTTTTAAGTGTATTACAAAATAATTAACATAGTATGAACGCAAGGGGGATTTCAACTGAAAAATTCACCGCTGATTATTATACAGCCTTTAACTAAGTTTTACTTTAAAAACACAGGGAAAACATAATTGATAATTGACAATTGACAATGGACAATTTCGGTTAGGCTCACTTTCGTTCGCCCTTTTTGAATGTGGAAAGTGGAAAGTGGAATGGCGAATGGCGGAAGCACTGCGTGCTTGGTTTTATATTAGTTTATTTCAAACTTAATACTTATTTTTCGGCAGCGAATAAAAGTATTGCTTTGCGAGAACTAATACAAATCCAACTCGCCGCAGGCGAGTTCCTTAATTCCACTTTCCACTTTTCACATTCCACATTAAGACAAGCGGCGAAGCCGCTTCCGCAATTGTCAATTGTCCATTGTCAATTGTCAATTAAAAAAAAGGGAGTGAGAACAACGAGATGTTGTCCTCACTCTCAGATCGTATTTGAAATTTACATTTCGTCCTCGTCATCGACTGTTCTTGTGAAGTAGCCGAACTGGCGGAAACGGTTGTAGCGGTTTTCGAGAAGCTCTTCGTCTGACATTGCCGAAAGCGTCTTGATATCCTTCTTTATCTGATGACGTATCGAGTTGCACATCTTGTCGAAGTGATCGAAATCCTCAGTGATGATGCCCTCAACTACCTTGAATTCACGCATGTCCTGTGCAGTGATGTGCAGGCATGCTGCAGCGTCTGCTACCTTGTTGCTGTCTTTCCAGAGAATGCTTGCGCAGCCCTCGGGGGAGATAACGGAGTATACGGCGTTTTCAAGCATATAAACTCTGTCCGCAGTTGCAAGACCGAGAGCGCCGCCGCTTCCGCCTTCGCCGATAACGAATGTGATAACGGGTGTTTTCAGTCCCATCATTTCAAGAATGTTCTCGGCTATAGCCTGACCCTGACCACGCTCCTCCGCCTCTGCGCCGCAGAATGCGCCGAGCGTATCTACAAAGCATACAACGGGTCTGCGGAATTTTTCCGCCTGCTTCATAAGGCGAAGCGCCTTTCTGTAGCCTTCGGGCTTCGGGCAGCCGAAGTTCTTTGCAAGACGGCTCTGCAGGTCTGTGCCCTTGTCAATAGCGATAAACGTTGCGGGGATCCCGTCATCAAGGAATCCGACGCCGCTTACGATAGCTGCGTCGTCGCCGAAGCGGCGGTCGCCGTGAAGCTCTATCTTGTTTTTGAATATCTGATCTATATATGCGCTGCCTGTCGGGCGTGTGCTCGCTCTGGCAGTTTTCAGTTTTTCATAAGGCGTCATACGGCTGCACCTCCGGCTGAGTGAATTTCAAGAAGAGTTCCGAGCGTGTCTCTGAGCTTTTCTCTCGGAACGATCGAGTCTACAAATCCATGTTCAAGCAGGAACTCTGCGCTCTGGAAGTTGTCGGGAAGCTTTGACTTAGTAGTCTGCTCAACGACACGTCTGCCGGCAAAGCCTACAAGCGCTTTCGGCTCGGCAAGGATAATATCGCCCTGCATAGCGAAAGATGCCGTACAGCCGCCCGTTGTCGGGTCTGTGAGCACCGTTATGTAGAGGTTGCCTGCTGTGGAGTGACGCTTAACTGCGCCGCTGACCTTAGCCATCTGCATAAGAGAGATGATACCCTCCTGCATACGTGCGCCGCCTGATGCGGTAAAGCCGATAACGGGGAGCGAGTATTTCTTGGCGTACTCAAAGATAGATGTGATCTTCTCTCCGAGAACGGAACCCATCGAAGCCATCATGAAGCGTGAGTCCATCACGAAAAACGCAAAGGGCTTGCCGCCGATCTTTGCCGTTCCGACAACTACGGCGTCCTTTTCGTTCGTCTGCTTGCGTGATTTTTCAAGCTTTTCGGAGTAGCCTGGAAATTCAAGGAAATCACGGCTCTCGTAATCGTCGAACATGAACTCTACAGACTTCTTGTCTGCGAGCCATTTGATCCTTTCCTTGCCGCCCATACGGAAATACTTGCCGCACTTGGGGCAGATCATATTGTTTTTAAGAAGCGTGTGCTTCTGTATCTCTCCGTGACAGCCCTTGCACACAAGATTGACGTTCTCGGTGTGCTTTATCAGCGATTCGATATCGGTAGGCTGCTGCCCGGTGAGGTTTTTAATTATATTGGTAAATACATTTGCCATTTTATGATCACTCTTTCATTAATTGACAATGGACAATTGATAATGGACAATTGCGGTAAGGCGAACGAAGTTCGCCTTTTTATTAATGTGGAATGTGGAAAGTGGAGTGTGGAATGAAGGAGTCGCTCCGCTCCCTTTTTCTAATTGACAATGGACAATTGACAATGGACAATGGACAATTAATGAGTCGCTTCGCTCCTGTTTTTATATTAGTGTTTTCAGACTTCATAGCTACTACTTGGCAAAGAGTAAAGAATAGCTCTCTGAGAACTAATATAATCCAACTCGCCGCAGGCGAGCTCCATAATTGTCAATTATCAATTGTCAACTGTCAATTGTCAGTTGATTAGTGCAAACGAAAACTCAGCTTTTACGCACAGCTTTCCGTTTACGGACGCTTTGCCTTCGGCGAAGTAGAACGGACCTTTGTTTCTTACGATCCTGCACTCTGTTTCGATCGTGTCGCCGGGGAGGACTTTGTTCTTGAATTTTACCTTGTCAAGACCCGTGAAGTAGGGGGTAGCGCCGCTCGACTGCTCCGCAAGCAGAACGCAGCTCGACTGCGCCATTATCTCGCAAAGGATAACGCCCGGAACAACGGGATTTCCCGGAAAATGACCTTTCAGGAACCACTCGTCGCCCGTGATATGCTTTTTACCGTAAGCCACCCCGTCAATAACCTCCGCCTCGTCGATAAGAAGCATGTTGTCACGATGGGGGATTATGTTTTTTATCTCTTCTATGTTCATGATAACACCCAAGCCCTTTATAATTGACAATTGATAATTGACAATGGACAATTGCGGAACTCGCCTGCGGCGAGTTGTTTTTTTATTAGTTTTAAAAATCCAACTTTTTTGGCAGCCGAAAGCTGTAAAGACTGAATACACCAATATAAATCAAGCACGAAGTGCTTCCGCAATTGTCAATTATCCATTGTCAATTGTCAATTGTATATGTTGTTAGTTGCTGATTTTTTTAAACGCCAGGCATGCATTGTGTCCGCCGAAGCCGAGGTTTGTGGAGAGCGCAAGCTCTATCGGTGTTTCGAGTGCTGTGTTCGGTGTGTAGTTGAGGTCGCACTCCTCGTCTTTTTCAAGAAGATTGATCGTCGGCGGTACGATGCCGCTTGTGAGCGTGTCGATCGCCGTGATAGCCTCGATAGCGCCTGCCGCACCGAGCATATGTCCCGTCATGGACTTTGTTGAGCTGATGTGCAGCTTGTATGCGTCGTCCTTGAATACGTTCTTGAATGTATTTGTCTCTGTCACATCGTTCAAGTGTGTGCCTGTGCCGTGAGCGTTAATGTAGATCTTGTCTGCATCGGGAAGCTCGATATCCTTGATAGCTTCTTCAACAGCACGAGCCGTAGCTTCTGCTGCCGGATCGGGCGAAGTGATGTGGTATGCGTCGTTCGTTGAGCCGTAGCCTACGATCTCTGCGTAGATCTTTGCGCCTCTGTTTACGGCGTGCTCGTACTCTTCAAGAATGAGAACAGCCGCACCCTCTGCCATTACGAAGCCCTTGCGGCGCTTGTCGAACGGAAGCGATACAGTGTCCTTTGTTTCTGCTGTGGAAAGCGCTTTGCACTGGCCGAAGCCTGCAACCGTGAGCGGATGGATAGCCGCCTCACTGCCGCCGCAGATCATAGCGTCTGCAAGACCGAACTTGATAGCTCTGTACGCTTCGCCTACAGCCGTAGCGCCCGTTGCGCATGCTGTGGAAAGAGCCATGTTCGTGCCCTTTGCATCAAATGTGATCGCAATGTTTCCTGCTGCGATGTTATAGATCATCTTCGGGATAAACAGCGGAGAAACACGTCTTGCGCCCTTTTCGAGAAGAGCGATATGCTCTGTGAGGAGCGTATCGAAGCCGCCGATACCCGTGCCGAAATATACGCCGAAACGGTAAGGATCGACTTTTCCGGAAATACCGCTGTCGTTCATTGCTTCATGCGCTGCGTACATTGCGTACTGCGTATAGAGATCCATCTTTCTGAGCGAAGCCTTGTCGATAACAGCCGCAAGATCGGCATTTTTTACTTCGCCGGCGAATTTGTATTTTGATTCTGAAACGTCAAACTTCGTGATAACATCGATTCCATTGACGCCTTTTTTTATGTTTGCAAGGTATTCGGGAGCGCTGTTGCCGACAGGCGTAAGCGCACCGATACCTGTAACCACTACTCTGTTCATTGTTTTCTCTCCCTGGTATATTTTTTATCTCTGCCGAGAGCAAGTGCTATAGTTTTTTGATACTTCCGCTTTCCGCTTGCGTTAATGTAGAAAGTGGAATGCCGGAACTCGTTTGCGACGAGTTGGTGTAGTCATTAGGCTGTTAAAAAAATAACAAACCAAACTGCGAAAAGTTTTCCGGTTTACCCAAAAGCGGAAAAGTACATAGCCGAAAGTTTTTGCCCCGCTTTTTTCAAAAAGCGGGCGGGTTCCAAGGGCAGAGCCCTTGGTTACATCGCAAGTCCGCCGTCTACACGAATGACTTCGCCCGTGATGTATGCCGCATCATCGGAGCAGAGGAAAGCGATAGCATTTGCAACGTCCTCGGGCTTGCCGCCTTTTTTCATCGGGATCTGAGCCGTGAACTGCTCTTTGACTTTATCGGAAAGAGCGTTCGTCATGTCTGTCATTATGTAGCCCGGAGCAACTGCGTTTACAGTTACGCCTCTGCCTGCAAGCTCCTTAGCAGCAGACTTTGTAAGCCCTACAACGCCTGCCTTTGATGCGGAATAGTTTGCCTGACCTGCGTTGCCCGTAAGTCCTACTACAGAGGAAACGTTTACGATGCGTCCGGCTCTCTTCTTCATCATGTGGCTGTAAAGGTGCTTTGTCATGTTGAACGTACCTCTGAGGTTTACGTTTATAACTGCGTCAAATTCGGCGTCGGTCATCTTGAGCATGAGCATATCCTTCACGATGCCTGCGTTATTGACAAGAATATCAATGCCGCCGAAATCTTCGATGATCTTTGCAACTGTTTCCTTGCTTGCTTCAAAGTTTGAAACATCACAGCGGTAGAAAGCAGTTTTTACGCCGTATTTCTCGGCAAGAGCTGCGGCGGACTTTGCGCCGTCCTCTTCGCCGCAGTAATCTACAACTGCGATAGCCGCACCGCATGATGCGAGCTTTTCGGCAACGGCATAGCCGATACCACGAGCAGCGCCCGTGATAAGCGCCGTTTTATTATTCATATCGTAACTCATAATAACCTCCGTCCTTCAAATGGAAAATGGAAAATTGAAAATGGAAAATTTCGGTCGGCGAACGAAGTTCGCCCCTTTTATAATTGACAATTGATAATTGACAATGGACAATTGCGGAACTCGCCTGCGGCGAGTTGTTTTTTTATTGGTTAAAAAAACAATAACTTTTTTTGGCAGCCGAAAGCTGTAAAGTCTGAATACACCAGTATAAATCAAGCACGAAGTGCTTCCGCAATTTTCCATTTTCCATTTTCAATTCTCAATTTACAAAGCGAGCGCTTCGAGCGATGCTTTATCTTCTACGTTGTATATCTTAACGTCTGCGTTGATCTTTTTGATGAGGCCTGCGAGCGTTTTGCCGGGGCCTGCTTCGATGAATGTGTCAACGCCATCGTTTATCATATTCTCGATTATCGTCTGCCAGCGGACAGGGTTTTCCGTCTGCGCCGTGAGCAGAGCCTTGTAGTCGCCCTCGTAGGGTTTAGCTGTGTAGTTGCTGTAAACAGGCATCTTCGGGTCTGCAAACTCAACGTCTTTGAGATACTCCGCAAGACCTACAGCCGCACTGTGCATGAAAGGGGAGTGGAATGCGCCGCTTACCGCAAGCTTCACGCCTCTGCCTTTTTCTTCCTTTGCAGCCTCAACGATCTTGTCTGCGTTTTCTATCGTTGTTGCAACGACAGTCTGAGCAGGTCCGTTGTAGTTTACGGGATAAGTTCTGTCAAAGCGTGATGCGATCTCCTCTACCTTTTCGGGAGGAAGCTTTACAACGGCTACCATCGTGCCCTTGTCTGTTTCGGAAGCTATGTCCATAAGCTCCGCACGCTTGCAAACGAGCTTGAATGCGTCTTCGTATGAGAGCATTCCCGAAAGTCCGAGCGCTGCTATCTCGCCGAGCGAAAAGCCTGCGATGCAGTCGGGCTTGATGCCCTTTTCGATCACGGCAGCCGCAGCAGCAAGGTCAACAGCCATAACGCACGGCTGTGTGTTGCATGTTCTCGAAAGAGTTTCCTTGTCGCCCTCAAAGCACTGTGCGCTTGTATCGGGACGAACGGAATCTGCTGTTTCAAATATTTTTTTAGCGGCAGGGGAGCAGTCGTAAAGCTCTTTGCCCATGCCTGTGTACTGTGCGCCCTGTCCGGACAAAACCAATGCTATCTTACCCATTTTGAAGCGCCTCCCAGAAGTTTTTCAGCCTCGTCAAAGATCTCCTTGATGATCTCAGCTGCGGGCTGTTCTTTATTTACCATACCCGATATCTGACCCGCAAGCAGACAGCCGTTCTTAGCGTCTCCCTCAACAGCTGCAAGTCTCAAAGCGCCCACGCCGAGATTTGCAACGCTTTCGGGTGTTGCTTCGGGGGAATACTCTTCTTTAACGAAGTTTCTTGTAAATGCGTTTTTGATGCTTCGGCATGTGTTGCCGCCGAAACGTCTGCCTGTTGTTACCGTTGAGATATCGGTAGCTTTCAGAACTGCATTCTTATAGTTCTGATGAACGCCGCACTCTTCTGCAACGAGGAAGCGTGTTCCGAGCTGAACGCCTACAGCGCCGAGCATGAAAGCTGCCGCAACTCCTCTGCCGTCTGCGATGCCGCCTGCGGCGATAACGGGGATACTTACAGCGTCAACTACCTGCGGAACGAGCGCCATAGTCGTAAGCTCGCCGATGTGGCCGCCCGACTCCTGACCCTCTGCAACTACAGCAGCAGCGCCGCATTTTTCCATCTTTTTAGCCATTGCAACGGAAGCAATGACGGGAACTACCTTTATGCCTGCTTCTTTCCACATTTCCATGAACTTTGCAGGGCTGCCTGCGCCTGTTGTAACTACCGGAACTTTTTCCTCGGCAACAACAGCGGCAACTTCTTCCGCATGGGGGCTTTGAAGCATTATATTAACGCCGAAAGGCTTGTCTGTTGAAGAACGTGCTATTCTTATCTGCTCTCTGAGATAGTCGCTGCCTGCGTTCATAGCGGAAATGATTCCAAGGCCGCCTCCGTTCGAGACTGCTGCCGCAAGCTTGCCGTCGGCTATCCACGCCATACCGCCCTGAAAGATCGGGTACTCGATACCGAGAGCTTCACAAATGGGGGAAGTTATCATTTTAGTTACCTCTTTTATTTATAATGTGGAAAGAGCTTTTTTTTAATTGACAATTGACAATGGACAATTTCGGAACTCGGCTTCGCCGAGTTGGATTATAATAATACTCGCAAACTGAACTATATTATTTGCCGAAAGCTGTTTCGATTGAATAATAAATATAAAACAGGAGCGCAGCGACTTTGCAATTGACAATTGTCAATATAATAAATATAAAACAGGAGCGCAGCGACTTTGCAATTGACAATTGTCAATTGTCAATTTCGGAACTCGGCTTCGCCGAGTTGGATTATAATAATACTCGCAAACTGAACTTTATTATTTGCCGAAAGCTGCGCTGTTTGGATATTCCAATATAAAACAGGAGCGCAGCGACTCCGCAATTGTCAATTATCAATTGTCAATTGTCAATTGATAAAGGTGTTTGTTTTCCACACTGTGTTAGTTTTTAGTGTCGTGATCCGAAAATAAATTAAAAAAGCATTGCCGCCTGTGCCTGCTGTTTTAACAGGCACGGCGGTAATTGATCCGGCAGATTAGCCTACCTTCTTCTCTACTGCTGCAACGAGGTCTGCAACTGTCTTCATGGACGGGTCTGCCTCGAACTCGATACCGAACTCGTCTTCGATATCCATTGCGATCTCAGTGATGTCGAGAGAATCGATGCTGAGATCCTCGAATGCTGTGTCTTCCTTGATCTCTGCAACGTCTGCGTCGATCTTTTCAGCGATCATCTTTGCAATTTTCTCAAATACCATGGTTAAAAACTCCTTTTAATTTATTCTGCATGACCATGCAATCAATATATTAACAATTATCGAACTATTTTTCAAGCCCCAAAATGTAAAATCTTAAATGTTCACTTAACTTTCAAGATTTCTTATGTAAAATGCGGAAGCCGATGAGTGTTAATGTTTAAGAAACAATGAAACGGCTTTTTTAATTGACAATTGACAATGGACAATTGCGGAGTCGCTGCGCTCCTGATTATTATTAATTTTTTCAGACTTAATAATTATCTCATGGCAGCGAATAAAGTATGGTTTTGCAAAAGCTTCTACAATCCAACTCGCCGCAGGCGAGTTCCGTAATTGTCAATTATCAATTGATACAATTACCATTCAAACACAACAGCGCCGCTTGAAAGTCCGCCGCCGAAGGCTGCAAGGAGAAGCTTGTCGCCTTCCTTGATCATGCCCTGACGGTTCATCTCGTCAAGTGCGATCGGAATGCTTGCACCGGAAACGTTTCCGAAGCGCTCGATGTTTACGTACCATTTCTCTCTGTCGATGCCTGTCTTGGGCTGAGCGAAATCAATGATCCTCTTGTTAGCCTGGTGGGGGATAACGAAGTCGATCTCCTCGGGAGCGATGTTTGCCTTGTCAAGAACCTCTTTGATGTCGTGAGTGATGGAGTTGACTGCAAACTTGAATGTAGCCTGTCCGTTCATGAAAAGGAACGGGTGCTTCTGCTCTACTTTATAGAAAGGCGAGATACCGTCTCTTGTCGGAATGTCGATAACATCGTCGCCGCCCTTTGTATGTATAACGGAATCGTAAATGCCGTCTTCCTTTGCTTCAAGCACAACGCTTGCTGCGCCGTCGCCGAAAATTACGCATGTGCTGCGGTCTGTCCAGTCGAGCAGCTTGCTCATTCTTTCAGAACAAACGATAAGCACTTTCTTTGCTCTTTTGCGCTCGATAAAGCCCATTGCCGTTTCAAGGGCAAAAAGGAAGCCTGCGCATGCTGCGCTTACGTCAAACGACATGCAGTCGGCGCCGATCCTGTTTTCGATCATGCACGCAAGGTTAGGCGAAACGGAATCTGCGGAGATCGTAGCCGCAACGATAAGATCGATGTCACTTCCCGAAACGCCTGCGCTTTCAAGCGCTTTTTCGGCAGCCGCAACACCCATGTCGAGCGTAGTGTCGTTAACGCTCACATGACGCTCCTTGATGCCGACTCTTTTAGTGATCCATTCGTCGGATGTTTCAACGATCTTTGCCATATCGTCGTTAGTAACAACGTTGTCGGGAACATAGCTTCCCGTACCCAAAATCTTAAAATACATCTGTAACTCTCCTTAATGCATTTTACAATTGACAATTGACAATGGATAATTGACAATTTAGGAACTCGCCTGCGGCGAGTTGGATTTGTAATAGTTTTTGCAAATCTGTGCTTTATTCGATTTCAAGAGATATGCTCATATTTTTGAATAGACCAATATAAAATCAAGCACGAAGTGCTTCCGCAATTGTCCATTATCAATTGTCAATTGTCAATTCGTGTTTCGTATACCAAATAATTAGTGCCATATTTCGTAAAAAGGTTACGTTTTTTGGAAAAAATTTTTTATTTTGTTATTTCACGGTATATTTCGTTCTTTTTTATGCCTGTTGCTTTGGCTGCTTGTTTGGCGGCGTCGGACGATGAGCAGCCCTCTTCGATGAGCTTTTTCGCAAGTGTGACTGCGTCTTCAAGCGTCAGTTCCTTTTCTTCTTCCGTCTTGCCTTCAAGCACGAGAACTATCTCGCCTTTAAGGCCGCCGTCGCCGTACTTATCGCAGGCTTCACTGAGCGTTGTGCGTATCGCCTCTTCGTGTATCTTCGTTATCTCACGAACTATAGATATGCGCCTGTCGCCGAATGCTTCGTAAAGATCACGAAGCGTGTTCGCAAGCTTATGCGGCGCTTCGTAGAAGATCATCGTCCTGCGCTCGTCCTTTAAGCTTTCAAGGTGATCGAGGCGGCTTTTTCTGTTAACGCTCAGAAATCCTTCAAAAGTAAAGCGGCCTGTCGGCAGACCGGAAACGGCAAGCGCCGAAATAACTGCGCTCGGCCCCGGAACGACAACGACTTTTATATCCCTTTCGGCGCACTGTGCAACAAGCAGCTCGCCGGGATCCGAAATGCAGGGCATACCTGCATCGGTAACGATGGCGCAGTTTTCGCCGGATTCTATCCTTTGGCATATGACCTCGCCACGCTCTATCCTGTTGTGTTCGTAGTAGCTTATCATGGGTTTCTTTATGCCGAGATGATTGAGTATCTTCAAAGTAACTCTCGTATCCTCCGCTGCAATGAAATCAACGCTTTCGAGCGTCTCGGCAGCTCTCGGAGAAAGATCGCCCAGATTTCCGATAGGCGTACCCACCACATATAATGTTCCGCTGATAATATCACCCCGTCTTTTAAATGGAAAATTGAAAATGGAAAATGGAAAATTAAGGTCAGGCTCACTGCGTTCGCCTTTTTTATAATTGACAATGGACAATGGACAATGGACAATTGCGGAACTCGGCTTTGCCGAGTTGAATTTGTATTAGTCTTCGCAAAGCCATGCTTTATTCGCTGCCGAAGCTGTTTCAATTGAATACCTTACTAATATAAAACAGGAGCGAAGCGACTCCTGAATTGTCAATTATCCATTGTCAATTGTCCATTGCTCAAAGGTGTCCGCTTTTGTAGTCTCCGTATATCCCGATCATTTCCTCCGAAAAATTGCCGGAATCGTCTTCTATCAGAAGCGTGGGGAGGGTTACCAAGCCGCCGCTTCGGGCGCCTCGTTTGCCCTCTACCAAAAAGAGCTTCGGAGCTTTGTTTTTTCGCTGCTGAACAAGGCGCAGCCTTTTCGGTTCTATGCCTGCGTTTCTCATTGATAAAAGTACATCGGTAAGACGTTCGGGGCGCTGACATAAGCACAGCCTGCCGCCGAAGCGCAGAAGATCACAGGCTGCCGCCGTGATGTCATCGATAGTGCATTCCGTTTCATGGCGTGCTATGCGCTTCTGCTGATCGGGATTGACGATGCCGCCGCCGCCGATCTTGTACGGCGGATTCATGGCGATCATGTCGGCACTGCCCGACGGCAGCTTGCCTTTTAATGTGCGCAGGTCTTCGTTCATCACCGTGATGCGCTCGTCAAGCTCGTTCATCGAAACGCTTCTTTGCATCATTTCGGCAGCCTGCTTCTGAAGCTCAACCGAGATAATTCTTTTCGGCGGAGTGTTCCTGCACCATATGAAGCTTATAGCGCCGCACCCTGCGCCGAACTCAATGCAGCGCTCGTGTTTTTTCGGCTCCGAAAAGTTTGCAAGAAGTATCGTATCGGTAGAGAAACGGTTCTCATTCGACACGATCACCGAAATGCCGTTTCCGAGCGGCTCGATGTGTTCGCCGTCTTTCAGAACAGTCTTCTCAGCGCACATAGATATTGTTCCCCTCGGGATCTATAGCAACGATGAGCGGCATATCCTCGACCTCATAGCGGTAGATAGCCTCGGTGCCGAGGTCTTCGTAGCAGATGAGATCGACCTTTTTTACGCACTTTGCAACGAGCGCAGCAGCGCCGCCGACTGCGATAAGGTAGACCGCCTTGTTTTTCACGATCGAGTTTATCACCTCGTCGTTTCTTGCGCCCTTGCCGATCATTACTTTAAGTCCGAGATCGAGCAGAGACGGCGCATACTTGTCCATACGGTACGATGATGTGGGACCGCACGGGCCGATAACGTAGCCGGGCTTTGCAGGCGCTGCGCCGACATAATAGATCGTCTGACCGTCAATGTCTATCGGCAGCTCCTTGCCCTGCTGCAAAAGCTCGTAAAGGCGCTTGTGAGCAGCGTCACGGGCAGTATAAAGATAACCCGAAGCGAGCACTCTGTCGCCGGTACGAAGCTCAGCGATCTGCTCGGGAGTTATTGGAAAGTTTATTTTTTTCATAATAGTGATCCTCTGTATCAAATGGAAAATTGAAGATGGAAAATGGAAAATTGCGGAACTCGCCTGCGGCGAGTTGATCTTAGTAGTTCTCGAAAAGCTATAACTGATTTGCTTCCAAGAGCAATATAAAAACATCAAAATCAAATGGAAAATTGAAAATGGGGAATTGAAAATGGGGAATTGCGGAACTCGCCTGCGGCGAGTTGATCTTAGTAGTTCACGAAAAGCTATAAATTGATTTGCTCCCAAGAGCAATATGTTAAAAGATCGAATGAACTAATATAAAATCAGGAGCGAAGCGACTCCGCAATTTTCCATTTTCCATTTTCAATTTTCAATTATCAATAGAGATCTGATTAAAAATCAGATCTCTATTGATTTGTGTCTGCATGCGTGGCAGCAGATGTTTACGGCTACAGGCATTCCTGCTATGTGAGTGGGGGAGGCCTCGATGTTTACACCGAGAGCCGTTGTCTTTCCGCCGAGTCCCGCAGGGCCTATGTTCATTTTGTTTATCGTGTCAAGAAGCTCACGCTCTAAAGCTGCGTACCGCTCGTCCGGGTTCGGTTTGCTTATCGAGCGGAACGTTGCAAGCTTCGCAAGCTGTGCCGCACGCTCGAAGGTGCCGCCTATTCCCACGCCTACAACGATAGGAGGGCATGGGTTAGGGCCTGCGTATGCAACGGCGTCAAGCACAGCCTTTTTAACGCCCTCAACGCCTGCCGACGGTGTGAGCATTTTTACCGACGACATATTCTCGCTGCCGAAGCCCTTGCCGCCTGCGGTGATGCGTATCTTGTCGCCGTGAACTATCTTTGTATGTATGATCGGCGGAGTGTTGTTCTTTGTGTTCACTCTGTCGAAAACGGGATCGTCAACTACCGATTTTCTCAGGCAGCCGTCGATGTACGCCTTTGCAACGCCTTTTTCAACAGCGTCGTAAAAGCCCTCGCCGTCAACAACAACTCTGTCGCCGTACTCAACAAAAAGCACCGCCATGCCCGTGTCCTGGCACATCGGTATCTGCTCCTTTGCGGCGATCTTGTCGTTGTCGATTATCTGCGTCAGAACGTTCTTTGCAAGCTGAGAATCTTCGTTCTCCCTTGCCTGTTCGAGCGCATTCATGATATCGTCGCCGATATAGTAATTGCAGTCTGTAAACAGCTTGCATACCGCCTCGGTTATCTTCTCCGAAGCGATCTCACGGATCTCCATAATCCGCACCCTCTCTCTCTTTTTTGCTTTTTTTCACGTTCGTGCTTATATTGTGATCGTGGTTAGACGCTCGCATAAAACGAGTTTTTTAATTGACAATTGACAATGGATAATTGACAATTGCGGAGTCGCTTCGCTCCTGATTTTTATATTGGTATTTTTAAACTTGCAGTTTATCTCATGGCAGCGAGTAAAGTATTGCTGTACCGATCAAAAAGTGTATTATCTTAGCGTTAATCATCTGCAGCGAAATAAAGTGTGGCTTTTATGATGACTAATACGATCCAACTCGGCGAAGCCGAGTTCCGTAATTGTCCATTGTCAATTGTCAATTATCAATTGAATGTGTTTGTATCTTTATAATTATATAACAAATCGCTGTCGTTTGCAACCGAAAATGTTTTTATACCGTAAAAATCGGGATCTGCCGCATTTGTTTATTTTTTATCGGGAATTAATACAAAAATTGAAGCTTATTTTCGACTTTTCGGCTATTTAAATTGTGACGGTTTTGTGGTACAATAAATATGTATATGGATTATACATAATGGAGATAAACTGATCTAAATTTGTTTATTCTTTTTGATAACGAAAGGCAGATAAGTATGAGCAAGATACTTGTAGTAGATGATGAATACAGGATAAGAGAGCTTATCAAAAAATACGCAGGTTTCGAGGGGCATGAGGTCGTGGAGGCTACCGACGGTCTGGAGGCGATCTCCATTTGTACGAGAAACCAGTTCGATATTATAGTTATGGATATTATGATGCCCGAGCTTGACGGCTTTTCGGCGTGCCGTGAGATACGCAAGCGAACTTCAACGCCCGTTATCATGCTTTCGGCAAGAGGCGAGGAGTACGACAAGATTCACGGCTTCGAGCTTGGCATTGACGACTACGTTGTAAAGCCTTTCTCACCGAAGGAGCTTATGATGCGTATCAATGCCGTGATAAAGCGCAGCACTCTCGGCGACGGTCAGAGAAGAGACATCTTCACCTACAACACGCTTGAGGTGGATTTCAGCGCACGCATCGTAACGATAAACGGAAAGCGTGTCGATATGACGCCGAAAGAGTACGAGCTGTTCTTCTTCATGGTAAGAAACAAGGGCATAGCTCTTTCCCGTGAAAAACTCATCAACCACGTATGGGGCTACGATTTCTTCGGCGACGACAGAACGCTTGACACGCACATAAAGCTGCTCAGAAAGAGCCTCGGCGAATACAGCAAGTGTATCGTAACGCTCAGAGGCGTAGGCTACCGCTTTGAGGCATAAGGTGCAATGAATATCAGAGATTTTTTTGAAAAGACGAAAAGAGCTTTTCAAAAGACAGGCAGCGTCGCTTCAAAGGTGTGCCGTGCGCTTTCGCCACGTTCGGTAAAAAGCTTTTGCGTGTCGTTTCCCGATAAGGTCAGAGACGTTTTTTCCGGGCGCAAGCATTCGCTGATGACATGGCTGAGTATCTGCTTTTTCTCGTTTTCTTTTATGATACTTGTGCTGCTGTTTTCGATACAGATGTTGTTTTACGGCAGCTTCTACAAAGCTATCAAAACGAAAACCATGACGAACTGTGCGGCGGTCATTATCGAGAATTTCGATAAATACGGTCTGAACGACAGCGTCAAGGAGCTTATCGATGTCGTATCAAAGCGCAACGATATAAACATCGCTGTTTGTAAGTGCGACCCTATGGCGAATTATCAGAAGGAATACGTCCATTACATCGACGATGACTGCGAGCTTAAGAAATTCGAGGAAGCTGTGAATAAAGCTCCCTCCGATGAAAACAAAAACAAAAGCGAGGACGACGGATATATACCGAACCCGTATAACAAGCAGTATGTCAGCGCAAAAGAAAAGGGCGGCAAATGTATCGATGTGATAGAAGAGCCGAAGGAAGATCTCAAAGAGCTGCTTCCTCCCGAGATAGAATATTCGGGCGAGCTTCCGCTTTACGAGCGTGACGGAGCGGAGAGGCTTATCTATTCGGCGATAGTATTCGACAGAAAGAACAGCGAATACCTTCTGCTTCTTGAGTCTGTCGTAACGCCGTCAAGAAGCACCGCAAGCACGATACTTTTTCAGCATCATCTTCTTTTTGCGCTGCTGATTTCCATATCTATCGCTATGACGGTTATCTTTTCAAGAATGATCGCACAGCCGCTTGTGAACATCAACCGCACCGCCAAAGAGCTTGGCGAGGGCAACTACGACGTTCATTTCAACGGCGGCGGCTACCGTGAGGTAGAGCAGCTGAGCGAAACGCTGAACTACGCCACTAACGAGCTTCGCCAGGTCGATCAGATGAGGCGTGACCTTATAGCAAACGTATCGCACGACCTGCGCACGCCGCTTACGCTTATAACAGGCTACGGCGAGGTAATGAGAGATATCCCCGGCGAGAATACCCCTGAAAACGTTCAGATAATCATAGACGAGGCGACGAGACTTTCGCTTCTTGTAAACGACCTTATCGATCTTTCAAAGATCGAGGCAGGCACCATGAAGATAGAAGCGAGCGTGTTCTGCTTAACGGACACGATAAAGGAAATGTTCGGGCGCTACAACAAGCTCAAAGAGCAGGACGGCTTCTCGTTTACGTTTGAACACGATCAGAACGTTTACGTTTATGCCGACAAGCTGAAAATATCTCAGGTCGTATATAATCTTGTAAACAATGCCGTAAACTACGCAGGCGAGAGCAAGGAGATAACGGTCCGGCAGATATGCTACGACAACAGAGTTCGTATAGAAGTTATAGACAACGGCCCCGGCATACCGCAGGAGAAGCTGAAAAACATATGGGACAGATACTACAAGGTAGATAAGTCGCACAAGAGTGCAAAGATCGGCACGGGTCTCGGTCTTTCCATCGTAAAGACCGTTCTGAAGCTCCACAGAGCGCAGTACGGCGTTTTCAGCAAGGTAGGCAAGGGCACCGTGTTCTGGTTTGAGCTTTACCGCACCACAGAAGACGGAGAACCGATGTGACCTACAAAGGGTCGGGAACAAAGCACTGTTCCCGACCCTTTTGTAAATGGAAAATGGAAAATTTCGGTCAGTCTCGCTGCGCTTGGCTTTTTATAATTGACAATTGACAATGGATAATTGACAATTTCGGAGTCGCTGCGCTCCTGTTTTGTATTGGCGTATTCAAATTTACGGCAATACCGCATAAATGCAGTGCCAAAGATTCGCTGTCAGATTTTTCGTCAGATCGGTAGACCCGACCGCCGGAATACTGACGTATTTCAAGGAAATTGAGTGCAAGATGACGAAAATATGCAAGCAGATTTGGTGCTGAGCTGTCAAGCGGTCATTTGTGTGGTTTTATCTTAATTTGCTGCCGGGAGATAAACTATAAGTTTGAATACACCGATATAAAAACAGGAGCGAAGCGACTCCGCAATTTTCCATTTTCAATTTTCCATTTTCAATTTTTTCGTGTTTACACGAAAAAACTGCATTTCATGCAAAAAAAACGTATTTCGTGCATTTTTTATTGCAAAAACAGAGCGATCTGTGGTATGATTGTAAGCGGATGGGGGAGAAATGCCCCACATATCTATATTTTGGAGGAATATTATAATGGCTTTTAGTTTGGTAATGCACCAGAAGGTCAAGGCAGGACTTGAGGAGTACGAGGTGCTTGACGGCAAGGCTGTTAAGTACAAGGTAAAGAAGAAGCTTCTTGCTGCAGGCGCAGATTTCGATATCTTCGACGCAATGGGCAATAAGATCGGTCTTGTAGATCAGAAGGTAATGAACATGGTAAAGACCTTTGATCTCACACTTTACGGTCAGAACTGCGGAACTGTAAAGAAGAAGTTCCCGGCTCTTACAAAGGATATGAATTACGATCTCAAGGGCTGGAAGCTCGACGGAGACGCTCTCGGTATGAATTTCAAGTTTACCGATGCTGCGAAGACTGTTTATGCTACAGTAAAGAAAAAGCTTGTTGCTTTTGGCGATACATATGAGATCACCTTTGCAAACGCAGAGGACGAGCTTCTCGTTGTAGCTCTTACTGTTGTTCTTGACGAGGCTTTCCACAGCAAGCGCTCGTAAATGTTTTGATACTGATACGGATTAAGGATAAAAAGTTCCCCCGACAATTTGTCGGGGGAATCGCCTTTTCATCAGAATGTTGCAACGGGCTGATCGGGTGCCGTTGTTTTTGCTATGTCGATCACCTTGAGTACGGGGCCTTTGCCCTTGTACATCTTGTTGAACTCGATGGATATCTTCGCCGTGAGCATTATCCATTCGCCCACTTCAAGCGAAACGGGCTTTTCCGATTTGCAGATAACGCCGCTGTATGTGATATCCTCAACGCAGCACGTCATGATATGGCGGCCGCATGCGAATGTTGTGTTGTCGAAGTTTTTGTTCGTTGCGACAAGACCCTTGAACTTGATAGTCTTGCCGTCGTACTTGTCCATCTCTTCTGTGCAGTCTCTGTACCAGAGAGCGTAGTCCTCATCGTTTATAGTGATAACGGGCGCATCGATGTCAAAGGGGAGAGGATCGATTATATCATCGTATACCACCTGACCGTTGACATATTCGTATGCGATCTCGGCGTTTCTCGAAAGCGCACGCACCGCCTGATGGAGCGGCATCTGATCCGCTTTGAGCGGCACACGGTTGAAAACTACCATATCAGCGTCCTGTATCTTATCGACAACGAGACTTCTGATATTAGCGTTGTAGCTTTCAAATGTGGTCGTATCAAAGAATGCCATCTGCTGATATATGAGCCAGCCCTCGGGCATTGCGTCGTAAAGGTTCTGAAGCTGCCACATGCCGTTATACTCAATAAGCACACGGGTAGCCTTTGCTTTTTTGGCAGCCTCGGCGAGCCTTTCCTCGGAAAGGTCGCTCTCCTCGTCGATCACCTCAAAAGTGATGTTCTTTGTGGGTATCTTTGATTCGTCGTATTCTTCCTCGCCCTCCTCGCAAACGAGAACGAGAGTTCTTTCATTCTTATGAAAGCGCTTATCTTCGAGAGTTTCCTGAACGAACTTTGTTTTTCCGCTCTCAAGAAAACCGGTGAAGAGATAAACAGGAATATTGCCCATGTTGGTTCACCCCATTGTTTTTAAAATTGAAAATTGAAAATGGAAAACTTTTATAATTGACAATTGATAATTGACAATGGACAATTGCGGAACTCGCCTGCGGCGAGTTGAATTGTATTAGTTCTATCAAAGCTCGGCTTTACCCGCTGTCATGAGAAAACTATTAAATATGCAAATCTAATATAAAATCAGGAGCGCAGCGACTCATTAATTGTCCATTATCCATTGTCAATTGTCAATTGTTCAGACTCCAAAGAGTTCAGCGATAGCCTTTTCGTTGATCTTCGAGCCGATAACGCAGAGTTTGCCGATCGTTTCGGCGGCGCCTGTTCTTACGTCGGGTTCGCCCGGAACGTAGTCAAAGTGGATCCACTCGCCTTCCTTGCTTGCGGCGATGCCCTTTGCACGAAGGATAATGCCGTACTTTTCCTCATCGGAAAGCGCATTCAGAGCGTTTGTGATATCTTCCGCTGTGAACTTCTTCGTAGTCTCAATGCCCCAGCTCTGGAATACATCATCGGCGTGATGATGGTGATGATCGTGGCAGCAGCAGTCCGGATCGTCGCACTCATGGTCATGGTCATGGTCGTGATGATGATGCTCGCACTCGTGGTCATGATCGTGGTCATGGTCGTGATCGTGATGATGCTCACACTCGTGATCATGGTCGTGGTCATGGTCATGGTCATGGTCATGGTCATGATGATGATGGTGGTGTTCATGCTCATGCTCTGCTTCGAGCTTTGCGATTGCGTCTTCGAGCGTGCTCTTGTTCTCGATTGCAAGAACGATCTGCTCGCCTTTAAGCTCGTCCCAGTCTGTTGTGATAAGCTCTGCCTTAGCGTTGTGCTCTCTGAGAAGCTTTACGCATGCGTCGAGTTTCTCGTCTGCAAGGCCTTTAGTGTGGCTGAGAACGATAGCGCTTGCGTGCTCTACCTGATTATTGAAGAACTCGCCGAAGTTCTTGATATACATTTTGCACTTCTTAGCGTCAACTACCGTAGTGAAGCTGTTGAGCTGAAGCTCGTCGCTGCCGACTTTTTCAACGGCGGAAATAACGTCGCTGAGCTTGCCGACGCCCGAAGGCTCTATGATTATTCTGTCGGGAGCAAACTGTTCAAGTACCTTTTTGAGAGCCTCGCCGAAATCGCCGACAAGACTGCAGCAGATACAGCCCGAATTCATCTCTGTTATCTCAACGCCTGCTTCTTTGAGGAAGCTGCCGTCAATGCCGATCTCACCGAACTCGTTTTCGATAAGAACGAGCTTTTCGCCGCTGTAAGATTCTGCGATAAGCTTCTTGATGAGCGTAGTTTTTCCTGCTCCGAGAAAGCCCGAGAAAATGTCTACTTTTGTCATTTCCATTACTTCTTTCCTTTTATTATTTTATTCGGTATTCCACATCCTTTATATAATGAAAAATACCGGTCAGGTGCAATTTTTCACACTATCATTTAGTCTATCACGAATTAAGGATCGTTTCAAGTAGTAACGGTTAAAATATTGTTAAGAATTTTCAAAACAGGTTGCACAAGGGCATTCGATGTGGTAAGATTCTATTATAAAACAATGTGAAAATCATTATTATTTAAAAATTGACAATTGATAATTGACAATGGACAATTGCGGAACTCGCCTGCGGCGAGTTGGATTTGTATCAGTCAACGGAAAGCTATACTTTGATTCGCTGCCGAAAGTAATATGAAAAGGATTAAACAACCTAATATAAAACAGGAGCGCAGCGACTCATTAATTGTCCATTATCCATTGTCAATTATCAATTATAAAAGAGGGGTGTTTTTGTGTCAAAAAAGGTACTTATAACAGGTGCAAGCTCGGGGATCGGCAGGGATATCGCCCGTGTTTTCGATTCCTACGGCTGCGAGCTTATCATCACCGCACGCAGAGAGGACAGGCTCAAAGAGCTTGCCGGCAGCTTGAACGGCAGTCCACGCATCATAGCAGGCGATATCTGCGGCTATGAGGGCGCAAGAGAGCTGTACAACATGACAAAGGACGAGAATATCGATATCCTCATCAATAACGCAGGCTTCGGAGTGTGGGGCGAGTTTACGAAAACGAGCCTTGAGCGTGAGATAGAGATGATTCGCCTCAACGTTGAGACGATGCACACGCTTTTCAAGCTTTTCACCGCCGATTTCAAGGAGCGCAACAGCGGAAAGATACTGAACGTTGCGTCAATGGCAGGCTTTGCTCCGGGTCCGTATATGGCGGCTTATTACGCAAGCAAAGCGTATGTTCTGCGTCTTACGCAGTCGGTCGCTCACGAGCTTAAAGAGGAAGGCTCGGCGGTCACTGTATCGGCGCTTTGTCCCGGCCCTGTTGACACGGAGTTCAACAAAGTAGCAGGCGTACACTTCGCTACACCGTCGCTTTCGAGCGAGTACGTTGCAAAGTATGCCGTAACGGAGCTTGTAAAGGGCAAAACGGTGATAGTTCCCGGCACGGCAATGAAAGCCGCCGCCGCATTCTCCAAACTAACTCCCGACAGCATAGCAGCAAGCGTTACGGCGAAGATACAGAAGAATAAAGGAAAGTGAGTTATCAATTGACAATTGCGGAGTCGCTTCGCTCCTCTTTTTAAATGTGGAAAGTGGAAAGTGGAATGAATGAACTCGGCTTCGCCGAGTTGGATCGCTTAATAATTGACAATTGACAGTGGATAATTGACAATTACGGAACTCGCCTACGGCGAGTTGGATTATATTAGCTATCTCAAATCCATATTTCACTCGTTTCCATGAAATAACTATTAAATCAGAACAAACAAATATAAAATCAAGCGGCGCAGCCGCTTCCGCAATTGACAATTGTTAATTATCAATTGTCAATTATAAAAAAGCCGAGCGCAGCGAGGCTGACCGCAATTTTCCATTTTCCATTTTCAATTTTCCATTAAAAAAGAGGGCTGCCGCCCTCTTTTTTTTTGTGTGCTCTGAACGAGTTATAAATTATTTTACGCTGTAAAGCATCTGACCGTAAGAAGCGTAGGGCCAGTACTTTGCGTCCATGCTCATTTCCATTTCGTCTGCGGGGATACGAGCTTCCTGCATTGCCGGGAATACCTCGTCTGCGTAGAAGTTTGCAAGTTCCTGAACGCCCTTGATGTCTGCTGCCTTCAGAAGGAGAGAATCAAGCTTGTCGATCCTCTTGGAGAAGCAGAGCTGGAGCTTTGAAAGCTTAGCTGCAAGCTCGATCTCAAGCTCGGAAGTGATCTCTGCGGAGAGAGCCTTCTTTGCGCTTGCTGTTTCAACAAGCTCCTTTACGTACTTCGAGATAGCGGGAATGATATCCTTTCTTGCCATGTCGATCATAGTAAGAGCCTCGATGTTGATCGTCTTGCTGTAGTTCTCAAGCAGGATCTCTGCACGTGCGTGAAGCTCAAGCTCGCTGTAGATCTTGTGCTTCTTGAACAGCTCGATGTTCTTCTGATCGCAGTAGTGAGCAAGAGCCGCAGGTGTTGTGCGCAGGTTGAGAAGACCTCTGTTCTCGGCTTCTGTTACCCACTCGGGAGCGTAGTTGTTGCCGTTGAAAATGATGCGCTTGTGCTCTTTGTAAGTAGTCTTTACGATGTCGATGATAGCAGCGTCAATGTCGTCTGCTTTTTCAAGAATATCGGCAAACTGCGAGAGAGACTCTGCTACCATCGTGTTTATCATGATGTTCGGGCAGGCGATGTTGTCGTTGGAGCCGAGCATACGGAACTCAAACTTGTTGCCTGTGAAAGCAAACGGGGAAGTTCTGTTTCTGTCGGAAGTATCCTTCTTGAAGTCTGCAAGTACAGTTACGCCTGTTTCAAGAAGCTCTCTGTGGTCGCCCTCGGCGTAGTCCTTGTCGTATACGAGAGATTCGAGGACTTCTTCAAGGTCGGAACCGATGAACATGGAAACGATAGCCGGAGGTGCTTCGTTAGCGCCGAGTCTGTGATCGTTGCCTGCGGAAGCAGCCGAAATCCTGAGAAGATCCTGGTTCTCGTCAACAGCCTTGATAACTGCTGCAAGGAAGAGCAGGAAACGCTTGTTGTTGATCGGGTCTTTGCCTGGGTTGAGGAAGTTTGAGCCGTCGGAGCTTCCGATAGACCAGTTGTTGTGCTTACCTGAACCGTTAACGCCTGCGAAAGGCTTCTCGTGAAGCAGGCACTCCATACCGTGACGGTTTGCGATACGCTTCATCATCTCCATTGTGAGCTGGTTGTGGTCTGTAGCAAGGTTTGATGTTGTGAAGATAGGTGCAAGCTCGTGCTGTGCAGGTGCTACCTCGTTGTGCTTTGTCTTTGCATAGATACCGAGCTTCCAGAGCTCTGTATCGAGATCCTTCATGAAGCCGGAAACCTTGTCTTTGATCTTGCCGAAGTAGTGATCTTCAAGCTCCTGACCCTTGGGCGCTCTTGCACCGAAGAGTGTTCTGCCTGTATATGTGAGGTCTTTTCTTGAATCGAACATTTCCTTGTCGATAAGGAAGTATTCCTGCTCGGGACCTACTGTTGTAGTTACCTTAGTTGTAGTTGTGTCGCCCATTGCACGCAGCACACGCATTGCCTGGCGGTTGATAGCCTCCATAGAACGGAGAAGAGGAGTTTTCTTATCGAGAACATCGCCTGTGTAGGAGCAGAATGCTGTAGGAATGCAGAGAGAACCGTCCTTGATGAAAGCGTAAGAGGTCGGGTCCCATGTCGTATAGCCTCTTGCCTCGAATGTAGCTCTGATGCCGCCGGAGGGGAAGCTCGATGCGTCCGGCTCGCCCTTGATAAGCTCTTTGCCGGAGAACTCCATGATAACAGTGCCGTCATCATTGGGGTTGATGAAGCTGTCGTGCTTCTCGGCTGTAACGCCTGTCATAGGCTGGAACCAGTGAGTATAGTGTGTGCAGCCATGCTCGACTGCCCAATCCTTCATAGCGTTTGCAACGATATTTGCAACGTTGATATCAAGAGGCTTATCCTCCATGATAGTCTGCTTGAGCGCCTTGTATGTCTCCTTGGGAAGACGCTCCTTCATTGTTCTGTCGTCAAAAACGAGGCTACCGAAAATTTCGGGTACATTTACCTTAGCTGCCGTGTTTTCCATAAAACAAGCTCCTTCTTGTACGTTTGTTGTCAAAATAAAAAAGCGGCACTATGAGCGTGTTGTCACACTCACAGCGCCGTTGCTGTCACTTACACGATTATTATATGCCCGAAAACGCAAAACGTCAAGGGTGAATATGTGACAAAGAAAGCTTGACACTGCTGCTGTATTTTGGCACAAAACGGGATATCCTGCAATATTTCGCCGAAATGAAAATTTTTTTCAAAAAAAGCTTGCAATTTACATTTGTTTGTGTTATTATATATAGGCACTGAAAAACAAATGCGTTGTTAGCTCAGCTGGATAGAGTGTCTGGCTACGAACCAGAAGGTCGGGGGTTCGAGTCCCTCACAGCGCGCCAACAAAAAAGCCTGTCACATTGTGGCAGGCTTTTTTGTTGTATTATTCATTTTTCAGTTTTAAGTTTTAAGTTTTCAGTAAAAAAGCCAAACCAAAACATAACAAAATACTGAAAACTGAAGACTTAAAACTGAAAACTTAAGAATAAAGGAGTCGCTTCGCTCCGGGGGAGCATTTTCAGCGAGCGGTGAGGCGGCAGCCGAACGAACAACGGCGCAGCCGTTGACCGAGTCCCTCACAGCGCGCCAACAAAAAAGCCTGTCACATTGTGGCAGGCTTTTTTGTTGTATTATTCATTCTTCAGTTTTAAGTTTTCAGTCTTCAGTAAAAAACACCAACTCAAAAATACTGAAGACTGAAAACTTAAGACTTAAAACTGAAGAATAAAGGAGTCGCTTCGCTCCTGTTTTTATAATAATAAGTAATAACATCGCATCCGGGTTGAATTGTATAAGATGTTTCGGTATAATATAAATGGTGATCATTATGAAAGAAAACATTTTAATAGACAAATCTATTGACTTCGGCGCCCGAATTGTAAAGCTTCATAAATATTTGGTAACAGAAAAATGTGAGTCTGTAATTTCAAAACAGATATTACGAAGCGGAACTTCTATCGGTGCAAACATCAATGAAGCACAGTATGGGAACAGCAAAGCGGACTTTGTTGCAAAGCTGCATATAGCATTAAAAGAAGCAGCTGAAACCGAATATTGGCTTCATATTCTGAGAAAATCAGATTATCTTGACGAAAAAATGGCATCGTCTATGTTGTTTGACTGTATAGAAATAAAAAAGATCCTGATCGCATCAATAAATACAGCCAAAGAATCGCAATGATTCGATGATCCCCCGTCACGAAAGTGGCGGGTTTTGCTTATTTATAAGTAGATTAAGGAAACACTGATTAAATCGAGTGCTTCCCTTACTTTTGCTAAGCGGCAAAAGTAAGCAAAAACGCTCTTAAGTGGGGACTCATCTTTGGCTTTTCTGCGGTGGGATGCTTCTGCGCAGGCCGTCCCCCCCCTTAAGAATCCTCACAGGCTTTCTCGGGGGGAGAGTATGGTCAGGCAGCTTTATCGCTCTATTTGATTTATCCAATCATTCCGCCCACGCCACCGTTGACGGCGTGCGGCTGCTGTAATGAAGTTTGGTTTACCGATACATCAATACAAATCAACTCGGCGAAGCCGAGTTCCGCAATTCCACACTCCACATTCCACACTTACAAAATCAGGAGCGAAGCGTCTCCTAAATTTTCAATTTGTCAGTGGTGCAGCCGCTTCCGACATTATTCTTTATTATTTATTCGTTATTCTTTGAGCGAGCAAAGCGAGCGCTCCCCCCTGTTGTCATGCCTTTGCGATTGTGTTATAATAGAACCAAATCCAATCGATCGGAAGGTACTTACTATGATAACACTACTCGAAGGGAGAAGCGGCAGCGGAAAAACTTTCCGCATCTATGAGCGTTTTGCCGAGGCGGTGAAAAGCGGCGAAAAAAAGCTTCTGTATCTGATACCCGAGCAAAGCTCGTTTGAGTGCGAAACGCAGCTTCTGCGTCTGCTCGGTCCTAAGGACGCAAGGCTCGTTCGTGTAATGTCGTTCACACGTCTTTACTATATGGTCATGAGCGAGACGAATGCAGAGATGAAAAACGCCATAGACGACAGTATCCGAAGTATAATCATGTCGTATACGCTGGAGGATATCGCCGAGGAGCTTTCTCTTTATGAGAAGCAGGCGAACAAGCCGCAGTTTGCACAGCTTGCTTCGTCTGCCGTAAAGGAGATGAAGCAGTGCGGCGTTCTGCCCGAAACGCTCAGGGATAAAGCAGGCGAGACAGACAGCGGCGAGCTTCGCAAAAAGCTCAGGGAGCTTGCGTTTATCTACGACGCTTACAATGCAAATGTAGAGCAAAGCGGCGTCGATCCTTACGACAACGATATCCGCCTTGAACAGCGCATTCGTGAAACAAACTTTTTTGACGGCTATATCATCGCCGTTGACGATTTCAGCGGCTTTACGGCGCAGCAGCACAAGATACTCGAACTTATGATGGAGCAGAGCAAGGAGATATACTTCTCGCTTTGCAAAGATATAAACGACGGCGACGAGCTTTTCTACACCGTTGACAGAACGAAAAAACGCCTTAAACGAAGCGCAAAGAAGCTCGGCACAGACTGCCGCAGCGATACAAGCTTTTGCAAAAACAGACGTACAAACAGCGAAACGCTCATGTTCATAGAGGAGAATATCTACCGCCTCGAACAGGAAGAAGCGCCCGAGGATCTTCCCGATGATGTGACCGTTTTTGAAGCTTCCGACGTTTACGAGGAGTGCGAATATATAGCAGGCAGGATAAACGATCTTGCGCTTTCGGGAAAATGCCGCTATCGTGATATCGCCGTCGTTTTCCGGAAAAGCGACAGGTACGACGGCATCATCGATGATGTTTTCGACAAGTGCGGCGTGCCGTACTTTATGTCAAAGTCGGAGCCTGTAGAAGCAAAACCGCTTATTCTGCTCATAACGGCGGCGCTCGACTGGGTCATGTCGCCAAACGACGAAGAAAAGCTGATGACCGCCGTAAAGAGCGGTATGCTCGGCGTGTCGGGCTACAGTGCGGCGCAGCTTGAAAACTATATCTACGTATGGGGGCTGCGTGGCAGAAGCTTTTTTGCTCCGTTTACGGCGCATCCGAGAGGCTACGTTCAGAGTTTTACAGAAGACGACACAAGAGTTCTTTCGGAGCTTAACGAAACGAGAGAGGTCATAGCAAAGCCGTTTTCCATGCTTCTTGAAAGGCTCGGCGGCGACAGCTTCGAGTCGCACGAGATATCGGCGGCGCTTTACGATTTTCTCATCACGGGCGGCGTTGATACGCTGATAAAAAACAGAGCTATAAGAAGCGAGGAGTTTTCTTCGGAAGAGGTGCGCCTGTGGGATATGCTCGTTGAGATGTTCGACAAGCTGCACGCTGCTCTCGGCTCACGCAGGCTCACTGTAAAACGATATGCGGAGCTTTTCCGCATGATGATCCGCAGCTCGTCGCTTTCGGATATTCCGCAGACGCTCGATCAGGTAGTTGTCGGCAAGGCAGACAGCATGAGATTTTCAAAGCCGTATGCCGTTTTTGTTGTCGGTGCGGTTGACGGCGAGTTTCCGCATATCCCCGTGCCGGACGGTGTGTTCAACGACGCCGAGCGTAAAGACCTGATAAGTCTCGGTCTGCCGCTTTACGATGCAGTTTCCGACCTGTTCAGGCAGGAAAAGTTCCTTGTTTACAATGCAGTTTCCGCACCGAGCGACAAGCTGTGCGTGTCGTACCCGAAAAGCGGACTTTCGGGCGGCGTGTGCGAGCCGTCGTCTATCGTTGATCAGATCATGAAGCTTCTGCCGAAGCTTAAAATATGCCGTGCTTCCGGTATGGGCAAGCTTGAACGAATAAACGGCGAGCGCTCCGCATTTGAGCTTTACGCCAGAACACACAGCGATAACGACGCTTTTACAAAGGCGCTTGAACAGTACCTCAAAGAAAGCGACGAATACGCCGAAAGGCTGCCTTTGCTCGGCGCAGATATAAAGAATATCTCCGCAAAGCTTACGAAAAACGGCGCAGCGGCGGCAGTTTTCGGCAGGAACAAATATCTTTCCGCTTCGCAGATAGAGAAATTCTACGAGTGCCGTTTCAAGTATTTCTGCGAGTACGGCATAGCTATACGTGACAGGCGCAAGGCGCAGCTCGATTCGCTCATTTACGGCGATCTTCTGCACTACATAATGGAGCATGTCATAATAGAGTACCGCAAGAGAGATTACGAGCCGTTTACCGACAAAGAGCTCGGTCAGCTTCTTGACGAGCTTCTTGAAGCGTTTATGGAAGACGAACTTGGCGGCAAAAGCGGCAAATCGGAGCGCTTCAAGCTGCTCTACTACCGCTCACGCAGGCGTGTGTGGAAGGTGCTTTCCAATATGTTTGAAGAGCTTGCTCACACAAGCTTCCGCCCGGAGGACGCAGAGCTTAAAATAGGCAGCGGCGGTATCGGCACATACACCGTGACCTCAACGAACGGCAACAGGATCGACATAAACGGCAAGATCGACCGTGTAGACCTCATGAAGCTTGGCGACAAGAGCGCCGTGCGCATTATCGACTACAAATCGGGCGGCAAAAAGTTTTCGCTCGACGAGGCTGTAAACGGGCTTAATCTGCAAATGCTGATATATCTTTCTGCCGTTGCCGAAAACGGCGGCGAGCGCTACAAAGACACGCTCGAACCTGCCGCACTGTTCTATATGAAAACGGATTCGGGCGCCGTAAGCGTTGACGATGCGGGCGCCGATAAGGCAGAGCTTGCAAAGCTTGCCGAAACGAAGAAAAACTCAGAGCTTAAAATGAAGGGAATCTTCCTTGACAGCAAAGCCGTGTCGGAAGGCCTTGACGAATCGTATATCGACACGCCCGACAAAAGCCGCATCTCGAAAGAAAAGCTTGCAGCGCTGTTTATCTGCGTTAAAAACAAGATAATCGCCATGAGCGACGAGCTTGACGACGGCAGGATAGAGGCAGTACCGACAAGGAAAGATTCACAGTTCGGCGTGTGCGATTGGTGCGACTTCAAAGACCTGTGCCGCCGTGAAAAGGACGACGCTGAGAACACGGTGGAAAAGGACAGCTCCAAAGCTGTTCTTGAAGAGATAGAAAACGAAATGAACGGGGAAGGGGGAGCAGGAAATGAGTAAAGTGCAATGGACAGATGCGCAGAAAGACGCTATAGACGCAAGGGGCGGCCCTCTGCTCGTTTCGGCAGCCGCAGGCTCGGGAAAGACGGCGGTTCTCGTTCAGAGGATAATCGACATCGTTACAGACCCCGATTCACCGACGGATATCGACCGCTTTCTTGTGGTGACGTTCACAAAAGCAGCCGCAGGCGAGATGAAGCAGAGAATATCGAAGGCAATCTCGGAAAAGCTTAAAGACGACCCGTTCAACAAGCGGCTGATCGAGCAGCAGCTTCTTCTTCCGAAAGCTCAGATCAGCACGATAGACAGTTTTTGTACTTCGCTTACGAAGGAGTATTTCTACATGCTCGACCTTCCGAGCGATTACCGCATAATCGACGAGGACGAAAAGGAAGTGCTTCTCAACACAGCTCTCGACACCGTGCTTGATACTATGTACGATTCCGCCGACGAAGGCTTTATGCAGTTGTCCGAGGCGTTTTCGGACGCTCACGACGATCTTACTCTGCGCAGCATGGTGCTGAAGATACACCATTTTCTTGAAGCGCAGCCGTTTCCGAAAAGCTGGGCGGAAAAGGTCATTGATAACTACGATGTATCAGATGTTTCTTCTCCGTGGAAAACGGTCTGGGGAGAAGCGCTCGCACAGTACACCGTCAAAGCGCTTTCGTTTGTTTCGGCGCAGGCGAACAAGGCTTACGAGCTTGCGCACGACGAGCCGCTTTTTGAAAAAGCGCAGGATATCACCGACAATGAGTGCGGCTGCATAGAACAGCTTATCCTTTCCGTAAACGACGGCGAGTGGGATAATACGTGCCGCCTTATCGCAGAGCTCAAAGAGCTTCTGAAAGAGAAACTTTCTTTCAAAGGGGCAACAAAAGAGCCGCAGAAGTCCGTTTCAAAGGAGATAAGAGCGTGCCGCAAATCGTATGCGGCTGTAGTGAGAAAAGAGCTTGATCCGTTGTTCCGGAGAACCTCTGCCGAGTTTTTTGAGGAGATAGAAAAACTGCGGCCGATGGTTTCATCGCTTCTGAAGCTCACTCTGCTCTTTTCGGATGAGTTTCAGAAGCTTAAAGCGGAGCGCAGCGCAGGCGATTTTTCCGATGTCGAACACTGGGCGCTGGAGCTTCTTGTGCGTGAAACGGAGGACGGCTTCGAGCTTACAGACGAAGCACGTGAGATAGCAAAGCGCTACGATTACGTCATGGTGGACGAATATCAGGACGCAAACGAGGTCCAGGATATCATCTTCAAAGCGGTGAGCGATGAGGATAAGCATCTGTTCGTCGTGGGCGACGTAAAGCAGAGCATATACGGCTTCCGCCTTGCGATGCCCGAAATATTCATTCGCAGAAAAGACGAAAGCCGCCCGTATGACAGGGCGTGCGAAAGCTATCCCGCAAAGGTGAACCTTGACGCCAATTTCCGGAGCAGGAGCGGTGTTACGGAAGCCGTCAACTTCATTTTCAGAAACATCATGTCACGGGACGTCGGCGGCGTTGACTACACGAAAGAAGAAGAGCTTGTGCCGAAAGCAGGCTATCCCGAAGAAACTGTTCCCGCCGCTTCGTTCCACCTTATCGGAACAGGGATCGGTACGGCAGATGAAAACACCGTTATCGAAGCACAGTATGTCGGAAAACTCATCAAAAAAATGATGGCGGCTCAAACGGTCACACAGAGTGACGGCACAAAGCGAAAGCCGCTGTGGTCTGACTTCTGTATCCTTATGCGAAGCGATACGAAGTATGCTTCCGTTTACATCGACGAGCTTTCAAAGCTCGGTGTTCCTGCTGTGAGCAATAAGGGCAGCGATTTCTTTTCACGCCCTGAAATACGGCTTATGCTCTCGCTGCTTCGTGCTATAGACAACCCTGCACGAGACGTTCCTCTTGCGGCTGTTCTGCTCAGTCCGCTTGCAGGCTTTACGGCGGACGAGCTTGCTTTGCTCAAAGCAGACAAAAAGGGCGTGAGCCTTTATGAGATACTGCTGTCACAGTCGGGATCAAACGAAAAAGCCGCCCGTGTTACGGAGATGTTCTCTCATATGCGCTCGCTCGGAAACAATATCTCGGCAGACGAGCTGATAAAGCGCATCTATAACGAAACGCTGCTTCCTGAGATCGTGCTTGCAGGTGAAGACGGCGAATACAGAAGAAAAAATCTTCGCCTTTTGCTTGAATATGCAAAGACGTATGAAAGCTCCGGCTTTAAGGGACTTTCGGGTTTCATCGGTTTTCTGGAGCGCCTTTCGGAAAACGGGCGAAGTCTTGCTACCGCTTCAAGAACGAGCGGCGAAAAGTCGGACTGCGTGTCTATTATGTCGATACACGGCTCGAAAGGCCTTGAATTTCCGTTCTGCATCGTGTCGCAGCTCGGCTCTAAGTTCAACACGAAAGATATGGCCGACAAGGTAATACTGCACAGCAAAATAGGCCCCGGAATGAATGTTGTGGATACGGAGAAGATGTTCGGCTACAAGGGCATCACACGGCGTGCGATAGAAAAGAGTATGGAAAGCTCGCTGATCTCGGAAGAGCTGAGGATACTGTACGTTGCAATGACGAGAGCAAAGGAACGGCTTATTCTTACGGCTGCCGTTTCAGACGCTTCAAAAACGATCCAAAAGGCAGCCGAAGCGCTCGTTTATGACGGAGCCGTTGCGCCGTATCTCGTTATGTCATCATCGGGATTTCTGAATATACTGCTCTGCTGTCTGCTCGTTTGCAGATCGGGCGGCAAGCTTCGTGATATTTCGGGAATTTCCGATATCCCGACCGATAATTTCGATAACAGCCTTTGGGATATAGTTGTAACAGAAGCCGATAAAACGGAAGATTACGGAGAAACTGCCGAAGAAGCCGATACGATATGCACAGAGGAAGCGTTTGCAAAAGAAGACGTTTCGGAAGAATACAAGAAGATAGCAAGCCGCCTTTCACGCCGTTATCCGTATGCAAAGGAATGCTCTATAGGAATGAAAGTCGCAGCCTCAGCCGTTGCCGAAAAGGAAAGCGGCGAGACGTTTGCGGCGCAGGCGAAACCGTCATTCATGAGATCGGGCAGTCTCAGCGGAGCGGAGCGAGGCACTGCACTGCACGCATTTGCGCAGTACTGCGACTTCAAAAAGGCACGGCTCGACATTTCCGCCGAGAAAGACAGGTTCGTATCTTTAAACAAGCTTACGAAAGAGCAGGCGGACTGCATCAGAAACGAAAAGCTCGAACGGTTCCTTTCTTCGCCGCTTATGGAAGAAATGCTTGCGGCGCAGATGATTGAGCGTGAGTACACATTCATGACGGAGATACCGGCTGGTCTTGCCGACAAAACGCTTGTCGAGCCGTATGCATCCGCAAAGATGATACTCCAAGGCTCGATAGACTGCCTGTACGAGCTTGACGGCGAGCTTGTTATCGTAGACTACAAGACCGACTACGTTAAATCGCCCGAAGAACTCAAAGAGCGCTACACACGGCAGCTGGAGCTTTACAAATACGCCGCAGAGCAGATCTTCGGAAAAGAGGTAGACAGATGCGTGCTGTACTCTTTTTCACTCGGCGAGGAGATAGAGGTCGATCTTGATTAATGATTAGATAATAGTTTACGGTGAGGACGGCATTATTCGTTGTCCTCACCTTTTTTTAATTGACAATTGACAATGGATAATTGACAATTAAGGAACTCGGTTTCGCCGAGTTGGATTTGTATTAGTTCTCGCAGAGCAATACTTTATTCGCTGCTGTGAGAAAACTATTAAGTATAAAAACACTAATATAAAATCAAGCGGCGCAGCCGCTTCCGCAATTGTCCATTGTCCATTGTCAATTGTCAATTGTCCATTGAATATGTATTGACAAGTCCATCCGTCCGAGCTATAATAAAAGTGCCGACAGTTCATTTGCACCATCCTGTCGTTAAACAAAACCAGGGCTGTTTTTTTGACGGAATAGGTGCGGCTTTTTGCCGCACTTTTTGTTTTTATGAGGTATTGCTATGTATTATCTGGAAACTTCTGCGTCTTTTGATGCGGCTCATTTTCTTTCGGGCTATAACGGAAAATGTGCGAATATCCACGGTCACCATTGGGTGGTAAAGGTCAGGATAGGCGGAAAGGAAACGGTTGAGTGCGGCGAAAAGCGTGGTATGCTGATCGACTTCGGCGATATGAAAAAGATCGTCCGCAGTCTTGCCGATAGCTTTGACCATACGCTGCTTTATGAGAAAGGCTCGCTCAAAGCTTCAACGATAGAGGCGCTTCAAAGCGAGAATTTCAGCCTGACAGAGCTTTCGTACCGCCCGACTGCCGAAAATCTTGCACACGACTTCTTTGAAAAGCTTGGCGCACAGGGGCTTCCCGTAAAGAGCATTACCGTTTACGAAACACCCGATAACTGTGCTGTTTATGCGGAGGGTCATGATGAGTAAATATCCCGTTGCGGAAAAATTTGTAAGCATCAACGGCGAGGGCGCCCGTGCGGGAGAGCTTGCCGTTTTTGTCAGATTCAAGGGCTGTAATCTTCATTGCAGCTATTGCGATACACGCTGGGCTTGTGTTGAAGACGCTCCGTTTGAAGAGATGACCGCAGAGGAGATCACTGCTTACTGCAAAGGCATTACGAACGTTACGCTCACAGGCGGCGAGCCTATGCTTCAGGAGCTTGCGCCGCTGTGCGATATGCTTATAGAAAACGGTCATAATGTCGAGATCGAGACGAATGGAAGTATTTCTATCAAAGAATTATCTCAGTCTGTGAACAGACCTTGCTTTACGCTCGACTATAAGTCTCCGTCAAGCGGCATGGAGAGCAAAATGCTCAAAGAGAATTATAAGTATCTTGAAAAAGAAGATACCGTAAAGTTCGTCGTGGGCGACGACAAAGACCTTGCCGCCGCTGTGAGCGTTATTGACGAGTATGATCTCACGGCGCTGTGTCATGTCTATTTAAGCCCGATATTCGGAAAAATAGACCCTGCTCATATAGTCGATCATATGAAAGAAAACGATCTCAACGGAGTGCGTTTGCAGCTCCAGCTTCATAAGTTCATCTGGGATCCCGAAAAGAGGGGAGTATAATATGAAAAAAGAGTTTGATAAAGAAAAAATTGAGTATCATATTCGTGGCTTGCTTGAAGCTATAGGCGACGACCCCGACCGTGAGGGACTGCGTGAAACTCCGAAGCGTGTTGCAAATATGTACAGCGAAGTTTTTGAGGGCATGCGCTACAGCAACCACGAGATAGCCGAGATGTTCGGCAAGACGTTCGATATGGAGTATTCAACACAGCCGTACATCGTGATGAAAGACATAACGGTATTCAGCTATTGCGAGCATCATATCGCTTTGATGTACGACATGTCGGTAAACGTTGCGTATATCCCGAACGGAAGAGTTCTCGGTCTTTCAAAGATCGCACGCATCTGTGACATGGCTGCAAAGAGACTGCAATTGCAGGAGAAGCTTGGCAGCGATATTGCCGAGATAATAGCCGAAGCAGCGAACACCGACTCCGTAGCCGTAAAGATAGTAGGCTCCCACAGCTGCATGACAGCGAGGGGCATAGGCAACGTAGCCGCAAGAACGGAAACAAGAACGCTGACGGGCGAGTTCAAAGAAAATGCAGAATTGGCGAAAATCGTGGAATAAAGCAAAGCTTTATTCAAATTGAAAATTGACAATTGACAATGGACAATTGCGGAACTCGGCTTCGCCGAGTTGATTTGTATTAGCTATCGCAAATCCATACTTCATTCGCTGCCGTGAGATAACTATTAAGTCAGAAAACACTAATATAAAATCAGGAGCGGAGCGACTCAATAATTGTCCATTATCCATTGTCAATTGACAATGGACAATTGCGGAACTCGGCTTCGCCGAGTTGATTTGTATTAGCTATCGCAAATCCATACTTCATTTGCTGCCGTGAGATAACTATTAAGTCAGAAAACACTAATATAAAATCAGGAGCGGAGCGACTCAATAATTGTCCATTATCCATTGTCAATTGTCAATTATTAATCGGCTATACCGATTCAGTTGATCAGTCTCAAAGAAAAGGAGAAACAACATGAAGGCCCTTGTACTTTTCAGCGGCGGGGTGGATTCTACCACCTGCCTTGCTATGGCAATAGATAAATACGGTGCGGAGAATGTTATGGCTCTCTCTGCAAATTACGGTCAGAAGCACGTCAAAGAGCTTGCTATGGCTAAAAAGATAGCCGGGTATTACGGCGTGAAGTATATGACTCTCAATTTAAAAGAGATCTTCGCAGGCTCTGACTGCGTTCTGCTCGAAACGTCCGACGGTGAGATACCGAAAGAGAGCTACGCCGAGCAGCTTAAAAAGACGAACGGCAAGCCCGTTACAACGTATGTGCCTTTCAGAAACGGTCTTTTTCTCTCTGCTGCCGCAAGCGCTGCGCTTTCAAACGGCTGCACAGAGATATGGTACGGCGTTCACGGCGACGATGCGGCAGGCAATGCGTACCCCGACTGCTCGGAAGCTTTCAACGAAGCTATGGGCAGAGCGATATTTTTGGGAAGCGGCGAGCAGCTCAAAATATATGCGCCGTTTGTAGGTCTTTCAAAAGCAGACGTAGTAAAAAAAGGACTGGAGCTTAACGTTCCTTATCAGTACACATGGAGCTGTTACGAAGCAGGCGGCCGCCCGTGCGGCAAATGCGGCACATGTATAGACAGAGCAAAGGCTTTTGCTTTGAACGATGCAGCAGACCCTGCCATAAAATATTGGAGTGAGCAAGATGAGAAATGAAAACGAACTCGGAAGCGTTAAGGCGCTCGGCAAAAAGACGAACTACGGCTTTGACTACGACCCTTCGCTGCTTGAATGCTTCCCGAACAAGCACCCCGGCAACGACTACTTTGTAAAATTCAACTGCCCGGAATTCACGAGCCTTTGTCCTATAACGGGACAGCCTGACTTTGCGACTGTATATATCTCATACGTTCCGGGCGAGAAGATGGTAGAAAGCAAGTCTTTGAAGCTTTATCTTTTCAGTTTTCGGAATCACGGCGATTTCCACGAGGACTGCATGAACATCATCATGAAAGACCTTATAAAGCTGATGGACCCGAAGTACATAGAGGTCTGGGGCAAGTTCCTGCCGAGAGGCGGACTGTCGATAGACCCGTACTGCAACTACGGCCGCAAGGGTACGAAGTGGGAAGAGATGGCATGGCAGAGACTTTCGCAGCATGACATGTATCCGGAGAAGATAGACAACAGATAAAAAGCAAGCAAAACCGGACAGTCGGCGGACTGTCCGGTTTTTTGTCTTATTGAAGCTCCGCTTCGAGGTCTTGTGCGTCTATGTCTTTGAAATCAAGGTCGGATTCATTGAAAATATACCATTTGATAGGCAGCCCTTCAAGTTCGGGTTCATTATCCGGCAGCATGTCAAACATGATAAGACCGTCCGGTGTTTTGTGAACGGAGCAGAGATAGTAGTTTTCTTCGCTTATATCCGGTTCGCAAATTTTTAAAGAGCCGCTTTCTGTGTCGAATAAGACAAGTTTATCGGCGCTTTCGTTATAACCGAGCTTTGCAAGCATAAAGTATCTGTCGTCTTTATAGACGTTATAGGCGCTGTCTACAAGTCCGGAAGGATCTCTGATGATACTCTTTACCGAGCCGTTTTCGATCTTTCCGAGAAAACGAGCTGTGCTGCGGTTGTCGTAAAGCATATAACCGTTTGAAATCAAAAAATTACAAACTATCTGATCGGTCTGATCGAATTCCAGTTGATCCTCGGGATCAAATATGTCTTTAAGATCAACGGAGCTTAAAAGCTTATAATCAAGATCGTATGTATCAAGAAACAGCTTATTGTCGGTGCGGTCTTCGCTGTACAAAACTCTGAGCACATATACGTGTTCATTATCGCTGCAGGTGGTGCGTATTACATTTCTTGTTTTGCAGTCCGAGGTTATGACTGTTCTTTCTTCGCCAGTTTCGATATTATATTCAACGACAGAACAAGATTCAACTCCGTTCAGGTGAGATATGAGAAGCTTTCCGTTTACGATAGATAAAGTGTCATAAATATGACCTTCTTTTGTGCTGTGTATCTTGTTTATTTCTTTGTTTTCAAGGTCAATATCGAAAACGGCGTATTCGTATATTTCATCTTTGCTCGGTTCTCCGAGAGCTATCAATATATAAACATGTTCGTTATAGCAGAGTTCTTGATGTGCCAAAGAACCGTATACGTTTTTTATCGTTCCGAGATATTCGCTTTCATTCGTTTTCAGGTCAAAACAATAATAGTCGAACGTACTGCTGTATTTGGCTAAACCGCCGGGGCGTTTTGAATAAACTATTTTGTCTGATAAAATTGCTTCAGATGAATGTATCTTTATCTGACCGATCTCTGTTTTTGATTCGTTATAGATCACTGCTTTTGTATTATCAAGTCCCCATTCGATATCTTCTGCAACATAATAAGCAAATTGGCAACTTGTGAGGGAAAAGAGGATCACTGCGATGCATAAGGCTATAAAAAAACGTTTCATGTTTTGCTCCTGACAGAGAAAAAATTTAAAAGAACAACGTTACTTACCGGGCATTGCTGCCGCACCTGCGAGAATACACACCGCAGAGAAAGCAGCGAGGCATTTTGTTGTGAATTGTTTTTTCATAAAAACTCCTTTCATTCCGGTAACAGACCGGTCTGAGTGTACAATATACAGTTTTTATACACTATAATAAATTTTGTTACAGGAATGTTTATATAATATCATATTATTTAAATTTCCGCAATTGTTAATAATTACAGTTTATAAACACGGTTATAATACCTTTTGTGATAAAAAACACAACCGCCAAAAAACAGATCAACAATATTAAACCCTCTATCGTCAAAATCCCGATTGACAATTCCCGTGATATAGTGTACAATACATTGTGTGTATCTGCGCAATTTGCGCTTACTTATTTATATGAAAGGGTTGTTGATATGAGATACAACAGTACCACAGATAAAAATATTGTCGTTTCTGCTTCGCAGGCGATCGCTCAGGGCATTTCCACCGACGGCGGTCTTTTCGTTCCTATGGAGATACCGCAGTATGGTATGAGCGAGATCGAAGCTCTTACAAAGCTCGATTACAGAGGCAGAGCGAAGAAGATCCTTGCCGACTACCTTGATGATTTCACAGCAGATGAGATCAATGAGTGCGTTGATAAGGCATATACAAAGGAGAAGTTCGGCGGCGAGAATCCCGCTCCGCTTTCCTATCAGAAATTCGGCGATATCGACATGAATATCCTCGAACTGTGGCACGGCCCGACGTCCGCTTTTAAGGATATGGCGCTCCAGATACTTCCGCATCTGCTTACAAAGTCGCTTAAAAAAACTACAGATAAAGAGGCAGTTATCCTCGTTGCTACTTCCGGCGACACGGGCAAGGCTGCTCTCGAAGGCTTCAAGGACGTTGACGGCACAAAGATCATGGTGTTCTATCCCGTTGACGGCGTAAGCCCCATGCAGAAGAGACAGATGAACACTCAGGAGGGCAAGAACGTTTCCGTTTGCGCTATCAAGGGCAACTTTGACGACGCTCAGACAGGCGTTAAGCGTATCTTCACAGACCCCGAGCTTGTTAAGAAGCTCAACGATAACGGCTACCTCTTCTCGTCGGCTAACTCCATCAACTGGGGCAGACTTCTTCCGCAGATCGTTTACTACTTCTCCGCTTACAGCGATATGGTAAACGCAGGCAAGATCAAGCTCGGCGACAAGATCAACGTTGCTGTTCCGACAGGTAACTTCGGCAATATCCTCGCAGCTTACTATGCGTTCAGAATGGGTCTGCCGATCAACAAGTTCATCTGCGCATCGAACTCTAACAACGTTCTCACAGACTTTATCTCTACCGGTACATACGACAAGAACCGCAGCTTCTACGCTACGATCTCGCCCTCTATGGATATCCTCGTTTCCTCTAACCTTGAGCGTTTCCTCTATCACATGACAGAGAAGAACGACGCTCAGGTAAAAGAATGGATGACAGCTCTCAAAACAAAGGGCGCATACAGCGTTGACGATGCTACAAAGGCTAAGATCAAGGATATCTTTGTCGGCGGCTTCTGCTCCGAGGAAAAGACAAGAGAGATCATCGGCGAGTTCTTCAACAAGTACGGCTACCTTTGCGATACTCACACAGCTGTTGCTGTAAGCGTATACAAGGATTACGTTGAGCAGACAGGCGACAAGACCCCGACTGTTATCGACTCCACAGCAAGCCCCTACAAGTTCAGCGAGGCTGTTCTTTCGTCTATCGTAAACGGCGAAGCTCTTCCCGAGGACGAGTTCGCTATGGTAGACATGCTCAGCGAGAAAACTTCTACGGAAGTTCCTGCACCGCTTGCTGCTCTTAAAACGAAGGAGACACGCTTCACAAGCGTTCGTGCAAAAGAGGAGATGGCAGACTTCGTTCTGTCTACACTGGGTGTAAACTGATGCCGCTGTATGTTCTGGGCGACCCTCATTTGTCGCACGGCGTAGATAAGCCGATGGATATTTTCAGCGGCTGGAACGATCACGTTTCAAAGATAAAGGAAAACTGGCTGTCTGTCGTTTGCGAGAGCGACACTGTCGTTCTCGCAGGCGATATATCATGGGGCATGGATCTTGGCGAAGCTCTGCCCGACTTTAAGTTTATCGACGAGCTGCCGGGGAAGAAGATCATTCTCAAAGGCAACCACGACTATTGGTGGGAGACAAAAACGAAGATGGATCGCTTTCTGGCGGAGAACGGGATAAGTACGATCTCGTTTCTGTTCAACAATGCTTACCGCATAGGTGATATCTCGGTATGCGGCACTCGTGGCTGGTTTTTTGACGCTCACGAGGCGCACGATGAAAAGGTGATCGCCCGTGAAGCAGGCAGGCTCAGAGCATCAATATCGGAAGCGCAAAGGCTCGGCGGAGAGGCTGTAGCTTTTCTGCATTATCCTCCCGTTCAGGGCGGCAGAGAATGTGCGGAAATAATGAACGTGCTGACGGAGTGCGGCATAAAGCGCTGCTACTACGGCCATCTTCACGGCAAAAAGAACCACGCCCACGCAGTAACGGGGCTTTATAAAGGGATAGACTTTCATCTTATCTCGTGTGATTATACACAGTTTAAGCCGATACCGATTACGTAAATTGAAAATGGAAAATTGAAAATGGAAAATTGCGGAGTCGCTTCGCTCCTGATTTTATATTAGTGTTTTTTAATAGCGAATAAAGTATGGCTTTGCGAAAGCTGATACGATCCAACTCACCGCAGGCGAGTTCCGCAATTGTCAATTATCCATTGTCAATTGTCCATTGAACTTATTGTTTACAATAAATTCATAAAACCACTGGATTTATTCACGCTTTTATGATATAATTACATGGTTAACGCAGGCTGTCGGTTGATACAGCCTTATAATTATTACACAAGGGCTGAATGGTGACAGCTCATTTTGCAGGAGGAACATCATAATGGAAATCAAAAACATGAACAAGATCGACACGAATAAGGTTGAGCTTGAGATCGCTGTTGACGGCGCAACATTCAAGAAGGCTATTGAAAAGGTCTACAGACAGCAGGTAAAGAACATCAATATCCCCGGCTTCAGAAAGGGCAAGGCTCCCCGTGCAGTTGTTGAGAAGATGTACGGCAAAGAGGTATTCTATGAGGACGCAATGAGAGAGGTTTACCCCGAGGCTGTTGAAGAGGCAGTTAACGAGAAGAATCTCCGCACGGTTCCCGATAAGGTTAATCTCGACGTTGTTGAAGTTTCCGAGGACGGCTTCACATTCAAGGTTCAGCTCACAACATACCCCGAGGTAACGATCGACGGTTACAAGGGCATCGAGATCGAGGCTGTTTCCGATGAGGTAACAGAGGAGAAGATCAACGAAGAGATCGAAAAGGCACGCAAGAGAGCAAGCTCTCTCGAAACAATCACAGACAGAGCTGTTGAGAAGGACGATACAGCAGTTATCGACTTCGAGGGCTTCAAGGACGGCGAAGCTTTTGAGGGCGGCAAGGGCGAGATGTACAGCCTCGTTATCGGCAGCGGCAGCTTTATCCCCGGTTTTGAGGATCAGATCATCGGCCACAACACAGGCGATGAGTTCGATGTAAACGTAACATTCCCCGAGGAGTATCAGGTTCCCGAACTTGCAGGCGCTCCGGCTGTATTCAAGGTAAAGCTCCACGAGATCAAGGCAAGGATCCTCCCCGAGCTCAACGATGAGTTCGTTCAGGACGTAAGCGCAGATTCTCAGACAGTTGAGGAGTACAAGGCAGAGGTCGCAAAGGATCTTGAAGAGGATCTTAAGAAGGCAAGAGAGAACGACATCTCCAACAAGCTTGCAGACGCTCTTGCAGAGAAGGTCGAGGGTGAGATCCCGCAGGCAATGTTCGACAACAGAGTAACAGACATGCTCAAGGATATGGAAATGCGTCTGCGTCAGCAGGGTCTTGATCTCCAGACATACATGCAGTACACAGGCATGACAGAGGACGTTCTCAGAGAGCAGTATGCAGAGACAGCAGAGAAGCAGGTAAAACTCAGACTCGCACTTGAGAAGATCGCAGAGATCGAGAACGTTGATCCTACAGAGGAAGAGACAAACGAAGAGTTCCAGAAGCTCGCTGACATGTACAAGATGGATCTTGAGAAAGTAAAGAGCATCATCCCCGCCGAGGACATCAAGAAGGACGTTGCAGTTGACAAGGCTATGAAGCTCGTTAAGGAAACTGCTGTAATTAAGTAATTCTGCTCTGCCTTTTATTGCAGACTAACATTTTTAATAAATGTGGAATGGCGAAAGTGGAAAGTGGAATGAAGGAACTCGCCTGCGGCGAGTTGGATTTGTATTAGTCATAGTAATGCTATACTTTCATTCGCTGCCGAGAGAGCATTCTCAAATCTAAAAACACTAATATAAATCAAGCACGAAGTGCTTCCGACATTCGCCATTCCACTTTCCACATTCCACATTCAAAAAAGGAGCGCAGCGACTCCGCAATTTTCCATTTTCCATTTTCAATTTTCCATTAAATAGAGCTTACGTTCGGACTGCCGGAATTCTTTTCGGCAGCCCGTGTATAATATCGGAAAGCTTTTCCTATAATGGTAAGAGAAGCTTTGAAAACAATTTGAAAGGATATGAAAAGTAATGGCATTGGTACCTTACGTAGTTGAACAAACAAGCCGAGGCGAAAGATCTTATGACATTTATTCACGCCTCCTGAACGACAGAATAGTAATGCTTACCGACGAGGTCAACGACGCAACGGCAAGCGTTATCGTAGCAGAGCTGCTTTTCCTTGAAAGCCAGGATCCCGACAAGGATATCAGCCTTTACATCAACAGCCCCGGCGGATCGGTAACGGCAGGAATGTCGATCTTCGATACGATGCAGTACATCAAGTGCGACGTTTCCACTATCTGCATGGGTATGGCTGCTTCGATGGGCGCATTCCTTCTTGCAGCAGGCGCAAAGGGCAAGAGATACTCTCTGCCCAACAGCGAGATCATGATCCACCAGCCTCTGGGCGGTGCCAAGGGTCAGGCTACAGAGATCGAGATCGCTGCAAAGCACATCATTCAGACGAAGAAAAAGCTCAATACGATACTTTCCGAGCGCACAGGTCAGCCCTACGAAACAGTAGTAAAGGACACCGACCGTGACAATTGGATGACAGCCGAAGAGGCTCTCAAATACGGTCTTATCGATAAGATCATCGAGCACAGATAATCACACCCCGGGTCGGCGCACCATGAGCGTCTGCCCGGGATAAATGATTTTATTCATAATAGGAGTAAATGATTCTATGCCAAGCAGAAACAACGGTAAAAGAATAACATGTTCGTTCTGCGGTAGGTCGCAGGACGAGGTCTCGAGAATGATCGCAGGAAACGACGTTTACATCTGCGACAACTGCATCACGCTTTGCAGCTCGATATTAGACGACGAGAGAGGCGCAGCCTCCAGGCTCGGCAGAGGCAAGGGCAAGCTTAAAAGCTCTGATCTTGACTTTAATCTCATAAAGCCTGCCGAGATGAAAAAATACCTTGACGAATACGTTGTAGGGCAGGACGAAGCGAAAAAAACGCTCTGCGTTGCCGTTTACAATCACTATAAAAGACTTATCACGTCTAAAGAGAAAGACGGCGATATAATCGACAAGAGCAACGTTGTTCTTCTCGGCCCTACGGGCGTGGGAAAAACTCTGCTTGCTTCCACACTTGCAAAGGCGCTTGACGTACCGTTTGCAATAGCTGATGCGACAACTCTTACAGAGGCAGGCTACGTCGGCGAGGACGTTGAAAACATTCTTCTGCGCCTTATCCAGGCAGCAGACAACGACATAGAAAAAGCCGAGCAGGGCATTATCTATATCGACGAGATCGACAAGATCGGCAGAAAGAGCGAGAACCCCTCCATTACAAGAGACGTAAGCGGCGAGGGCGTTCAGCAGGCTTTGCTTAAGATCATCGAGGGAACGGTAGCAAACGTTCCTCCACACGGCGGCAGAAAGCATCCGCAGTCTGAATATCTTAAGATCAACACAAAGAACATTCTCTTCATCTGCGGCGGCGCATTTGTCGGCCTTGATAAAGTTATCGAGAAGAGAAGACACTCTTCTTCAATGGGCTTCGGTGCAGAGGTGCGCAGCAAGGAAGAGCTTCGCAAGTCCGACTGGATGCAGGACGTTGTTGCTCACGATCTTGTAAAGTTCGGCCTTATCCCCGAGCTTGTGGGCAGACTTCCCGTTATCGCTTCGCTCAAGCCGCTCGATGAGGAAGCTCTTGTGTCTATCCTGACCGAGCCGAAAAACTCTATCATCAAGCAGTACAAGAAGCTCTTTGAGATGGATAACATCAAGCTCCGCTTTACCGACGAGGCTCTCAGAGCCATCGCTCAGAAGGCAATCGAGCAGGAGACGGGCGCACGAGGACTTCGTGCGATCCTCGAAGATGTGTTGGGCGAGCTGATGTTCACCGCACCAAGCGACGAGACTATCTCGAAGATCACGATAACAGACGGCTGCGTAAGCGGTCTTGAAGCTGCAAACATCGAGTACGATCACGAGAAGATCATAAAGAGCCTTGACGAAGAGAAAAAGGACAGTGCATCGTAAGACTGTAATAACCATCATTTTAACACAATAGAAAAATGGAAAATTGCGGTATCGAAGAATAACGGCTTGATCTGCGATTTTCCATTTTGTTTACGAATCGTTTTTTCTGAAAATGAAGTTCTCATATCAGAAAAACGTAAATATCCCACATAGAGGGGGCAAAAGACTTATGAAAATAAAGAAAATGCAGGAAATACCGGGCTACGCTGCGGAAAATGTCGGCCGTATACCGGTGCTGCCGCTGAGAGGTCTGGTGGCTTTTCCTCACTCTGTGATACACCTGGAGCTTGGCAGAAGCGTTTGTGTTTCCGCAGTTAACAAAGCAATGACCTCGGGCAGACTCATCTTCGTTTCCGCTCAGAAGGATCCGCTTGCAGGCAGACCCACACCCGAGCAGATCTTCGGGATCGGTACGCTTGCCCGTGTTATCCAGACTATCAAGCAGGCAGACAATTCTCTTAAAGTTGTTCTTGAAGGCCTTGCAAGAGCTGCCGCTTTTGAGATGAAAACAGACAAGAATTTTATCGAGGCCGAGGTCGTTCGATACGATCTTAAAGACGCCGATACGACGATCGAAACGGTTGCAAAAATGCGTGCCGTTAAGGAGATATTCGCCGACTACGCAAGCCTTACGCCGAAGCTTCCCGGCGACATCGAAGCAAGAGTAAAGATCGAGCATTCCGCCGAAAAGCTTACCGATTTCATCGCTTCCAACTCCATAATCGACTTTGAGGCAAAGCAGGCTCTTCTTGAAGAGTTCGAGATAGATATGCGCCTTGAAATGCTCATCGACATGCTCACGAGCGATATCGAGATACTCGACCTGCAGCGCAGGATAATCGAGCGTGCAAACGAGCATATGGACGAGGGACAGAAGGAATACTTCCTTCATGAGCAGATCAGAGCGATACGTGAAGAGCTTGGCGAAGAGGACGTTGAGGAAGAAGCGGAGGAGTTCCGCCGCAAGATAGAGAAGCTTTCCGCTTCAAAAGAGGTAAAGGATACACTTCTCAAAGAGTGCGGACGACTCAAAAAGCTGCCCGACGCATCGCAGGAAGCATTTACGCTCAGAACATATCTCGAAACATGCCTGGAGCTTCCCTGGAGCAAGTCTTCAAAGGATAAGATCGACATCAAGGCAGTGGAAAAGGCTCTCGAAAAGAACCACTACGGCCTTGAAAAGGTCAAGGAGCGCATAGTGGAATACCTTGCCGTCAGAAAGCTTTCGCCCGACGTCAAGGGTCAGATACTCTGCCTTGTAGGCCCTCCCGGAGTAGGTAAAACGTCAATCGCACAGTCGATAGGCTCGGCTATAGGCAGAAAAGTAGAGCGTATAGCACTCGGCGGCGTTCGTGACGAGGCTGAGATCAGAGGCCACAGAAGAACTTACATAGCTTCCATGCCCGGCCGCATTATCTCCGCTGTGAAATCGGCAGGAACGAACAATCCTCTCATCATTCTTGATGAGGTAGATAAGCTTGCCGCAGACTATAAGGGCGACCCGACAAGCGCACTGCTTGAAGTTCTCGACCCCGAGCAGAACAATACGTTCAGAGATCACTTCATCGACCTTCCGTTCGATCTCAGCAAGGTAATGTTCATAACGACAGCAAACGACGGGAGCGCTATCCCCGGTCCGCTCAAGGACAGAATGGAAGTGATCGAGATCGGTTCGTACAACCGTGAGGAGAAGTTCCATATAGCAAAGAAGCACCTTATCCCGAAGCAGCTTAAAAACTGCGGGATATCTGCTTCTCAGTGCAAGATAGCATCGTCTGCGATCTATGCTATGATAGACGGCTACACGAGCGAAGCAGGCGTGCGTAACCTTGAAAGAACGATCTCTTCTATACTCCGCAAGGTCGCTAAAAAGATAGCTTCCGGCGAAGAGCAAGAGGTCTATAAGATAGACGCAAAGACGGTAGAAGAGTACCTCGGCCCCAGAAAGTTCAAGGACGACGATCTGCCCGAAAAGAACACCGTAGGTCTTGTAAATGGTCTTGCCTGGACTTCTGTAGGCGGTGTAACTCTGCCGATAGAAGCCGCTGTTGTTCCCGGAAGCGGAAAGATACAGATAACAGGCTCGCTCGGCGACGTTATGAAGGAATCGGCGAAGATCGCAGTTACATGTGTCCGTGCAAGATCTGAAAAGCTCGGTATTGAGAAGGATTTCTACAAGAATTACGATATGCATATCCATGCGCTTGAAGGCGCTGTTCCGAAGGACGGCCCCTCCGCAGGGATCACGATGACGACGGCGCTTGTTTCGGCGCTTACGAATAAGCCTGTAAACAGATTCGTCGCAATGACGGGCGAGATATCGCTCCGGGGCAGAGTACTGCCCATAGGCGGCCTGAAAGAAAAGGCTATGGGCGCATATAAAGCAGGCGTAAAGACAGTCGTTATCCCGAAAAAGAACGAGAGCGATATCTTTGAAGTCGATCAGACCGTTAAGGATAAGCTCAATATAATCCCCGTTGAAACGATCGACGAGGTGCTGGAGATAGCATTCACGCTCGATTCGACATACGAGAAAAAGCCCGAGGAAAAAACGGAAAAGAAGCCGACAGTCAAAAAGCGAAAAGCAGCCGAAAAGCCTGCGAAAACAGGCGACGGCGCATGATCGATAGTTTTCTTCTGCTCGCTCCCTTGTCAAATTGAAAATTGAAAATGGAAAATTGAAAATTGCGGAAGCACTGCGTGCTTGGTTTATATTACTTTATTCAAGCTTAATACTTATCTCTCGGCAGCGAGTAAAGTAAAGCTTTTGAGGATCAATACAAATCCAACTCGTCGAAGACGAGTTCCGCAATTGTCCATTATCCATTGTCAATTGTCAATTATAAAAAAGGCGAGCGCAGCGAGCCTGACCGCAATTTTCCATTTTCCATTTTCAACTTTCCATTTATAAAGAGGGGGGTACGATATGAATTACAACAATGCGGCGTTTGAATATGCTTACGGGTCTGCGGGGCAGATAAAACCGTCTGTGCTGCCCGAGGTCATTTTTTCGGGTCGAAGCAATGTCGGTAAGTCTTCGCTTATCAATAAGCTTGTAAACAGAAAAGCGCTTGCCCGTGTCAGTGCAACGCCGGGCAAGACCGCTACTATAAATTTCTTTCGGGTGGATAATTTCCATCTCGTAGATCTTCCCGGCTACGGCTACGCCAAAGTGTCGCACTCCGAAAAGGAACGCTGGGCAAAGCTTATGGAGGGCTATTTCAGCCAGGACAGAAAATTCGCACTCGTTGTTCAGATCATTGATATCCGTCATGCGCCGTCAAAGGACGATATGAACATGATAGAGTATCTTCATTCTATCGGCATGCCGTTTATCATCGTTGCAACGAAGAAAGACAAGCTCAAAAAAATGCAGCTTCTGAAAAGGCGTGAAGAGCTTGTAAAAGAGCTTGAAGGCTACGAAGATGTTCCGAAATTCGAGTTTTCCGCCGAAACAGGCGAGGGCGTTGACGAACTCAGGGAGTACATTACAAAATGTGTTGACGAAGCTCTTTGTTAACAATCTATAAATTTTCACCAAACATATTTGACATAGTCTTTTTGTCATTGTAAAATGATATGGAAAACCCTTAACGAAAAAAGGAGTATAATGTATGAGAAGATTAGCGGCTGTAGTTTTGTCGGCAGGCTTGCTGCTTACGGCAACTTCCTGCAATATGATAGTGAAAAACGATGAGGAGCAGTTCGATTATCCCGTTACGATAGGCAATACCGTTATTACTCAGGCGCCGAAGAATATCGCCGTGCTGAGCGAAAATTTAGCGGACGTTGTGCTTGCCTGCGGATACGAGGGCAAGATAGCTGCCCGAAGCGACGAATGTACTCAGGAGGCGCTTGCGATAATCGATTCCGTGGGAACACCCGACTGTCCCGATGTGAGCGAGCTTGAAAACCTTGATGTCGATCTTGTGCTTGCAGACAAGACTCTCGATGAAGAGACTTCCGAAAAGCTTGCAAAGGACGGCGTGAATGTGCTTATTATGAAGCCTGCAACGGACACCGAATCTCTCGGAAAGCTTTACAATAACGTTGCTGCTGCAATGGCAGGCAGCTATACCGGCAAGATGAACGCTATGAGCGTGTTCGATGAACTCAGGAACGCTCTCGATTCGATAAAGAACAACGCATCAAGAGGCAGCGTTATCACTACCGTTTGCTACATCTACGATCTTACAGCCGATGAATGTGTTGTTGCTTACGGCGAAGATTTTGCCGATCAGCTCTTTAACTATACGGCGCTTACAAATATTGCCGCCGCAGATGATGACGGCGTTATCGGTATAGATACGCTTTTAAAGGGCAACCCCGACGTTATTTTCTGCGATACGGGCGTTTACGATAAGCTCTCTTCCCACAAGGATCTGAAATCGCTCAAGGCTCTCACAAAGGGCACGGCGTACGAGCTGCCGAGAAAGTATCTTGAACTGCAGGGCGCTACATGTATCAGAACGGCAGACTTTATGGCTGCCAAGTCTCACAATGACTACACTCAGACACAGGAGTGGCCTGTTGAGGTAGCAGAGAAGAAGGAAGAGTATCACGCTCCGTTTGAGCCGCAGATCGAGATCTACTACACTGTAGGCGAGACATACGAGCCTATCCGCTACATCGAAGAGCGCCTTATCGGCCTCGGATATATGCAGGGCGAGGCTGACGAAACATTCACCGAAGAGACGGAAGAAGCTATAAGCTCGTTCCAGGCTGTAAATCAGATGAGCATAACAGGTATCGCTGATTATGCGACTCTGAAAGTCCTCCTGTCGTCCAGAGCCATCTCTAAAGCCGACGCAGGTACGGTGGAGTTTAGTGCAGACTGATTGAAAATGGATAGTTGAAAATGGAAAATTGCGGAAGCGGCTGCGCTGCATGGTTCTGTATTAGTTCATTAAGACATAACATCTTTTTCCCGGCAACGAACAGAGATTAGCTTTTGAAACTAATATGATCCAACTCGGCGAAGCCGAGTTCCATAATTTTCCATTTTTCATTTTCAATTTTCAAATTGAGAAGGGTGCGCAGACGATCGGTCTGCGTGCCCTTTGTTGTTTTTGTTACAAAAATTATACTTGCTTTTTACCTCGGAATAGTATATAATTGTAGATAATGTGGGGAAAGGTGGCGAAAAGTGTCAGCTCAAAGCTTGATTGTGTCAGCTTCGGGCGCATGAGGGTTATGATGAACAGCTTTATGACAGGCTCATATCGGCATAATATCGACGCTAAGGGCCGCCTTACGGTTCCGTCAAAGCTGCGTGACCGGCTTGGCGATTCCTTTTACCTCACCAAGGGCGTTGACGGCTGCCTGTTCGTTTATCCCGAGCAGGAGTGGCAGACGTTCCTTGAAAAGCTCTGTGCTTTGCCTATAGCTCAGGCTGCGGCGGTGCAGAGGCATTTTATCTCGAATTCATCACTTGTCGAAACGGACAGCATGGGAAGAATACTTATCCCGAAAAATCTCAGGGAGTATGCGGCTCTTGAAAAGGATACGCTTTTCCTGGGCGTCGGTAAGCGTGCGGAGATCTGGTCTTCCGAAAAATACGAGCAGGTCTGCAATGCGCTCTCGCAGGAGGATATCCTGAAAACTATGTCCGACGTGATGATCTGACAATTTTTACTTAGTTTTTAGCGTTGGCTGTAAGCTATTGGTTTTTGTTTCCTGTTTTTTGTTTTGTGGGTTTTAATTATTCTTTGGGGTTAATAGGACAGATGTTAAGCCTGTATTAACGCAAAGACCAATAGCTCATTGCTGACGTTTTTTCTTTATATATGGTGATATCATGGATACAGACAGAACAATCACGGGCAGCGGCGAATTCTCACACAAATCGGTGCTGCTCAAAGAAGCGGTAGACGGCCTTGATATAAAGCAGGGCGGCGTCTACGTGGACGGTACGGCAGGCGGAGGAGGCCACTCGTTTGAGATAGCCTCACGCCTCGGCGGGACCGGTCGGCTCATATGTATCGACCAGGACCCCGACGCTATAGCTGCCGCAACAAAAAGACTTTCGCAGTTTGACAACGTGACGATAGTACGGTCAAATTTTTGCAATATAAAAGGGGTTTTGATGAACCTCGGTGTTTTTAAGGCAGACGGAGTTCTGCTCGATCTCGGAGTGTCCTCGCACCAGCTTGATGAGCCCGGGCGAGGTTTTTCTTACCATTACGACGCTCCGCTCGATATGCGTATGAGCCGGGACGGAACGAGCGCATACGATATCGTGAATTACAGCGAACCGGGCGAGCTTATCAGGATACTTTCCGTTTACGGAGAGGAAAAGTTCGCAAGGAACATCGTTCGCAGCATTGTAAAGGCCCGTGAGGAAAAGCCGATCGAAACGACTTTTGAGCTTGCCGACCTCATCAAGGAAGCGTACCCGACGAAGGCTCGTCAGAAAGCGCACCCTGCACGCAAATCTTTTCAGGCTATACGAATAGCCGTGAACAGAGAGCTTGACGTTCTTGAAGACGGACTAAAGAACAGCTTTGATATTCTGAACGAAAACGGACGCCTTTCCGTTATAACGTTCCACTCGCTTGAGGACAGAATGGTAAAGCGTGCTATGGCAGATTGGTGCAAGGGCTGCACATGTCCGCCGGATTTCCCCGTTTGCGTATGCGGCAACAAGCCGAAGGCAGAGCTTGTAAACCGCAAGCCGATAGTGCCCTCCGATGAAGAGCTTGCCGAGAACAACAGAGCAAGAAGCGCAAAGCTCAGAGTGTGCAAAAAGCTAAGGGACCACTGAATAAATCACGCCCTACGGGCTGAGCACCCATCTTGCTTGCATCTTTTTGTCATATTGCACTCAACTCCCTTGAAATGGAGCAAGCTATCATAAATCAAAGTGTGTAACACATATCCGTCTGCGGACACTGTCCGCAAATCTGACGGCGCAATATGGGCACTCGATTTAATCAGTGCTTCCCTAACGATAATAGTTGAAAAGTGCACAGCCAAAAGTTTTCGCCAAGCCTTTTTCAAAAGGCTTGCGGCAGCCGAGACTCGGCGCCCTTGGCCGCCGGAGGCAAAGCGTGCGAAGCACCTGAAGTAACCGGCGCTGCAGAAAGAGCAGGCACGAGGCGCAGCCAATGTGCCGGAAGGAAAACAGAGGCAATACCGTACATAAACCGTTGTTGTAACCAATATTGTACAATGTGCTATAAAATCAAACGTGTATTTCATTTAAGTTGTGATAAAAAAACGTTTGGAAAAGTTACGTTTTTGTAGTATAATATATGCATGGGGTTTGTCTTATCTTATGTATATGAAAAGTTAAGACTTGTGTATACGGAGAATATGGCTTCGTATCGAAAATGAGGTGATTGTGATGGCTTACTACGACGACAACTCGGCCTATGACCTTTCGCTGTTTGAGGAATCGGAAGAGCTGCAGCACGAGCACGCCAGATCACATGAAAATAAACTTTACGATATAAATAAAGAGCGCAGGCTGAGAAGATTTGCGAATATCAATCCGCTTGAAGCGGCAGCGGCAGCGGCTGTTTCCGTTGTTGCCATCATAAGCGTAGCGACGATCATTCACGGTCAGGCGCAGCTTACGGAGCTTAATCATCAGATAACGAGCGCCCAGAGTACGCTTGGAGAGCTTTCAAGTACATACACTCAGGTGCAGATGTCGGTCGAGAACAAGCTCGGTCCTGCCGTTATCGAAGAGTATGCAAAAAACACGCTTGGTATGCAGAAGACCGACAACAGCCAGAAGGAGTTCATAAGCTTTTCCGAAGGCGACAAAGCGGTTGTTGCAGCCGACAGCGAAGCAGGCGTTTTTGAGAAGCTTGCCGCAGCGTTCAGGGAAGTCTGGAGCAGCGACAGCGATTATTGATCTGTATTGTGCATAATTTCGCCGTTTGGCGTATACATTATTATAGCATCCGAAAAGATGAGGGTGGGGCGGAGAAATGCTGTTCCACCCAGTTTTATTAATTGATAATTGACAATGGACAATGGACAATTGATGAACTCGGCTTCGCCGAGTTGGTTTTGTATTTATTGATCTTAACTTTGGATCAAGCGGCATCGCCGCTTCCGAAATTGTCAATTATCAATTGTCAACTGTCAATTGAAAAAGTGCTTGAACGAAAGGTGTTTTTATGGGCGATAACGTTTTATCAAGCATCAGAAAACGTTCGGTTATACTTCTTGTTCTTATACTTGTCTGCGGCTTCGGTTCTGTTCTCAGCAGGCTTTTTTATTTGCAGATAATACAGGGGCGGGAGCTTTCCGACTTAGCGGTTGCTCAGCAGATGAGCGACACGGTAGTTACAGCGAAGCGTGGCTCTATTTACGACCGGAACGGCAACACGCTTGCAAGCTCGGCAAATGTCTGGAAGGTCGTGCTTGCGCCGATCTATTTTGAAAACGACAGCGACCGCCGTCAGGTCTCGGAAGGGCTTGCGAATATCCTCGGAATGAACGCCGACGATATCATGGAGCTTGCAAAAAAGAGCGACTCGTACTATCAGACAGTCAAGCGTCAGGTAGAGAGCGACGAGCGGAACAAGATTCTTGAACTAATAGAAAGAATATCAAAAAATAACCCAAAGCTCGGCAGCGTTATCGTGCTTGAAGAGGATTTCAAGCGGTACTATCCTTACAACGATTTCGCAGCTTCCGTTATCGGCTTTACCGGCGCCGACGGTCAGGGGCTTTCGGGACTTGAATATGAATACGATTCGTACCTGACCGGCATACCGGGAAGAGTTGTAAGTGAAAACGATGGCTGGGGTGCCGCTATGCCGTTTGAATACGAGCAGAAGCAGGAAGCAAGAGACGGTAACTCTCTCGTTCTTACTATCGACGAGACGATACAGCATTTCCTTGAAAAGCACCTCAAACAGGGCATTATTGATTATAACGTTGCCGACGGTGCCGTTGCTATCTGTATGGATGTAAAGACGGGGCAGATATACGGAATGGCTACCGAAAACAGCTTCGACCTTAACGATCCTTACGAGATAAGCGACGAGTCGGCGAAGAAGTCGCTTGAAAAGATGGCTACATCGAAGCGTGAGGAAGCAGAAAGCGAGCTGCTTGCAAAGCAGTGGCGAAACAAAGCGATAAGCGACAGCTACTATCCCGGTTCCGTTTTCAAGATCATCACGGCTGCAGCTTCGCTTGAAGAGGGGACATCAAAGCTCTCGACAACGTTTTTCTGCACAGGCTCTTACGTTCCTTATGAGGGTGTTGAGCCTATCAACTGTCACAATCACGACGGTCACGGTCAGCAGACCTTTGCCGAAGCGCTCTGCAATTCGTGCAACCCTGCTTTTATGCAGATGGGTAATGCGCTCGGCTACGATAATTACTGGGAATACTTCCAGTCGTTCGGTTTCAACTCGCAGACGGGTATTGATCTTCCCGGCGAGGGGACGGGACTTTTCTTCCACCACGACGGCGAACCCGAAGGCTCGATGTGGCCTACCGACCTGGCGATCGGATCTTTCGGTCAGGGTATTACCGTTACGCCTATCGAGATGGTAACTGCCGTTTCTGCTGTTGCTAACGGAGGAAAGCTCGTAAAGCCTTATCTTGTAAAACAAATAGTTGACGCTGACGGCAACGTTGTGGAAACGACGGAAACTACCGTAAAGCGTCAGATAATCTCGCAGGATACGGCCGATAAGATGGCGGCTATACTTGAAAAGAATGCTGCCGAGGGTACTGCGAAAAACGGTTACGTTGCAGGCTACAGGATCGCCGGCAAGACGGGTACTTCGGAGAAGATCGGTCAGAGCCGAAAAAAGAACACGATGGACTACATTGCATCGTACTGCGGATTTGCTCCTGCTGACGATCCTCAGATCGCTTTGCTTGTATATTTTGATACTCCTACAGGCGACGCTTACTACGGCTCGCAGGTAGCGGCTCCCGTGTTTGCGAACATCATGTCGGAGATATGTCCGTATCTTGGTATAGAAGCGCAGTACACAGACGAGGAAATGAAGCACGTAAGCACAACGGCAAACAGCTACATTTCGCTTGACGTTGAGTCGGCAAGGAACGCCGTAAAGGGCGATGGTTTCGAGCCGTTCATTATGGGCGACGGCGACGCAGTCGTTGCACAGATACCGGAGCCGGGCTCGCAGATACCGAGAGGCGGCAGGATCGTGCTCTACACCACGACCGACAGCACGAAGGAAACTGTTACGGTGCCAGACCTCATCGGTTACACCGTTTCCGAGGTCAACGAGATCTCGCAGGAGTACAATGTCAATATAAGCTACTCCGGTTCTGTAGATCAGGATACCGTTTACTCTTACTCTCAGAGCATAGATTCGGGAATGCAGGTAGCACCCGGTACGGTCATCACGGTTTACTTCGGTAATGATGATGTTGATGATACGGTAATGTAAAAAAGATCGATGCTGTCTTCGCACTGTAAAAACAAAGTGCGGAGATGGCATTCGTGCCTGAAAAATGAAAATAAAGGAAAAGAAAAAGAGGGATACGAATGAATACCGGAATATGGTCGTTTGAAGCGGCGCTCATCTCGTTTATAGTTTCGTCATTGATAGGCAGCAAGCTTATCCCGTACCTTGTAAAGGTAAAGTGCGGTCAGACGATAAAGGAGATAGGCCCTTCGTGGCATAAAAGCAAACAGAATACGCCGACAATGGGCGGCCTGATGTTTATTGCAGGCTCGTGTGCGGCGATAGCTGTAACATCTATCTGTTACATCATGGCAACCGAGGATTTTACGCTTGTAAAGCTCAAAGCGGCTCAGGTGGCAGGCGGTTTTCTTATGGCGGCGGTTTACGGCGCTATAGGATTTATAGATGATTATATCTCCATCAAGAAAAAGCGCAATCTCGGTCTTACCGCAGTTCAGAAGCTTATCTTACAGTTCGCCACGGCATTTCTCTATCTTATAGTAATGCACATTTTCGGCGAAGACACAAAGACTCTTATCCCGTTCTACGGATATATCAATCTCGGCATTTTCTATTATATCCTTGCCGCAGTAGTTATTGTCGGCATGGTAAACGCTGTCAATCTTACCGATGGCATCGACGGTCTTAACGGTTCCGTTACTATGTTCGTTATGGCGTTCATGATGGTAATGGCAGGCGTTTCGGGCTTTGAGGGCATGAACATCTACTGTGCGGCAATGGCAGGCGGCTGCCTCGGTTTCCTTATCTGGAACTTCAATCCCGCAAAGGTATTCATGGGCGATACAGGCTCGCTCTTCCTCGGCGGCGCCGTATGTGCGGCTGCATTTGCGCTTGATGTGCCGATACTTCTGATCCCGCTCGGGATCATATATCTTGCGGAGATGTTCTCCGTTATGATGCAGGTATCTTACTTCAAGCTCACTCACGGCAAGCGCATATTCAAGATGACGCCTATCCACCATCACTTTGAGATGAGCGGCTGGAACGAGGTCAAGATAGTTATCGTATTCAGCGCAGTGACGTTCCTGTTCGGCGTAGGCGCACTGCTTCTTTACCTTTTCGGCGTTGTAACGCTGTAAGAGGGTTGTAGTGGGTAGTCAATGTCAACAACTAAAGAAATAAAACAAAGTAAATAGTATTGGTCATTTTATGTATTAACCCCTCCGTCACGCCTACGGCGTGCCACCTCCCCTTTCAGGAGAGGCTTTTGGTTTATTAAAAGTTGGCTGGCTCCCCTGAAAGGGGAGCTGGCGGCGCAGCCGTCTGAGGGGTTATATCAGGCAAAATTTCTTAAGTTGTTGACATTTAGTGGGTAGTGGTTAGTGGATAGTGAATAGCGACGGAGTCGTTTCGATTCTGTTTGTGATATACGATACTAACCAACTGTCAGCTAAGCGAACGCAGTGAGCGTTTCTTATTACTATGAGGTCTTTTTGAAAGGAGACTTACATTTGTTTGAAAAGCTTTCCGATAAAATAAGATCTGTGCCGACTGCGCTCAAGGAGTTTTTGCTCAACACGAGCGCCGAAGCAGGGCAGGTGCTTTCGCCCGAAAAGCTGAAAGTAAGGCGCAGAAAAAAGTACAGCTTACTTTCGATGGGCAACGGACTTGACACGGTGTTCGTTCTGCTTGTTATAGGCGTTCTGATAATCGGGCTTGTCATGATGTTTTCGGCAAGCTTTCCCGTTGCATATTTCAGCAAGGACAGCAGCTACTACTACATAAAAAGGCAGCTTTTGTTTGCTGTTGTCGGTGTGGCGGTTATGTTTGCGCTGTCGTTTGTAGATTACCATTATTATCACAAGCTTGCAGTACCGGCGCTTGGTGTTGCATGGTTTCTGATGATCGTTGTAGTTCTTGCGAACCTTAAATCAACTGACCCACGAAGATGGCTCAATATAGGCCCGATCTCGATACAGGTATCAGAGATATGCAAATTTGCGCTGATCCTGTTTCTGGCGCATTGGAGTTCGCTTTACTACGACAAGATGAAGTCGTTCAAGTTCGGCGTAGCGCCCGGTATTGTGCTGCTTGTAATTACAAGCTTTCTGCTTTATCTTGAGCCGCACTATTCCGGTATCGTTATCTGCGGACTTATCATTGCGATAATGCTCGGTCTTGCGGGCGTTCCGCTTCGCTACTTTGCCATTGCCGCAGCAGGCGGCGGCGGTATCGTTTCGATAATGGCTGTAACGGGAAAACTCACTTACGCTATGTCACGTCTTGACGGTTGGGGTCAGGCGCTTGAATACACCACTGTCGAAATGTGGAACACCACATGGCAGACGAGAAATTCGCTTTACGCTATCGGCTCGGGCGGATTGTGGGGTCTGGGGCTTGGTCAGTCGAGACAGAAATACATGTACCTCCCGGAACCGCAGAACGACTTCGTTTTTGCAATAGTATGCGAAGAGCTTGGTTTTATCGGCGCAGCCGTAATACTTATTGTTTTCGCTGTTCTTGTTTGGCGTGGCATAAGGATATGCCTGAAAGCAAAGGACAAATTCGGAACGCTGCTCGGAGTAGGTCTGATGGCACAGATAGGATTACAGGTAGTGCTCAATATCCTTGTAATCACCGACTGGCTGCCGAACACGGGTATTTCGCTCCCGTTTTTCAGCTACGGCGGTTCGTCGCTTCTGATGCTCCTCGGACAGATGGGCATCGTTATGAATATTTCGAGAAGCGCATCTATTGAAAAGAAATAGAAAATTATCATAGCGTAAAGTTTTTGCCCCGCTTTTTTCAAAAAGCGGGCGGGTTGCAAGGGCAGCGCCCTTGCCCGCCGGAGGCAGACTCACGCCCTTTAAGGGGTGAATTTCCAAAACAGTCCGGTGGACTGTTTTGGAAAGAGGGGCATTTTGGCAGAAAATGCCCCTAAGCTTCCGGAAACATCAGGTTTTCTCGCCGTAACACGGCGACGAAAAGAATTTATCGACAGACTGATATATATAAGTATTATTGAACAATCATTAATTTAAGTAGGGAAATGAGAATATGAGAGTAATTTTCGCAGGCGGCGGAACGGCAGGACACATCAATCCCGCTCTCGCCATTGCAGGCTATCTGAAACAGCAGCAGCCCGACGCCGAGATACTTTATGTCGGCAACAAGGGCGGTATGGAGGAGCGCCTTGTTCCCAAAGCAGGCTTTGAGTTCAAGGGTATCCACGTAAGCGGTTTTGCAAGAAGCTTCAAGCCTAAAGCGATAGCGCATAATTTCAAAACAGTTTCGCAGGCAGTTACGGCGGTTTCTGTCTGCAAAAAGATAATTGACGATTTCAAGCCCGATCTGTGTATCGGAACGGGCGGCTACGTCAGCGGTCCCGTACTTAAAGCAGCAAACGAACGTGGGATCCCGATACTCATTCACGAGCAGAACGCTTTTCCGGGCGTTGCGAATAAGATGCTTTCCCAAAAGGCTGACGCAGTAATGCTTGCTATTGCCGACGCTCAGAAGTACATGAAAGAGGGCTGCAAGTTCCACGTTACCGGAAATCCCGTCCGCACCGAGATCATCACAGCGGACAAGGAAACTGCAAGACGGGAGCTTGGTCTTGACGAGCGCCCCGTTGTGCTTTCGTTCGGCGGAAGCCTCGGCGCTCAGCGTGTAAACGAGGCGTGCGCAGATATTATTGCAAGAAGCGGCAAGGATAAGCGTTATCAGCATATCCACGCTTACGGGCAGTACGGTCACTGGTTCCCGGATCTTGTAAAAGAAAAGGGTACCGATATCACGCAGTGCGATAATCTCGATATCAGAGAGTATATCGACAACATGCCGACCTGCCTTGCGGCTGCCGATGTTGTCGTATGCCGTGCAGGCGCTATCACGATAAGCGAGATACAGGCGCAGGGCAAGCCTGCCGTGTTTATCCCCTCGCCGAACGTTGCAGAGAATCATCAGTACCACAACGCTATGGCGCTTGTTAACAAGCAGGCAGGCGAGATGATAGAGGAATCGGAGCTTACGGGCGAGCTGCTTACAGAAAAGATAGACAAGATCGTAAGCGACCCGAAGCGTCTGGCAGAGTATTCCGCAAATGCACGCAAAATGGCGATCATAGATGCAAACGAGCGCATCTATCAGATCGTTATGGATGTGTACAATAACAGTAAAAAATAAAAGAATAAAAACAGTGTCGAACCGCCTTTTTTCCGCATATACTGTAATTACAGTATACTCTGAGGAGGGCTTGGTTTGTCACGGCTTATAATAAACGGAAAAAAGCGGCTTCGGGGCGAGGCGGAGGTTCAGGGCGCAAAAAACAGTGTTTTGCCGATACTTGCCGCATCTATCCTTTGCTCCGATACGAGCGTGATACATAATTGTCCCGATCTTTCGGACGTTCGGGCGACGATAAATATTCTGCGTTTTCTCGGCTGCAAGGCGGAGCTTTCCGGCGGTACGCTTGTGTGCGACTCTTCGGGATTAAATGCAACTCATATTCCCGACAGCCTGATGAGAGAACTGAGAAGCTCGATAATCTTTCTCGGGGCGCTGCTTGCAAGAACGGGCAGCGCAAGCCTCGGATTTCCCGGCGGCTGCGAGATAGGCCCTCGCCCGATAGACATTCACCTGAAAGCTCTCGAAGCGCTCGGAGTGAGTATAAAAGACGAGCACGGTATTTTTCGCTGCACGGCTCCCGAAGGGCTGCACGGCGGCAGAGTGTCGCTTTCGTTTCCGAGCGTAGGGGCTACCGAAAATGTTATGATCTGCGCCGCACTTGCGGAGGGTATCACCGTCATAACGAATGCCGCAAGAGAGCCGGAGATATGTGATCTTGCCGATTACCTCAACAGCTGCGGTGCTGTTATCGGCGGCGCAGGCGAGGGGACTATAGTTATCGAGGGCGTGCAGAAGCTTCACGGCGCACAGCACACAGTGATACCCGACAGGATCGCTGCGGCAACGCTGATGTCATGCGCTGCTTCAACGGGCGGCAGTATCATGCTTAAAAATGTGATACCCTCGCATCTCGGTGCGGTGCTTTCCGTGTTTGAAGAGTGCGGAAGCGATGTTCTTATCAGGGGCGGCTGCATAATGCTTGACAGTCCGCTCAGATCATGCGCTCCGAAAATAATACGCACGATGCCTTACCCCGGTTTCCCCACAGACGCACAGGCGCCCATCATGGGCATGGCGGCAAGAAGCAGGGGAACTACTCTTTTTGTAGAGAATATTTTTGAGAACCGTTATCTTCATGTGAGCGGACTGCTCAGAATGGGCGCAAACATCAAGGTCGAGGGCAAGGTGGCGGTTTTGCAGGGCGTAGAGTCGCTTCACGGAGCGGAAGTGAATGCGCTTGATCTGCGTGGGGCGGCGGCTTTGATAACGGCAGCGCTCGGCGCAGAGGGAAAAACGACTCTCGGCGGCGTAAAATACCTCGACCGGGGTTACGACTGCTTTGAGGCGCAGCTTCAGAGTCTCGGCGCAGATATCCAAAGAGTATGACGACCACAGATAAAGTGATGTGAAACAATGGCGGATAATAATAAAGCTAAAAAAAGCGGAAAAGAAAAAAAGCTTACGGCAGTTGAGCGGCGCCGACTCGAAAGAGAAGAACGCCGCAGACGTGCCGGATCATACAGCGCCGACATTGACGACGACTCGGTGTTCGGCGATCTGGAAAACTTCGGCGGCGCTCCCGAATACGGAGAGGTTGACGACTATTACTCACGCAACTTCGGCGACTTTGCAAACGAAACGGAAACACCCGAGCAGCGCATGAAGCGTGAGCGAAGAGAAAACCGTGAAAAAGAAAAGCAGGAAGAAGATCTGCATGCAAATATACGCCCGGCAAGCACAATGACGGCGGAGCAGCGGAAAAGGCGCACAGTGATAAGCTACGTTTCTGTATTTGTTCTGCTCGTTCTGATCGGCGTTGTCATGTCGATGTCGGTAATGTTCAGAACTACGGTGATAACTGTAGACGGCGATACGCCTTACTCCGATGAGCAGATAATCGAAACGAGCGGCATAGATTACGGCGAGAATATCTTTCTCTCAAAGCGCAGGGCGGCAGTGAAAAAGCTTGTCGAAACGTACCCGTATATCGAAGACGCAAAGATAATCCGCAGGATCCCCGGAACGCAGATAATAAAGCTTGAGCCTGCCATACCGTCGTATCAGGTGCAGTTTTCGGGCGGCTTTGCCGTTGTAAGCGCAAACTGCCGTATCCTTGAGATAAACGATGTTCAGAAAAACGGTATACCTCTTCTGAAGGGCATAAAGCTCGACCACACTCAGCCGGGCGAGTATATCACCTTTGAAAAGGCTTCGACCCGTCAGATACTCGATGAGGTAGTCAAGAATATCGTTGAGAATGAAGTCGGAAATATTTACGGTATAGATATCTCCGATACGGCGAATATTGAGCTTAATTACGACAACCGCATCACAATACACCTCGGTCTGCCCGAGGATGTGGGCTACAAGCTCAGAACGGCTAAGGCGATAATAAACGATTCGCTTACAGCGGCAGACAAGGGAAATCTTGATGTTTCTCTCTGCAACACAGACCGCCGTGCATCGTACTTCACGCCGATCTACTCCGACACCGTAAGTCAGGGCGATACATCAGGCAGATCAGATAACGCCCCTGAGGACAACGAGCAGGAGTACAGGGAGTATATTGATGATATTATTGATTAAAAAATGTGGAAAGTGGAATTAAGGAAGCACTGATTAAATCGAGTGCCCATATTGCGCAGTCAGATTTTTAGTCAGATTGCATGAAACGACCGCAGGAATACTGACGTATTTCAAG
>CACZYP010000008.1:19768-70742 GCA_902785425.1 uncultured Ruminococcus sp. | reverse complement strand
GCATCTTTTTTCCTCTCCCTTTGCTTGTTATATCCATTATATCACTTTTTCCTGTTTTAGGGTAGGGTTTTTAGAGGTGCCCAATTGATAATTGACAATTACGGAACTCGCCTGCGGCGAGTTGGATTATATTAGTTCTCGATAAACTAAACTTTGTTCGCTGCCGAGAAATGATTTTCAAGTTTGAATACACCAATATAAAACAGGAGCGAAGCGACTCAATAATTATCCATTATCAATTGTCAATTGTCCATTATAAAAGGGAGCGAAGCGACTCAATAATTGTCCATTATCAATTGTCAATTGTCCATTATAAAAGGGAGCGACTCCGACATTCGCCATTCCACTTTCCACATTTCACATTAAAGAGGTATTGATTTATTCACAAGTTTTTGATTGTATAATAATAGTATGAAACAAAAGTTTAAGAAAATGCTGTACTTTTTTGTTTTCTTATGATATAATTAATTAACTAAATGCGAAACAGAGTATGAAAAACATAAAGACAGCAAGGAGTACGGTAATGGATCATTCAAAAGTATTGTCCCTTGAAATGAACATTCGAGAGGACTACGCCAAAAACATCATAACTCTCCTCGACGAGGGCAACACTATCCCGTTTATCGCACGCTACCGCAAAGAGATGCACGGCTCGATGGACGACCAGCTTATCAGAGAATTTGCCGAGAAGCTTGAATATTACCGCAATCTCGACAAGCGCCGCAGCGAGATACGTGAGCTTATCACGGCGCAGGAGAAAATGACGGACGAGATAAACACCGCTATCGACAACGCCGCTACACTCAGCGAGCTTGAAGATATATACCGCCCGTTCAGACCGAAGAGAAAAACAAGAGCCTCCGCCGCAAAGGAAAAGGGTCTTGAACCGCTTGCTATGCTTCTGCTCGGTCAGGAGCCGGGAATATCTCCCGAAGCAGAGGGCATGAAATACATCAGTGAAGAAAAGGGCGTTGAAAGCGTTGAGAGCGCTATTTCCGGAGCAAAGGATATCATAGCGGAAATGCTCTCAGACGACGCAGAGATCAGAAAAAGTGTTCGCAGCTCGACTTCAAAGACAGGCACGATCGAAGTTAAAGCTTCCGACCCCGAGGCAGACTCCGTTTACAAGCAGTTCTACGAGTTCAGCGAGCCTGCCGCCAAAATACCGGCGCACCGTCTTCTTGCAATAAACAGAGGCGAAAAAGAGGGCTTCCTCAAAGGCACGGTAGCATGCGACAAAGAAGCAGCTCTCGACATCATCTACAAAAAGACCGTTAAGGGCAAGAGCGAAAGCTCTCGCATCGTAAAGGAAGCCTGCGACGACGCTTACGACCGCCTTATCTCCCCCTCCATCGAGCGTGAGATAAGAAACGAGCTTACCGAAAAAGCTGTCGAAAGCTCGTTGAAGCTGTTCGGGCTGAACCTCAAAAACCTGCTCATGCAGCCTCCCGTTAAGGGAAAAGTCGTTCTCGGTCTTGACCCCGGCTACAGAACGGGCTGCAAAACTGCTGTTGTAGACGCAACGGGCAAGGTGCTCGACACCACTGTACTCTACCCCACGCACTCAAAAGAGAAAGTTGAAGCTTCAAAAAAGAAGCTGCTTGAACTGATAGAAAAACATAATGTTGATATAATCTCGATCGGCAACGGAACGGCTTCAAAAGAGACTGAGATGTTTGCGGCAGAAGCTATAAAGCAGTGCAAGCGAAAGGTCTATTACATGGTCGTAAACGAGGCAGGCGCATCTATCTACTCCGCATCAAAGCTTGCCGCAAACGAGCTGCCGTCGCTCGATCTCACACTCAGAAGCGCCGTTTCTATCGCAAGACGTTTGCAGGATCCTTTAGCGGAGCTTGTAAAGATCGACCCGAAGTCTATAGGCGTCGGTCAGTATCAGCACGATATGCCGCAAAAAAGGCTCGGCGAAACGCTTGACGGCGTAGTGGAAGACTGCGTAAACTCCGTCGGCGTCGATCTCAACACGGCGTCGCCGGCTCTGCTTTCGAGAGTTGCAGGTCTTTCCTCAACGGTTTGCAGCAACATCACGGCTTACAGAGAAGAAAACGGCGCATTCACCTCCCGTGCGGAGCTTAAAAAGGTCCCGAAGCTCGGCCCCAAGGCATTCGAGCAGTGCGCAGGCTTCCTGCGTGTTTCTGAAAGCAAGGAGCCGTTTGACAACACAGGCATACACCCCGAAAGCTACAAGGCGGCAAAAGCTCTGCTTGAACTGCTCGGCTACACAAAGGACGAGATAAACAACGGCAAATATCACGATATACTTGAAAGGCTCAAAAAACAGAAGGTGTCCGCCGTTACAACGAAGCTCGGCATCGGCGCACCTACCGTTGTAGACATCGCAAAGGAGCTTGCAAAGCCGGGGCGTGACCCGAGAGACGAGCTTCCCTCGCCCATACTTCGCAGCGATGTTCTCGACATCAAGGATCTTCAGAGCGGAATGGAGTTCAAGGGAACGGTGCGAAACGTAATAGACTTCGGCGTATTTGTCGATATCGGCGTTCACCAGGACGGACTTGTACACATATCGCAGATGTGCGACCGCTACATAAAGCACCCGAGCGAGATCGCAAAGATAGGCGACCTCGTAAACGTAAAGATCCTCTCCGTAGACCCCGAAAAAGGCAGGATAAGCCTTACCATGAAAGTTTGATTTTTAAAACAACACCACACAAACGACCCGGTACTTTTTTGAGTATCGGGCTTTTTTTAATTGAAAATTGAAAATTGAAAATGGAAAATTGCGGAACTCGCCTTCGGCGAGTTGGATTATAGTAGTTCTTTCAATGCCAAAGTTTGCTTGCTGTCGAAAGATAATTTGCATCTTTTTGTCATATTGCACTCAACTCCCTTGAAATACGTCAGTATTCCTGCGGTCGTTTCATGCAATCTGACTAAAAATCTGACGGCGCAATATAGGCACTCGATTTAATCAGTGTTTCCTTAAGTTTATATACGGCAATTTAAAAAACAGGAGCGAAGCGACTCCGCAATTGTCCATTGTCCATTGTCAATTCTCAATGTGTTCCAACTCAGCGAGTTTGTTCCTTAATCTCACTTTCCGCTCTCCACACTCAGATAAGCTCTTCTTTCACATTGAAAACATGTTATTAATTCAAATGTTACAGTTTCGTTCGGAAAGGTTGAATCATTTTTTCAATAAAATTACCTTATGAAATCAGAATATTTCCCTTTTTGCTCTTGTCATTTTCCCGAAAAAAAGCTATAATTAATGTGTATATGTGTATCAATATTTTTTCGCTTGAGATCTGCATGGAGGACGAAAAATGAAACAAAAAAAACAACGATTGTTTGTTTTTCTTATAGCCCTGCTGATGATCATTTCGATCACTGCCGAGGCGCTGCTCATTATCACAACAACGGCAAAAAAATCAAACGAAGCCGGGTTGAGCAAGCTTGAGACCATACGCACCGAACTTGAATCCACGATAATCTCATCTCAAAGCTCTGTGTTGAAGCTTGCTGTTGAGGTGCAGCCGCATCTCGGCGACGAAAGAATGCTCGAAAGAGACATGTACGACAAAAAGAAAGCTCTCAACGAGCAGAACGGCTACACCTGCAAAAGTGTGTTCCTTGCCTCGGAGGAAATGTATGTCTCCGACATGACGTCGCCTTATCTCGGCTCAAACGATACGCCGAACGGTGATATGACAGAGACCACATGGTACAAGGAAGCCATAAAGCAGGCAGGCAGCGTTTACACCACGCTCCCTATCATAAGCAGCAAAGGTGAGATCAGGTTCACCTCGGCAGTTGCTCTCGGCGACAAAGAGACAGTTGTGGGCATAGAGTATATCCTTCCCACTGAAAGCACCACCATTGCCGATGTTAACAAAACGAACGGCTGCAACGTTATCATAATCACTAACGACGGCATCGTAAGAAGCTCGGGCGACAAAGAGCTTATCGGAAAATCACTTGTAAGCGAATGCCCTGAGTACACATCCGTGCTCTCCGCACTTTCGTCCGTTGTATCAAATGAGGTGCCTGTAAATACACGTCAGCGTGGCGTAAACTACTTTGCGATCAAGTCACGTTACGACTGGACGCTCATCATCAGCGAGCACGACCCGTCTTATTTCAGCAAATCCATCATTCCGATAATCGTTGTGTGCCTGATAACGGCAGCGCTGTTTATCGTTGTTATCTCCATGTACCACCGCAGCGCCAAAACGGCGGCAAAGATACGTGAAGATCTGGAATTCCGTGACAGGTTCCTTCGCCACTCCATCAAAGAGCTTAACGATCCGCTTTCAAAGATCAAAAGCAGCTCAAGTGAAGAGAATGTCAAGCATTCCTCAAACTACGAGCAGGAATTCGAGGATATCCGTGAGGCTTCCGACAGCCTTGCCGAGCAGCTGAAAAAGATAATCGCATACTCCGATATTATCAGAAGCGAGAAAAACTCGGCTTTTTCGCAAGACGAAACGCCCGAGAAGCATGTAAACGCCGAAAACACACGTTACTACAGGATCGTTATCTACTTAGCGCTTGCAGCTGTGCTTATCCTGTGCTTCTACATCAATCTCGTTGCGGCTTCAAGCTACGGCAGAAGCGTTATAAACTCAAAGACCGACACATACAGCACTCAGCTGAGCGAATGGGTACAGACGCAGAAAACTATACTTGACACATATTCAACAGTTATCGAAAACGACCCCGATCTGCCGAAGGACTACGGCAAAACGGTAAATATGCTCAACAAGCTTAAAAAGCATTACCCCGATATTTCGGCTTGCTACGTGACAAATCCGAAGCTTGAACAGCCGATCGCCATGAACACCGGCTGGACAGCAAACGAAAACTATCATGTTGAAGAGCAGGACTGGTACAAAAAAACGATGGCTTCAAAAGAGAGATGGAGCGTATCTTCCGTATATTTCGACGAGAAAACGGGCAACTACTGCATCACCTTCTCGCAGCGTATCTACGACACACGAACAGGACGTTTCCTCGGTGTTTTTGCGCTTGACTTCTATCTCGACAAGCTGATAGATATTTTCGATTCAAGCTACACCGACAGCGAATACGCTTTTCTTGTCGATTCCAAAAACATGATAATAAACCACCCGTTCGTGACGTATCAGATGAATCCGAACAGCTCCCACTCTGTTTTCGAGCTGCCGTATCATAAAGCGTCGCCGTTTTCCGACAGCCCTGCGTTTTTCACCGACTACGACGGAAAATTCAAGGCAGCCTCGGCAGCGATGGATGAAAGATCGAATTTCTCTGTTTATGTTGTTCTTGATTTCCACGAGATCTACAAGGATATTCTCCTTTACAGCCTGCTCTCCACTGCGATACTCTTTGTGTGCCTGATACTCGTTTACAAGCTCATTTCGGGGCTTATCGAGCTTCAGGAGAAAACCAACAGGAACCTGCGCAGATCGGCAGACGCAGCTATCGCAGCCGACGAAGCAAAGAGTAAGTTCCTGGCGCAGATGTCGCATGAGATCAGAACGCCTATAAACGCCGTTATCGGCATGAACGAAATGATACTTCGTGAAAGCGCCGACAATACGATTAGAGAATACGCCGTAAATATCCAGAGTGCCGGCAGAACGCTGCTTTCGCTCATCAACAGTATTCTCGACTTCTCGAAGATCGAAGACGGCAAGATGGAGATAATCCCCGTAAACTACGACACCGCCTCTATGATACACGACCTTGTCGCTTCCGTAATGCCGAGAGCAGAGGCAAAGGGACTTAAATTCATCGTAAACGTCGATGAAACGCTCCCTGCCGCTATGAAGGGCGACGACGTAAGAATAAAGCAGATAATAATGAACCTGCTTACGAACGCTGTAAAATACACCGAAGAAGGCTCCGTTACGCTCGTAATCAAAAAAGAGAGCACACACGATGATTCCGTTGAGCTTTATGTCGAAGTTTCCGATACGGGTATAGGTATAAAAGAAGAAGATCTCGACCTGCTTTTCGATTCGTTCAAGCGTCTTGAAGAAAAGCGAAACAGAAACATCGAGGGCACCGGTCTCGGAATGTCCATCGTAACAAAGCTGCTTGACATGATGGACAGCAAGCTTGAAGTGTCGAGCGAATACGGCTCAGGCTCCGTTTTCTCGTTCCGTATACGTCAGAGGATAGCCTCCCCCATACCTATGGGCGACTACACAAGCAGGATAATGAAGCCCGAGGATATCGACACAAATCCGAAGCATATCTATGCGCCTCAGGCTCAGGTACTCATCGTTGACGACAACGAGATGAACATCAAGGTAGCCGTCAGCATGATAAAGCTTTACGGCATTATCCCCGACACGGCAGGTTCGGGTCATGAAGCTATAGAGCTGTGCAGAACGAAAAAATACAACATCATCTTCATGGATCACATGATGCCGATACTCGACGGTATCGAGACGATGAAAAAGCTTAAAAGCGAGGGCATTATCCCCGACACCACAGCTGTAGTCGCACTGACTGCAAATGCGATAGTCGGCGCCCGTGAGATGTACATCGGCGAGGGCTTCAACGATTATCTTACAAAACCGATCGAAAGCCGCAAGTTTGAGAAGATGATCGAAAAATTCCTGCCCGAATATCTTGTTTCCTTCAAGAAGACCGAATTGCGTGTCCCCGAAAAGAAGGAAGAACCCAATGATCCCGACAGCTTCACCGCCGATGAGCTTAAAAAGATCCACGAGCTATGCCCTGAGATCGATGTTCTGACAGGTCTCGGCTACTGCATGGATTCAAGAGAATTCTATATAGATACGCTCACAGGCTATCTTGAATCGAACAAGCTCATCGAAATGCAGAAAACCTTCAACCGCGGCGATATAAAAGCTTACGGCATACTTGCTCACAGCCTGAAAAGCACGTCAAAGGCCATCGGCGCCATGGTGCTTTCGGAACATGCAAAGGAGCTTGAATTCGCCGCTAAGAGAGACGACGCCGAGTATATCAAAGAACACCACGAAAGTGTAAAGGATGAATACAAGACCGTTCTGAACGGTATCGGGGAGGTGCTCAAAAATGAGCCTCGTAATGGTAATTGACGACGACAGCATGATGCTGAGGATGGCAGGATTTATCCTCAGAAAGGGCGGTCATGAGAGCGCTGCGGCAAGCTCGGGCGAGCAGGCTTTGTCTGTACTTTCGCAAAGCAGACCCGACTTTGTCTTTATTGACTGCGAGATGCCCGGAATGTCGGGATTTGAGCTGCTTGAAATAATAAAAGCAGCGCCCGAAACAGCCTCTCTCCCTGTGTGCATGATGTCCGGCACCATGACCGATGAAACAACGGCTCGGGCTGAAAAGCTCGGTGCGGTCGGGTGTATCGAAAAGCCGCTTGACCCTGCAAAGTTTTTAGCAATCATTAATTAACGGAGGTAGTTTATGGCTGATCTGATAGCTATAACGGACGATGACGCTCTGAACCGGAAAACGGCTCGGACAATACTTGAAAAAAACGGTTACGATACAATTTGCTTTAACTCCGGCGAGGAACTGCTTAAATATATAGCAAAGAACAATCAGCCCGATCTTATTCTGCTCGATATCCACATGGACGGCATAAACGGGCTTAAAACGATGCGTCTGCTTCAGGAACTTGACGAGGGAAACAATGTTCCCGTTATCATACTCACCTCCGACGACAACGAACAGACGAAAACGGAAGCCTTCGCATGCGGAGCAATGGATTACATCGAAAAGCCGTTTATACCCAGCATTCTCTTGCTTCGTGCAAGAAACGCAATGAAGCTTTTCAGGCTTCAGAAAGACCTGAAAGACCAGGTTCGCCTTAAAACGGAAGAAGTTATCAAAGAACACGAACGAAACGAGCGCCTTTCACTCGAAGTCGTTACAGCGCTTGCGGAGACGATCGACGCCAAGGACAAATACACACGAGGCCACTCCGTTCGTGTTGCAAACTACTCCCGTGAGATCGCCGTAAGGGCAGGCTTTGACAAGCAGCGCTGCAACGATATCTACATGATGGGTCTTCTGCACGATATCGGCAAGATCGGTATCGGCGGCTCTATCATCAACAAGCCGTCGGGTCTTACTGACGAAGAGTACGACATCATGAAAACTCACCCGAACATCGGCTACGAAATACTCAAGAACATCACCGAGATGCCGATGCTCAAATTCGGCGCAAAGTACCACCACGAGCGCTTTGACGGCAAGGGCTACCCCGAGGGGCTCAAAGACTACGCTATCCCCGAAGAGGCACGCATTATCGCAGTTGCCGATGCCTACGACGCTATGGCTTCGCACAGAAGCTACCACACCGTTGCGGATCAGGAGTTTGTAAGAAGCGAGCTTATAAAGGGAAGCGGCACACAGTTCGACCCGAAGTTTGCAATGATAATGGTAGAGATAATCAACGAAGACACTACGTATTCGCTGCATGAGATAGAGGACGACGCTCCGGACACTCATCATCCGCAGATACAGACTCAGCCCGACCCGGAGCCTGAGCCTGAGCAGATCCGAAACGATGATTTCAATTCGGAAGAAAACGAGAAAAAGGCTATCGCCATGCTCGAAGAATACGGCTTTGACACCGACACGGCTCTGTATTACTGCATGGACGACATGTCGTTCTACTTCGAGTCGCTTTCCGACCTTGCAGACCATGCACCGCTTATAAAAGAGCAGGCAGCATCGTCTATCGATTTCAAATCGCTGGAGCTTAAAGACAGAAAAACGTATCACAACTGCGTTCATTCGCTTAAAAGCACAGCAAAGAGGATCGGCGCCAATAAGCTCTCAAAGCTTGCAAAAGACCTCGAAGATGCAACTACCGAGAATATTTACACCGCAGGCAGCGATCACAAGCTCATCGCTTCACACAATGAGCTGATGGAGTGCCTTGAAGAAGTTACGGATCTTATAGAAAAAGCACTCGCAACGGCATATTCACACTGATATAAAAAACAGCACTTACGGCATTGGCGTGTCGCAGTGCTGTTTTTTTATGGAAATTTTAAAACGCTATGCAGCTTGAATAAATGCGGACTCTATTGTTTGACTGTTCCGATTTGGTAATAACATCTCCACATTGCTGTTTCCGAAATATATGTTTTCCCAATACAGCAATACAAATCAAACGGCGCAGCCGTTTCCTATATTATTCAGTCTTCAGTTAGCGAGCAGCAGCGAGCGCTATCGCACCTGCCTGCGCATAACTCTAATTGATAAACGCCTCAATATCCTTGACTACGGCGTTGTAGCTCCAGTCGTTCAGGATCTCGTGTCTGTAGCCGGCATACAGCTTCATTGTAACGTCCACGCCGTTTTTGCGCAGTTTGTCGTATACGACAGATATACCTTTGCCGTAGTCTCCCACAGGATCGTCCTTGCCTGAAATGAGCAGAACAGGCTTCGTTTTGTCTATGCCCGAAAACCATTTCGCTTTGTTGCTCTCATGATTGAGATGTATAAGATCCTCCATTGCCGAAACTGTGAACGGGAATGTGCAAAGCTTGTCGGCTTCAAATTTCTTGATGTTCTCTCTGTTTACGCTGAGCCAGTCGTGCGGAGTCTCGCCCTCGAAGCGGTCGTTGTACGAGCCGAAAACAAGCCTGCCGAGAAAGGCGGAGTGATGCTTTTCACCCTTTGACGATTTTATGATCTTCGCTATCATGATGCCTATACCCGATGTCGGATCGGGGCCGCCCGAACCCATGATTATCAGCTTGTCGTACTCGTTGAAGCGCTGCGCCGCAAGACGAGCCACAAACGAACCCATGCTGTGCCCCATGAGGATATACGGCAGATTCTTTCCGTATTCCTTGCGTATGTGAGAGGCGACCTCCCCCACGTCGTCGGTCAGCCGTTTCCAGCCATTTTCATGAGCGATAAATCCAAGCTCGGAATCGTCCTTGACGGAATGACCGTGACCGAGATGATCGTGACCGAAAACTATGTAGCCGCACTGAGCGATCTCTGTCATAAAACGTTCGTACCGTCCGATATATTCCTGCATTCCGTGAACGATCTGGAAAAGTCCTTTTATCTCGCCGTCCGGTATGAACACCGTAACGTGCAGCATATGCTCCCCATCGCTTGACTGCACCTTTTTTGTTATTCTGTTTACACTCATTTTTATCACCACACTCTTCGTAAATGGAAAATGGAAAATTGAAAATGGAAAATTACGGTCAGGCTCGCTCTGCTCGCCTTTTTTAAGGAAACACTGCCGTGCTTGCTTTTATACTTGTATATTCAAACAATATATTTATCTCTCGGCAGCGAATAATGTTTTACTTTGAAAAATATTAATAAAAACAGGAGCGAAGCGACTCCTCAATTATCCATTTTCCATTTTCAATTTTCAATTTAATTGACTCTCGCCGCTTCTACTGCTTTGTGCCAGCCGGCAAGGTTTTCTTTTCGAGTTTCTTCGATCATTTTCGGATAGAATCTGCCGCCCTCACGGCACAGCTCGAACAACTGCTCCCTGCTTTCAAAAAAGCCCACGCCAAGACCTGCAAGAAAAGCTGCGCCTGCCGCAGTTGCCTCTTTGTTTGCCGAGCGAACTACGGGAACATCGGATATATCTGACTGGAACTGCATCAGGAAATTATTCGCAGCAGCGCCGCCGTCTACACGTAAGCATTCCGTAGGCTCACCGCTGTCGGCTGCCATAGCGTCGAGCAGATCCTGCGTCTGATAAGCTATAGATTCAAGCGCCGCTCTGATGATATGCTCCGTACCTGTGCCTCGTGTAAGGCCTGTGATCGTACCTCTTGCGTGCATATCCCAATAAGGCGCACCGAGACCCGCAAATGCAGGAACAACATATACGCCGCAGCTGCTTTCTACTTTGCAGGCAAAGTATTCGCTGTCACGGAATTCTCTGATAAGCCCGAGCTGATCTCTTAGCCACTGCACGACTGCGCCGCCGACAAAAACACTTCCTTCGAGAGCATATTCAAGCGGCATTCCCTTTTGAGTTGCCGCCGCTGTAGTTATCAGACCGTTCTTGCTTTTCACACGCTTATTGCCCGTATGGCGCAGCAGGAAGCAGCCTGTGCCGTAGGTGTTCTTAGCGTCGCCTGCTTTGAAACAGCCCTGACCGAAAAGCGCCGCCTGCTGGTCGCCTGCCATGCCGCTTATCGGGATCTCTGCGCCCATTACAGTTATAGTACCGTAAACTTCACTGCTGCTGACGATCTTCGGCAGCATCTGTTTCGGGATATCGAGCCATTCAAGGAGAGTGTCGTCCCAATCGCCTTTTTCAAGGCTGTAAAGCATCGTTCGTGAAGCGTTCGTTCTGTCGGTAACGTGAGCTGCACCACTTGTAAGCTTCCATACGAGCCATGTATCTATAGTGCCGAACAGCAGCTCGCCTTTTTCCGCACGCTCTCTTGCGCCCTCAACATTATCGAGTATCCAGCGAAGCTTCGTACCGCTGAAATATGCGTCGGGGCGAAGACCTGTTGTTTCTTCAATATATGCATCCTTTCCCTCGCTTATGAGCTTTTCGCACATATCAGCCGTTCGCCTGCACTGCCACACAATGGCGTTATAGATAGGGCGGCCGCTCAACTTTTCCCACACAATGGTTGTCTCACGCTGATTCGTGATGCCGATGGCTGCTATCTCGTCGGGTTCTATGCCGCTTTTTGCGATACACTCTGTCATTGCGGCGTACTGATCGGCATAAATCTCCATAGGATCGTGCTCCACCCAGCCCGGCTTGGGGTAAATCTGAGAAAACTCATGCTGTGCTATAGAGACTATCTCGGCATTTTTATCAAACAAAACTGCTCTGACGCTCGTAGTACCCTCGTCAAGAGCAAGAACATATTTTTTCATAAGCTCACCTTCTGCGGAATAATCTATACACTAATTATATAACAAAACATACTTTTAGTCAAACATCATAACATCGTTGAACTCTACAAATATATTTTGTTAATTTCGGATAATATAACAAACCGACCGCAGTTTAACACAAACTGCGGCCGATCATTCAGGAGATTTTTTCCTCGTACTCTTTAATTAATGTGGAATGTGGAGTGTGGAATTGCGGAACGCCCTTCGGGAGTTGTTTTATATTGATTTAGGGTGGATCATAGTTTGTAAGCTGATGTTACATTAATATAAAACAGGAGCGAAGCGACTCATCAATTCGCCATTCCACTTTCCACATTCGATCAAGCGTGTTCGTTTATGATCTTTTCCATCCAGATCATATCGTACCAGCGGCCGAATTTTTTGCCGCATTTATGAAATGTTCCGGCAAGGGTAAAGCCCATTCTTTCGTGGAATCGAGGGCTTGCGTTCGTGAGGTATTCGTCCTCCGGCTCGACAGCACCGATGCAGGCGTACATATTTGTGATGCCCATATCTTTAAGGCGTTTTTCAAGCTCTGTATAGAGCAGACGTCCGAAGCCTCTGCCTCTGCATTCATGGTCAAGGTAAATAGTCAGCTCGCACGACCAGTCGTAAGCTGCTCTGCCGACAAAGCTTCCTGCATACGCATAACCGCAGATAACGCCGTCCGACTCGACAACAAGATACGGATATTTTTTCATTATCTTTTCCATACGGCTGCGAAACTCGTCAACAGACGGAGTGGTATACTCAAAGCTTACCGCCGTTTTCTCAACGTAGTAGCTGTAGATCTCGACAAGACGCTCGGCATCGTCAACACAAGCGCTGCGAATGATAGGTTCTGACATATTTATCCCTCCCATAGAGTTAAGGCAACACCGCACACACCAATACAAATCAGGAGCGAAGCAACTCCGCTTATCAATTGACAATGGACAATTGATAATTGACAATTGTGGAACTCGCCTGCGGCGAGTTGGATCATATCAGATATCCCAAATTCACACTTCACTCGCCCCCGAGCGATAACTATTAAATAAACTAATATAAAACCAAGCACGCAGTGCTTCCGTCTTTACTCTTTATTCTTTATTCGTTTTTCTTTGAGCGAAGCGATTCCGCCATTCCACATTATTAATGAGGCAAATAAATAATCCCATTCTCTATCTAATTTTTGATGCCGAAGGGGTGCAGGGGGCGACCGGAAAGCCCCCTGCAAAATACGAAAAGGCTCTTTTGTACGATTATTTAGTTGCCGAAGTAATATAAAAAGCCGAACAAAGCGAGCCTGACCTCAATTGTCAATTATCCATTGTCAATTGTCAATTAAATATTGATTATCCCCGCAAAGATCAAGACTACAAGCAAAAGAGTAAGCGCCAGAAACGCCGATACCGATACGATAACAGCTGTGTTCACCTTTCTTGACGCCAGCTCTTCCTGCTCCGGTTCGGGCAGAAGCTTTGACTTTCTGAGCGCTGTTACGGAACCCTTGTACAGGAACACTACAAGCGCCGAGTTGAGCGCTGCTTTAAGCATGTTGAACGGAATGAGAAGCGGAACAATCATCTGAACAACTGCTTCTCTCGGTACGCCCATGAACATCGGCGTCATGATGTAATTCCACAGAAGCATTATAACTGTCATTGCTACGGAACCTACCGCAAGACCGATGATAGCTCTCGAAAGTGTTTTCTTCTTTGTGTAGAACATCGTGCTCACGCCGACAAAAACTGCCGATGCGATGAAATTCATCAAAAAGCCTACGATACCCGTTGTGCTGACCGTTACCATCTCAATGGCACACACGATAAGCGACAGAAGAATACCTGCGGCAGGACCGAAGATAAAGCCTGCTATCGTCAGGATAACATCCTTAGGCTCGTAAGTAAGGAATCCTCCGATGCCCGGTATACGCAGTGTAATATCTGCTACAATAGCGAGCGCACAGAGCATAGCCATGCAGGCTACGGTTTCGAGTTTGATTTTTTTCTTCATAATTTCTCCTAACAAAAGACATGATCTGAATTTGAAAAAAGCACCCGAAGATTCAGGGGACTTCGGGTGCTTGAACGCTTGCGCTTTTCATCATATCTTCTCTCATCCGGACTTCATACATAAATGTACTTTACCGTCGGTCACGGAATCTCACCGTGTCATGCCATAGGCTCGCAGACTATACTGCCGGTCGGGAATCTCACCCTACCCCGAAGATAATATTCAATTTATCAACATTAACATTATATGACTTTGTCAAAGGTTTGTCAATATCAAAAATCAGATTATATTATAAATTAATCTTCTTCCTCGGGAGCATCGAACTCCCAGTTGTGCCATACGTTCTGAACGTCGTCGTTGTCCTCAAGAAAATCAAGGAGCTTCTGCATCTTCTCGATCTGCTCTTCGTCCTCAAGCTTTGTGTAGTTGGAGGGAACCATCTCTACCTCTGCCTCGATGAACTTGTAGCCAAGACCTGTAAGTGCTTCGTTAACCGCACCGAAATCCTCCGGCTCTGTGTAGATCTCGAAAACATCTTCCTCAGCCTTGAAGTCGGCAGCGCCGCTCTCAAGAGCGTCTTCCATTACCTTATCCTCGTCGAGGTCTTCGCTCTCTGTGATGAGAACGCCCTTCTTCTCGAACATGAAGGATACGCAGCCCTGTGTGCCGAGGTTGCCGCCGAATTTATCGAAAGCATGGCGAACGTCGCCTGCTGTTCTGTTTCTGTTGTCTGTAAGAGCCTCAACGATAACTGCGATTCCGCCCGGACCGTATCCCTCGTATGTGATAGCCTCATACTTGGAAGCGTCGTTGCCGCTTGCAGCCTTTTTGATGATACGCTCGATGTTGTCGTTGGGAACGTTGTTAGCCTTCGCCTTAGCAATGGTATCACGCAGACGTGAGTTTACGTTGGGGTCTGCGCTGCCGCCCTCTTTGATAGCAACGATAAGCTCTCTGCCGATCTTTGTAAAGATCTTGGCTCTTGCGCCGTCGTTCTTTGCCTTCTTATTTTTAATGGTACTCCATTTAGAATGTCCCGACATTCCTGATCCGTCCTTTCATAAAATATCAAGTGATTGTACACTGCATTAACTCTTTGATTTTAACATATCTCGGAAGAAAATTCAAGAGGTAAGTAGATTTTTGCTGTATGGTTACGATTTTTTAACTTGTACCGGTTAACATCTAAAGCTATTTCAATAATTCGCTCTTGACAATTCGATAAAAATATGGTATAATATACCTATAAACTTAGTAGGATTCATAGGATTTTGTTGAATATGCAAAACAAACCGTTTTGATGCGCTGTAAAGCAATCGGTTTTCTTAAACGGTATAACAATACAAATCAAGCACGAAGTGCTTCCGTAATTGTCAATTATTATCTATTATTTAAAGAAGGAGCGATTTTATGAACATTTATAAGTCTGTACTTGATCTGGTAGGCAAAACGCCGCTTATCGAGCTTTCAAACTATGAGAAGAACCACGATCTCAAGGCGACTATCGCCGCTAAGGCCGAGTATTTCAACCCGGCAGGCAGCGCAAAGGATCGTATCGCAAAGGCGATGCTCGAAGACGCCGAGATCAAAGACATCATCAAGGAAGGCGCTGTTATCATCGAGCCTACAAGCGGCAACACGGGCATAGGTCTTGCTGCTGCGGCTGCCGCAAAGGGCTACAAGGTCGTTCTCACCATGCCCGAAACTATGAGCGTTGAGCGCAGAAATCTGCTTAAAGCTTACGGCGCAAAGGTCGTTCTGACGGAAGGCTCGCAGGGCATGTCGGGCGCTATCAAGAAAGCCGAAGAGCTTGCAAAGGAAACGCCGAACAGCTTCATTCCCGGTCAGTTCGTTAACCCTGCAAACCCGAAAGCACACCTTGACACTACAGGCCCCGAGATATGGGAAGACACCGACGGCAAGGTCGATATCTTCGTTGCAGGCGTCGGCACGGGCGGCACACTTTCGGGCGTTGGACAGTACCTCAAATCGAAGAACCCGAACGTAAAGATCGTAGCGGTAGAGCCTGCCGACTCCCCCGTTCTGACGAAGCAGAAAGCAGGTCCTCACAAGATACAGGGCATCGGCGCAGGGTTCGTTCCCGACACGCTCGACACATCTGTCTATGACGAAGTTATCGCTATCGGCAGCGAGGAATCGTTCCGGGCAGGCAGAGAGCTTGCACAGGGCGAGGGTCTTCTTGTGGGCATATCATCGGGCGCAGCAGTTGCGGCTGCAAGACAGCTCGCAGAACGTCCCGAAAACAAGGGCAAGCTGATAGTAGCCCTCCTCCCCGACACGGGAGAAAGATATCTCTCAACTGAGATGTTTGCAGAATAAAAGCTTCAAAACAGGCACTTCCTTTTGTGAAGTGCCTGTTTTCATAAATTGAAAGTTGAAAATTGAAAATGGAAAATTGCGGAAGCACTGCGTGCTTCCTACTTTATTCTTTCTTATTTATTCGTTATTCTCTATTCTTTGAGCGAAGCGTTTCCCCCATTTCACATTCCACATTCAATCAAGCGGCTGCGCCGCTTCCGTAATTGTCCATTATCCATTGTCAATTGTCAATTAAAAAAGCCCGGCAAGGACAACGAACAATGTGTCCTCACCGGAAACCGTAAACTATTCATTTTCCAAAGCTTTCTGTTTATACGGAAGTATAAGCGATATCCTCGTGCCGAGGTTTTCGTAGCTCAATACCTCGAAGAAGCCTGAGTGCTTGTCGGCGATCCATTTTGCGATGGATAAGCCGAGACCGTAGCCGCCGCTGCTTCTGTTTCTTGCAGGGTCGCTGCGGAAGAAGCGCTCGAATATCTTGTCGGCTTCATCTTTTTTGATGCCTATACCCCTGTCCTGAACTTCAAGCGCATAGTGGTCGGGGTCTCTCTGCCGCAGGCGAAGGATAATGTCCGTGCCCTCGGGCGAATATTTTATGGCGTTGTCGGTAAGTATCCTCAAACACTGCTTTATAAGCGACGGGTCGGCGCACGCCATTACATCATCACGGACATCAAGTCGGAAGTTGTGCGTCTTGTCTATCATCGTGAACTCATCGTAAATATCGGTGATGATCTCGTCAATGTCTGTCTCCTCAAAGCGGATAACAGCCCTGCCGCTGTCGCCTCGTGCAAGGAACAGCAGATTTTCGACTAATCGGCTCATGTTTTCGGCTTCGCTCTTGATTGACGATATCGACTCTTCAAGTATCTCCTGATCCTTGCTGCCCCATCGTTCGAGCATGTCTGCATACCCTCTGATGACTGCAATAGGCGTTCTCAGCTCATGCGACGCATCGGAGACAAATCTTATCTGGCTTTTGTACGAAGCCCGTGAACGCTTCAAAAGATCGTTTACGGCGTCTTCAAGACCTGCAAGCTCTTCCTTGCCTGTGTGTATCTCCATGTCGCCGTCGCTCTCGCTTGCGATGTCGATGTTTTTCAGCGCCTGCGCCGCCTCTGTAATGTTGTAGAGCGGCTTTAGCTTTTCGTAAGTCTTGCTCGGGATAACAACGCACAGCGCCACGATAACAATAAACTGTATCGTCATGATAAACACGAGCGACACAAACATGAATCTTGCGTATGAACCGACATTCACACTCACGGTCTTGCCTGCGGACGATACAATAAACACAGCCGACGACAGGTACTCCATAAATGTATCGCCGCCCTCAAAGCGGAACGCTGCATCATCAAGAGCGTTGAATGAGCCTACAGTAGTCATGACCGTGTTGTAAAACACGGCTGCGAATATCAGTATCAGATAAAGAAGATCAGACAAAAGACCGCCGGCTGCACGGGAAGCTATCTGCTCTATACTGATCTGAAAAGCAATCGAAAAACTTCCCGGGCGACTGCGCTCTTTTCTCTTGAAAAACTTCGATACTCTCTCTTTGATATCTGCGCTTGTATTCTTTATTTTGGTTTTCACCTGTTCCTTACTTTTCTTCGGTGTTTTCTTTGATAACATATCCCACACCCCTGACCGTTGTGATGAGCTTCACGCCGAATCTTTCGTCTATCTTCTGGCGCAGATAGCGGACATAAACATCAACCGCATTCGTCTCGCCTACATAATCGTAACCCCAGACCTTTTCAAGCAGCGTATTTCTCGACATAACGATGTTTCTGTTTTGTATCAGCGTGTGAAGCACAGCGAATTCCTTTGCCGTAAGCTCGACAGGAACGCCGTTATAGGTGACGGAAAATCGCTCCGGGTCAAGCGTTATGCCGCAGCAATGGAGAAGCTCGCCCCGCTTTTCACGGGACGGCGCATGGTTTCTCAGCGTTACTCTGATGCGTGCAAGCAGCTCTTCGATAGCGAACGGCTTTGTTATGTAATCGTCGGCGCCCATATCAAGCCCCGACACCTTATCCATAACGGCGTCACGGGCGGTGAGCATTATAACAGGCACATCGGATTCACGTCTGACACGCCTTAGTATTTCGATCCCGTTTATGCCCGGCAGCATGATATCGAGCAGCAGCAGATCAAACTCGCCGCTTTCGGCAAGATCAAGCCCTGTGCGTCCGTCTGTGGCTTTTGTAACGGAATATCCCTCATGTGTAAGCTCCAGCTCCACAAAACGAGCGATCTTCTCTTCGTCTTCGACTATCAATATTTTCTGCATAAAATGCACCCCCGCTTTTTAATTGACAATTGATAATGGACAATTGCGGTCAGCCTCACTACGTTCGGCTTTTTATTAATGTGGAATGAGGAAAGTGGAAAGTGGAATGAATGAACTCGCCTGCGGCGAGTTGGATTTGTATTAGTTCTCACAAAGCTAAACTTTACTCGCCGCCGAGCGATAACTTTTAAGCCCGAAAACACTAATATAAAAACAGGAGCGAAGCGACTCCGATATTCGCCATTCCACTTTCCACATTCCACACTCATTCATTATACATTAAATCGAGCGCAAACTCAATAAAAAGATTCGGCGATCGGGTTTGGTCCCGACCGCCGCCTTTGTTGTTCTATCAATACTTATTAGGAGTTGTGAATGCGTTCTTGATGTTCTTTGCCATTCCGGACAGTGTGTCGAGAACTACGTTAGGCTTATGCTCGGATACATCGGGTCCTTTGATGCGGTATGTTACGCCGAAGAACATTGCAACGATGCCGATAACAAGGATCGAAGAGATGCTTACAAGCGAAGCTACCAGAACTATCAGGATAGGAAGTGCGATCACTTCCTGACCGTCCTTGTAGATAACAAGATTGTTGTTTACAAGAATGTCGATGAACTTGCGGATCACGTTCTTTACATCTGCGCCTGTCGGCTTCTTCTCATTGAGGATAGGCGGTGCGTAGCTGTATGTCTGCTGACCTGCCTGTGCCTGCTGTGCTGTCGTCTGAGCTGCTGCCTGAGCAGTCTGTGCAGCCTGAGCGGCGGTTGCTGCCTGTGCAGCTTCCTGCTGAGCTTCCTTAGCCTTTGCCGAAGGACCGTATGTGCGCTCAATGTAGATCATAGCGTCGAGCAGATCGTTCTTGTTCTTCTCAAGAGCCTCGCAAGCCTGCTCCTTTGTAACGCCTGTTCTCTTGATGATCTTCTCGATCATCTCGTCAACTGTGATCTTTCTGTCGTTAGGATCATCATAGCTTCTGTATACCTTTTCCGTGTTAATCATATCAATACCCTCCGTTTCGGTTTCTTTCTGTAAGCTGATCGTGTTCTCTGCTGCTTTTGTTTCTGTTGTTTCGGGTGCAGCCTTTACCTCTTCTTCTTTTACAGCGGCTGTTTCCGTCTCAGCCGTTACGTTCTTTTCCATATTTTCATTTGTCATAATAACACCTTCCAAATCTGCTCCCTATCAAGCTTTAGGAGCGTCATCGTGCTTTGTAAGATCTACACGCACGCTTTCCTTACCCTTTTTGAAGTCTTCCGTGAAGTCCTTCTTTGTCTGCTCGTAAGCAGCTCTTACGTTCTGTGTTTCATTGATGATGCTCTCCTTGGCACGTTCTGCCGTTGTGAAAGTCTGATCGATGAAATCTGTTACCGGCTTCGTTGTTCTCGGGTCTACGCCGAGCGAATACTTGCAGTCAAATGCTGCACCGAGAACGATAAGCGGGATTACCAGCGGAATGAAGCAGCAGATCAGGATAATGAAGATCAGAAGCGGTATGCTGCAGATCACCTGACCGTGTCTTCTTACAACGAACGAGCATCTGAAGATGTGGTTTACCACATTTTCGAGCAAGCCTGCAAGTCTGCCTACAAACTCGCCGACAGGTTCGTTTTCAAACTCACGCTGTCTTTGGGGCCGGTATGGCGGGATCTGACCGCCGTTTACCTGATTGGGATCAGGAGCGCCGCCGTTGGCTTTGTTGAAGTCAAATCTCGGATCGAAAGGACCGGGTCTGTCAAAGCCTCTTGTTGCGTACACACCCTGCGGCGGGGGCGGGGGTGCCTGTCTGCCGCTTACGTAATAAGCGGGACCCGGAGCCGGATGCGGAGCAGGCGGTGTGCCGGGAGCGACTTTGTGCCGCTCGATATAGATGGCTGCATCAAGAATATCCCAGTTGGAATGCTCAAGTGCGTCCTTAGCCTGTTCGAGCGAAACATGCGCCTTGTTGCTGAGCGTTTCTACCATTTCGTAGCTTTTCATAATAATACCTCCCTGAACTGACACCCATCGGTGCCGTCTCTTGCAGCTTGTCACATCGCTATACCTTCCAAACATGCGGTGCGACAATTTGAATTGTTTTCAAAAGGCTGAAGCCGTTATCTTTTTTGTTTTCCTCTCGGCTTCCCTTGCTGTGATTATATAATAACCCGTCAAGATTAAATGAAAATTTAAGAAAGATTAAAATTAGATTAAAAAATAATTTAATCATTATAATTTTAACGATTTATCTGCCAAGGTATAAATCTTTCATGATTCATCCTCCAATAACCATAAAATATAGTCACTTCTGCTGCCGTCCCATAAACACTTTGTGCATTTCCCATTCTTGAAAACGTGCTGACAATTATCATAACCGTACAGAATTGAAGCACACTCAGGACACAGCTGCATCATTTTGGAAGTGCAAGCTAAATATTCACTTTCACACTCAACACAGATTTTTATTATTCTGTTAGCAATACATTCTTTTGATGTATCTGTTTCTTCATCATTTTCAGAAGAACTCATTTATATTACCTCCAGGCTCACAGTCACGTATTATCCGACAAATATTGCTCAAGCTCATAAAACCGGATATAATCGTCATCAAATTCTTTTTTTATCTGTTCGTCGTATGCTTTTATATACAGAACATACAGTTCTTTCCATTCCAACTTCAAAACCAAGTTAAAGCCGAGAAAGTATGCATATGGATCGTCCGAGTATTTTTCTGTAAACTCAAAGATCCACTTTATAATGTCAGTTTTTCTTTTTTCAGCAACAGGTCGGTATTTTTCGGCTATTATTATCTGAGCCTGACCGGCACACTCTATCTGTCCGTCAACGGCGACGTCAACCAACTCTTTGAGAACTGCCTCAATAATATCTGCGTCTATATCTTCTTCAACCATTCTATTAAGTTCAGGCAGCGATTCAGGCCAGAAGCTTTTTATTCGTTCTTTAAGTTTTTCAATATCTTCCATGTAATAATCATCCTTTTTCACAATCTGCAAACCATAATGTATTCCTCGTCGTTCTCATCAAAGATCTCAAAGCCGACTTTTCTGTACATCTTTACGGCGTAGTTTTCTTTCTGAACGGCAAGCGACGCCTGCTTGTACCCTTTTTGCTTTAATCTGCCGAGCATAGCTTTCATCAAAGCTGTGCCGATACCGTGATCTCTGTATTCCTTGTACAGAGAAACAGCAAAGGACGGCGTCTCGTCGTCGATATGGCCGTAGTCGTTCATGATGCGAACCCACACAGCTCCGACTATCTTTCCATTCACCTCTGCAACAAGGCAGTCGTCGCCGCTCCTGCTGCCGAAACCGGCAGTGTACACTTGCAGCGCAGGCTCGTATATGATCTCTCTCGGAGGGGGCGTTACTCCTTCGGGAATAAAGATCGCTTCGTAAAGAAAATCTTCAAGTACGGCGTATTCCGATCCTTTGATCGGTCTAATTGTGTGATCCATAATTATCCACTCTGCTTTTTCAATGAAGCTTTCCACATTCTCATCAGGCTTTGTCAAAAACCTTACGCCGACTGATCTTCGGCTGCCGCTTTTTTCTTATTATAGAAGAACATCAGCACAGCCATCAGAACGATGATGAAATATCCTATCCAGCTCAAAAAGTCCGGTATCTGACCGAACACGAAGAAACCGAGCGACGCTGCAAAGATGATCTGAGTATAGTCGTAAACGGAAACATCTCTTGCAGGTGCATTCTGATATGCCGCTGTGATCGTAAACTGACCGCCTGCTGCCGATAAGCCTGCAAGCATCAGTATGATTATCTGAGTGTACGTCATGTGGTGGTAGTCGAATATAAGAAACGGCAGCGTAAACAGACACGAAAACGCCGAGAAGAACGCAACTATAAGCACGCCCTTTACGCCTTTTTTTCCGAGCAGGCGCACCATTGTGTACGCAAAGCCTGCGCACATACCGCCGAAGAGCGCTATAAATGCAGGTGCCGCCGAGGTGTTTGCAAAGCTCGGCTTGACAACGAACATTGCGCCGACAAGTGCGCCGAGCACCATTAAAAGCTGCGGCATCGTTATTTTCTCTTTTAGTATAATGATGCTGAACACGATCACAAAAAACGGCGACATCTTGTTGAGTATAGATGCGTCGGCAAGGTCAAGGCGGTCGAGCGCATAGAAGTTGCACAGTATTCCGATCGTTCCGAAAAACGAGCGCAGCAGGATCGGCAATACCGCCTGCTTTTCAAGCTTTGGCGATACCTTGTCCTTTGCCATTGCGCAGGCTGCGATTATAAACGCTACAAAGTTTCTGAAAAAGCTCTTCTGCGGCGCAGGCAGTTCGCCTGCAAGGTGAACGAACATATTCATCAGCGCAAAACAGAACGCCGACAGGATTATAAATATCATCGCTTTGTAAAGCGGTTTCAGTGATCTGAAACGTGTCAGTGTCATAGGTCAAAACTCCAGTTTTATTGCAATTTATTAGAAATGCAAAAAAGAACACAGCCTTAACTGCGTTCTTTTTTCGCTATGTTGTTTGTTGATAGATTACCACTTGGTTCTCGGTTTTCTTTCGCCGCAGGAGCATACACCAACGTATTCCTGGTTAGTAGCTCCGCAGCCCGGGCATACCCATTCGTCAAAGTCGGTAGCGTCTACAAACTTTCTCTGTGCAGGCGTACCGTTCTGAACGATAGGTGCATTGGAATCGCCTGTGCTGCCCTGCACTTCGGTAGCCTTCTTGCCGTTCCTATTGAGGAATCTTTCGGAGAAGCTCTTCTTGCGCTCGGGTTCACGGCTCCCGTTCATGTTGGATGCCATCTCTCTACCTCCCTTAGCCTCTTCTTTTGGAGGCTCAACTGCTTTTTTGTCTGCGTTTCTCTTTCCTCTCGGAGCAAGAGTTCTCGGCGGCTTGGGGCCGTTTCCGCTCAGCTCTTCAAAGAGCGAGAATGTATATCCTCCCTGCCTCTGAGTTTTCGGAGGCTTCTGGGCTGATTTATCCGACTGTCCTCTCTGCGTGAAGCCCCGAAGCGTTATCGGAGCACGCTTTTGCCTTTCCATTACGGGCGGTACGGCAGGCTGCCCGGAAGCAGCTGTCTGAGGCTCTGCTTTTTCCTCGGGCTTTGGTTCGGGCATAGGCTCAGACTTCGGCTCGGGTACTTCCGAGGGCGGTATGAACTTCGTTTCCGCAGGTGAAGCGTTCGTATTCAGATCAAGAATAGTCTTCGGCGCCTCGGGAACAGACTTATTTTCATTAATGACCTCGATCTCTTCAATGATCTCGGAAATGATAGGCGAAGGCTCTGAATCGTTGAGCTGCGGCTGAACGGGCTGCTCTGCGGGATCCTTTGCCTTGAACGGATGTACCGTGTACGGCGGCATTGCCGGGTTGTACATGGGCGACTGCGTTTTCGGCGGCATCTGAGGTGCTGCAATATCGGGAGAACGCATCGGGTGAACCGTGTACGGCGGCATTGCGGGATTGTACTGCGGCGACTGTGTCTTCGGAGGTGCAAATGCACCGGGATTGCCTTCATTCATCTGCGGTGCAGCTATATCGTTATCCTTGAGCTTCAGCGGATGAACTGTATACGGAGGCATTGCAGGATTATACTGCGGCGACTGTGTCTTCGGAGGCATCTGCGGTGCCGCTACATCTGCCGGGCGCATCGGGTGAACCGTGTACGGCGGCATCTGCGGATTATACTGCGGCGACTGCGTCTTCGGAGGCATCTGAGGAGCCGCTACATCTGCCGGGCGCATCGGGTGAACCGTATACGGCGGCATCTGCGGATTATACTGCGGCGACTGCGTTTTCGGCGGCATCTGCGGAGATGCTGCGCCTGCCGGACGGAACGGATGTACCGTATAGGGCGGCATTGCAGGGTTATATGCCTGTTCCTGCTGCATCTGAGGTGCGCCTACGCCTGCGGGGCGGAAAGGCTGTACCTGCTGATACGGAGGCATTGCAGGATTATTATTATCTACGAACATGCCGGCAAAACCGAACGGAGAATTACCGTAGCCTGCGCCGTAACCCTGATTCGGAGCCATGCCCGGAAGGTTAGGAAGCGGCTGATACATATTCTGTACGGGCTGCATCGGCTGATAAGGCATTCTTTGCTGCTGATTGTAGCCTGCAGGCGGTGCAAAAGCTCCGCTCATCTGAGGAGCCTGATGCATCGGCATGGACTGAGCCTGACCCTCGCCGTTTTTCGGTATCGGAGGCGGCTGGATCGTAGGCGATACGGGTTCTTTGGGAACCTTCGGCGGATGAACCGTATGCGGCGAAGGCTCTTTGGGAACACTCGGCGGCCGGACCGTCGGCGTATCGTTGTGATCCGGTATCGGCGGCGGCTGAACCGTAGGTGTATCGGGAGTATCCGGCACCTTCGGCGGCTTTACTGTAGGAACGGCCTGCGAAACGGTCGTTCGTGCACCGGGAACCGTTATGACAGGCTTTGCAGGCTCTTCGGGAACGCTCGGAGCCATAGGAGCTGTCTGCGGTTTGAGCTGACCGACAACATCGATGACCTCTTTTACCTCACGGCGCATTTCGACCATCTGTTCCTTGACATCCTTAACGTCCTGCATCTGCTGCTGAACCTGAGCCACCTGATCAAACTGCTCTTTCATCTGAGCGACCTGCTCGATCTGCTGCTGCATCTGATCGAGCTGCTGTTTCATCTCGGCTCCGCTGTTCTGAGACGGAGCACCGTAGAATCCGCCGTCATTATCCTTTGCGATAGCAAGATTCTGCGAAGCGACGAGTCTTTCAAAGAGGCTGCCCGCAGGTGCGTCCTGTACACCCTGTGCCTGAGCTGCTGCGTTTTGTGCAGGCTGAGGAGCTTCCGCTTTGTTCGGCTCGAAGTTTCTGATGAACTGCGGCTTCTGAACTTCCTCTTTCGGCTTTTCTTCCTCTATGCCGAGATCCTTGCGAACCTTTGCAAACGGATCTTCCTTGTTTTCTGCAAGGAACTTGTCGGCAAACGTCTGCTTCTTCTCTTCATGAAGACCGTAATCGAACTTCTGCTCCTGAACGGGTGCAGCCTTCGGCGGCGCATCGTTCTTCTCGTTCGGATTATACTTGTTGTAGATAGCCGTGCTGTCGGGCTTCGGCTCGTCTTCCTTTTTGCCGAGCCATGCAAAGTGCTTTTTCGCCTGACTGCCGTCTTCTGCCATTCCCTTTGCGGGCGCTTCTTCCATAGACTGCGACTGGTTCATCACGGCAACACTGCGCTTTGCCTGCTTGTGCTGGAACGGCGAAGCATGCGACTCTGCGTTCTTCGCCCATTCGTTGATCTGTTCCATCGAGATAAACGATTTGAGTATCTCGTAAACACCGATAACGCCTAATATGATTCCCGTAACGGCGATAACGATCCACGCATACGCAAAGATCTTGTCTTCGTCTACCGTGATATTGTTCATGTTGTAAGTATACTTTATGATACTTACAATGATCGCTATTATGCCGAGCAATATCAGAACAGCACCCGACAATACGTTTCCTGTGGCTTCACGGCGCTGTATTTCAAACATTGCTGACGCCACGGGACTAAAGTCAAGGCTCTTCTTTGGTTTCTTCGGTGCTTTTTCTTTTTTGGGCTTCGGGGCCTTTGCGGGCTTCTCCGCATTGCCCTCTTGAGGTTTTTTACTCACGAATCTCCCCCCTATTGTTTTACAGTTTAATATTATACACTAAATCGGGCAGGATTTCAATATTTTTAGTCATTTTCAGAAAAAAACACAGCAATTTTGTTAAATTATATAAATAATAAACAATTTTCTGTTCTTTATGCCGATTAATAAAATGAAATATCCGCCGGATCGTGAAAAAACAGTTTGGAATCTTTCAATTGATGAAAAAGAAATCATTTTGCAGTTACAATCCGACGGTATTTTGTTACAAAAGAAAAATATTTGAAATAAGTCCGTGAACAGACATCGTTCAGACGATAGTGTACAAATGCGGAAGCCAAAGCATTATTTTTTCTTCTTTATCCCCGTGCCGAAATACTGATACACCTGACAGCTTATCATGCCGTTGTAAAGCTTCCGGCGTTTGTCTGCACGGCGGCCGAAGCAGCGCTCGAAATCATCATCGGGGCAGATGACCGTGTACGATGCGCCGTCTCTTATAGTGAACACCTCGCCCATCGCTTTGTAAAGCTCTTCGGCTTCGTTTACATCAAGAAGTCTCTCACCGTAGGGCGGATTGCATATGACCGTGACACGCTCGCCGATGTCCTCATAATTGCGCACATCCTTTACGGAGAAATCTATACGATCTCCAACACCTGCTTTTTTTGCATTCTCACGGGCGACAGCAAGCACCTCTTCGTCGATGTCGGAACCGTATCCGTGAAAAGCGGCGTCTTTTCTGACTGCGTTCCTTGCAAGCTCCCTTTCGCTCTCCCATACGGAAGACGGAGCGATGCTCCAGTTTTCGGAAACGAACTCCCTGTTTATGCCGGGGGCGATGTTGAGCGCTTTCATAGCAGCTTCGATAAGTATAGTACCCGAGCCGCATGTCGGGTCGATCACGGTATGGTCCGCACGCACCTTTGCAAGCTCGCAGAGCGAAGCCGCAAGCGTTTCTTTTATGGGAGCGCCGCCCGACAAAGCACGGTAGCCTCTCTTATGAAGCGGCTCGCCGGTGGTGTCTATCATTATGCTGACTTTGTCTTTCAATATCAGGAAGCGTATCTTGTAAAGTGCGCCGCTTTCGGGCAGCATACCTTTGATCCTGCCGCTCGACTTGAGCGACTCTGCAACAGCCTTCTTCACGATCGCCTGGCAGTCGGGAACGCTCATAAGCTTTGACGAAAGACAGCTTCCCGTTACGGGGAACTGTGCATTAATCGGAAGGATATCGCACCATGCAACATCACGAACTCCGTTGAAAAGCTCTTCAAAGCTTCTTGCTTCAAAGCTTGCACACACAAGAAGTATACGCTCTGCTATGCGGCTCCTGATATTTGCACGGGCGATCATCTCGGCGCCGCCTTCAAAAAACACACGACCGTTATCTGCTCTTACATTCTCGGCGTCCATGAATTTCAGCTCGTTTGCAAGGAGTTTCTCGACTCCCATAAGACAAGGCGCCGCAAATTTGTATCGTTTCCCACTCATATTATCACCCCGCTGCAGTGGTCGGTCTCATGCTGGATTATCTGTGCCGTAAATCCGCTGAAGCTGCGCTTTTGCTTTTTGAAGCTTTCGTCCTCAAACTCAACGACTATGCTTTTGTACCTTGTCACCTTTCTTGTACCTTCAAGCGACAGGCAGCCCTCCTCCGTTTCAAATGCACCCGTCTTTTTGACGATAACGGGATTTATCATTACCATTGAAGAAATGCCGAGACTTACGATAATAATGCTCTTGTTCTTCCCAATCATGTTCGCCGCCATGCCTACGCACTCGCTCGTATGAGCCGCAAGCGTATCTTTAAGATCGGCAATAACTGAAGTATCGAGCGGAGTTGCCTTTTCGGCTTTTACTCCGAGAGTTAATATATTTTTATTGATAGGCTGTATCATAACAGACCTCCTGTTTTTAATTATTCACGGGGCTTGCTGCGGCTTGAAGCGCCGAGCCTGTAAAACACGAATGCAACACCGACTACCGACAACGCACAGAGTGCGCCTGCCACGGCATAACGCATTTTATCATCTTCTCTGTCAACACGGCCGATATACGCTCTGTCATGCGTTTCGTAATAAGACTCCTTTGCGGCGCTTTCACGTTTGCCCGATCTTGAAGAACTTGACCTTCTTCTGTTTGATGACGCAGACGAAGACGAAGACCTTGAAGAAGCTGCACGCTTTGACGATGAAGAGCTTTTCCTGCTTGCTGTACTTGAACGGCTTTGTCTTTCCGTTGTGACCCTCGAAGTCTTTTCATCAGCGCTTTCGGAGCTTGCAGCGATAATATCGATATTTGCTTCACAGCCCGAAAGAGAGATATTGTTCTCACCGCCGTCGATCGCCTGCATCACATCTACTGTGACAGAAGGAGTACACGAACTGCCCTTTTCAGCGACAAACGAAAGCTCAACGATCCTGCCGCCCGAAAAGCCGTCCGATGACAAACAGACCATCTCCACACTGCCATCGGTCTCGCTCACGGAAAAACTGCCTTCGGCAAGAAGCTTTGCGCTGCCGTATTTCAGTCTGTCTGTGCACGTAACTCTGAGGTCAAGGGCAAATATCGGGGTATCGGTGTCAAGTGAGATATAAGCCTTGAAAGCCCGCCCGTTCTGCACACTTTCGGGGACTGTCAATGAAAGCGAATCCGAAGCCGCACAGGCGCTTATGCAAGCATTGAATACGACAACAAGCAAAACCATCAAAGCAGCCATTCGTTTCATAAAAACACCCCCGGGATTAATTGAAAATTGACAATGGATAATTGACAATTAATGAGTCGCTTCGCTCCTGATTCTTATTAGTTTATTCAGATTTTAACTGATCTCTCATCAGCGAAGTAAAGTATTGTTTTTCGAGAAATAATAGGATCCAACTCGCCGCAGGCGAGTTCCGTAATTGTCAATTATCAATTGTCAATTGTCCATTATAAAGAGGAGTCTGCCATACTTGACGACTCCTCGTTTTTTACTGCTGTTTCTTTTTACTTTTTTTGGATACGAACTTGCCGACGAAAGGCACCTTTGTGTACATTCCACCGAATGCGCTTACTGCGCCTTCAAAAACGGGAATGAATATCAGCGTAAGCATTACTGCCGCTATGATGTATGCGATTATCTTGTATACAATAACGCTCAGTCCGAGCACCCAGAGTATGAGCGCACGAAGTCCTAAAACTGCGGCAAGAGTTATCACGCTGATGCACAGCGACCAGATAAACACGGCAAAGCCCTGCTTTACGTGAGCCTTGCAGAATTTGGAATCTTTTCTGATAAAAAACGGTATCAGGATCAGAATTCCGAGATACGACAGCGCAGCGATATACTTGTTCGCATCTATATCCTCCTGAGTAAAGCGGCGCTTCTTCTTTTTGGTCTTGCGCTTTACGGAAGTGCTCTTCTTTTTAACAGGAACATCGGGAGCTACTGTATTTGCAGCTTCGTCTGTATTTACAGCTTCGATCGTATTTTCAGGTTCAACCGTTTCTAAGGCAGGTGCTTCGCTTACCTTTGCGGCAGGCTTCTTTTTCTTTACAGCCGTTTCACCTGCCTGCTTTGAAAGCTTCTCGGCTTTCAGACGAGAAGCCACCTCGGGAATCTCCCTGCTTTTTACAGCAGGCTCTTTTTTCGCCTTGCCGAACAGCTTTTTCTTATCTTTGCCAGACTTTCCGGGAGAAGGCTCGTCATCGGTCTGTTCTGTCTTTATCACAGGCTCGGAAACATCCTGCGCCTGTGTGTCTGCATTAACCGTATCTTCCGCAAAGGTCTCGCCGCCGTCTTCTGTTTCGACAGCTGCCGAGTTCTCCGTTTCTTCGTCCTTCGGAAGTTCGGTGCGTCCTTCTGTATTTTGAGTAAGCTCTAAAAGCTCCTCTTCTATTTTATCCTCGGGCTTTACCTCGGCTTCCGGTATATCGGCTGCAGCTTCCTTAACATGCTCGCTTACAGCGGCTTCTATCTCCTTTTCGGGTATGATCTCTTCGGAGACTTCCGGCGTTTCCGAAGCTGCTTCGGAAAGCTCGTCCGGTTCTTTCTTAGGCTTTGCGATAATACGCTTTTTGCGCTTCTTTACGCCGTCGGCTTTTTTTATCACGGGTGCAGCCTCCGATGAAATATCGGCTGCCTCCTGTGAAGCTTCATTCTGCTCTTTTTCGGCAAGAGCCTTTTTTTCATGCAGACGCTTCTTCTTTTCGCCGTCACGCTCAACGTAGCGCACGCTTTCCGTATTTCCCGTAGTTTTTACGGAACGGATCACCCTCTGCGGTATATCGTGATCTTTATCCTTTTCTTTCGACGGGACAGCTCTGATGATGTCGTTCGTCGCTTCCCTCTTTATCACTTTAGGAACGATCTTCGGCTCTTCATCGACTACCTCTGATCTGTCTCCGATAACCTCTTCAAATTCATGGATCTTTTCAAGGACGGAACCTGTTTTTGCTTTCTGCAGCGCCTCACCGGACGAAAACAGATCCTTTATCGGCTCTTCCTTAACTTCTTTGACTGCGTGATCGCTTTTTGAAAAAATCTCTTCCCTTACTTCGGGCTTTTCAACACGATCAACCTGGATTCTTTTCTTCTTGACGGTACTCTGATTTCTGTTCACTCTGAGCTTATTGCCGCACTTGGCACAAACGGAGGAATCGGGAGAATTTGCAGTACCACACACCTTGCATTTGGTCAATTTAACCCCTCCACAAAACTATCGAACGAAAAAAACAAAACAACAAAACAAAACATATTCGTTCGACAAAAAACACATAAATAACCTTATTTAATTATAGTTTAAACCCATGCTTTGTGTCAAATTAAAACCTTGTAATAATTTGTAATAATTATTTCGTCTCGTGCAAATTGACTAAAACAAAATCACAGCAAAACATCGGTATTTTTAACGATTTTCTCCACACAGTTCACTCTGTAACCTTTATAATTTTTGTCACACTTTCGCTTCTGAAACCCAAAATTCGCCCACACAAGACAAAAGCCTTTGTGCGGACGAGAAAACTTTTATCAATTGACAATTGACAATTGATAATTGACAATTAATGAGTCGCTTCGCTCCTGATTTTTATAAGTGTGGAGTGAAGGAAGCACTGCGTGCTTGTTTTAGTATTAGTTTATTTATACTTAACACTCATTTTCCGGCTATAAATAAAGTTGGACTTTGAGGAAACCAACTCGGCGAAGCCGAGTTACGCAATTCCACACTCCACATCCCACACTCCAAAAGAGTTCGCTGATCGTGATAACTCTTACGCTCTAAAAAGCAGCGGGATCACTAAAATTCAAGCTCCAGCTGCTCTGCGTCTTCTCCGTTCGGGAGTGCGCCGAGGGTCGGGAGTGACTTCGAGCGGTAGCGCTTTTCGTTCTTGAATCTGCCCTCTTCGTAGATCTCCAGGCGCAGTATGAACTGTCCTTTTTTCACTTTCATTACGGCAACGCCCTGCGTGGTTCTTGTCGTTTTCAGCGGGATCGAGCCGGAATGAACGAGCAGCATTCTGCCCGATGAAGACGTTATAACTACGTCCTTGTCCTCGTTGATGAACACTATCTCCGAAAGCTCTTCCTTGTCGGAATATGCGCCCGTGAGCTTCTTTCTGTTCGTCTTTGTTTCGTAGGAAAGAAGCGGTACCTTTGCTATCTTTCCGTTTTTGAATGCAAAGAGTATATAACCGCTGTAGTCCTTCGTAACGAGCATCGTTACGGGCACTTCGTCCTCTTCCATGCCGAGCTTTGCAGGGATATAGTCGCCTAATACGCTCGCCTTTGTATCGAAGAAATCGCTCGCCTTTGCTTTGTATGCTCTGCACTTGTTCGTAAAGAAAATGAGGTCGGCGGTGTTGGTGCTTTCGTAGCTTTTGATGATCTCGTCGCCCTCTTTGAGCTTCTGCTCGCCGCCCATTCTGAGCGAGAGCGGAGTTATCTTCTTGAAGTAGCCCTCTTTCGTAAAGTAGAGGTGTACAGGATAATCGGGTATCTCCGGAGTGAGATCTACATCTTCGATATCCTCGGGATCGATAAGCGTTGTTACTCTGTCTTTGCCGTATTTTTTAGCAACGTCTTTAAGCTCCGCTACGATGATATTCTTTACCTTCGTTTTGCTTGCAAGAATACCGGAAAGCTTTTCGATCTCCTCTTTTAGCGATTCGATCTCCTTTGTGCGGTTTAATATGTACTCTCTGTTGAGATGACGGAGCTTTATCTCCGCAACGTACTCCGCCTGCACTTCGTCAATTCCGAAGCCGATCATAAGATTCGGCACAACGTCGGCTTCCTCTTCCGTTTCACGAACGATCTTTATAGCCTTGTCGATATCAAGAAGTATCTTTTCAAGACCTTCGAGAAGATGAAGCTTTTCCTGCTTTTTATTGAGGTCAAAAGCCGTTCTTCGGCGAATACATTCAACTCTGAACGCTGTCCATTCGTCAAGCAGCTCACGAACGCCGAGAACTCTCGGTACGCCTGCGATAAGCACATTGAAGTTGCACGAGAATGCGTCTTCAAGCGTTGTAAGCTTATAAAGCTTCTGCATAAGAAGCTCGGGGTCGGCGCTTCGCTTTAAGTCTATGGTGATCTTTAAGCCGTTAAGACCCGTTTCGTCTCGAACGTCGGATATCTCACGCACCTTGCCTGTTTTTGCAAGGTCGATGATCTTTTCGATAACGGCTTCACACGTTGTTGTAGGCGGGATAGACGTGATATCTATGCAGTTAGCGCTTTTGTCGTAGCTGTATGTCGCACGGACACGGAAGCTTCCTCTGCCTGTCTGATAGATCTGCGAAAGCGCCTTTGTATCTCTTATGATCTGTCCGCCGCCGATAAAATCAGGTGCAGGCAGCGTTGTCATAATGTCGTGGTCGTGGTCTTTTATGAGCGCAATAGTCGTCTCGCAAAGCTCACGCAGATTGAACGAACAGATAGAGCTTGCCATACCTACTGCGATACCCGTGTTTGCGTTCACAAGAACGGACGGATAAGACGCAGGCAGCAGCGTCGGCTCCTTTAATGTGTTGTCGTAGTTATCGACAAAATCAACGGTATCTTTATCTATGTCACGGAAAAGCTCGTTACAGATAGAGTCAAGCTTCGCCTCGGTATATCTTGAAGCAGCCCATGCCATGTCACGGCTGTAGAACTTACCGAAGTTTCCCTTGCTGTCGATGTACGGGTGCAGAAGCGCTTCATAGCCACGGCTCAGACGAACCATCGTGTCGTAGATAGCCGAATCGCCGTGAGGATTGAGCTTCATCGTCTGACCGACGATATTTGCCGATTTTGTTCTTGCCGAACCGAGCAGCCCCATCTTGTACATCGTGAAAAGAAGCTTTCTGTGAGACGGCTTGAAGCCGTCTATCTCCGGGATAGCTCTCGACAGGATAACGCTCATGGCATACGGCATATAGTTCTCTTTTATCGTTGAAACGATCTGCTGATCGAGCACCTCGCCTGCGCCTTTTATAACGCCTTTTGTCTGCGGCTCGGACTTTGCCTCGCTCTTTTTCTTTCTTGCCATTTTATGCCTCCTGTCAGCTTACGTCGAGGTTGTCGATATACTCCGAACCGTGCTGAACGATATAGTCTTTTCTGCCCGAAAGGTTGTCGCCGAGGAGAATGTCGAATATCTCCGCAGTTTTCTCTGCGTCGTCGGGCATCACCTTGATAAGGCGGCGTGTTTTCGGGTTCATTGTTGTAAGGTTCATCATGTCGGGTTCGTTCTCACCAAGACCTTTCGAGCGCTGAACGGTGAATTTTGCGTCGCCTATCTGCTTGATGAACTCATCTTTTTCCTGCTCTGTGTAAGCAAAGTATACCTGCTGCTTTGATGTGATCTCATAAAGCGGCGACTCTGCGATGTATACCTTGCCCTCTTTGATAAGCGTGGGCGTAAGGCGGTAGATCATAGTGAGCAGCAGAGTTCTGATCTGGAAGCCGTCAACGTCGGCATCGGTACAGAGAATGACCTTGTTCCATCTGAGCATTTCAAGATCGAACAGCGAAAGGTTCTTGTTCGACTTTGAAGACACCTCAACGCCGCAGCCGAGCACTTTGAGCAAGTCTGTAATGATCTCGCTTTTGAAGATCTTATCGTAATCGGCTTTAAGACAGTTGAGTATCTTACCTCTTATAGGCATTATAGCCTGGAAATCGGGATCTCTCGCCTGCTTGCAGGCGCCGAGAGCCGAGTCGCCCTCCACGATGAAAAGCTCACGAAGCGATGTGTCTTTGCTTCTGCAATCGACAAATTTCGCAACACGGCTCGTCATGTCCATATTGCTCGAAAGCGTTTTCTTTATGTCAAGACGTGTCTTTTCAGCCTTTTCACGGCTTCGTTTATTGACGAGCACCTGACCTGCGATCTTATCGGCTTCTATCGGGTTTTCTATGAAGTATATCTCAAGCTGATGGCGAAGCACCTCGACAAGAGCTTCCTGTATGCCCTTGTTGTTGATCGCCTTTTTCGTCTGGTTCTCATAAGACGTAACACTTGAAAACGACGATATTACGATGACGAGGCAGTCCTCGACATCGGCAAATTTGATCTTGCTCTCGCTCTTATTGTACTTGCCGTTCTGCTTTAAGTAAGAGTCGATCTGATAAACGAACGCATTCTTGACCGCAGTTTCGTGAACGCCGCCGTACTCGAGCCAGCTTGAATTGTGGTAATACTCCTTGACGTTCACCTTGTTTGAAAACGCAAGGGCGATGTTCATCTTTGCTTTGTATTCGGGTTTGTCGTCTCTGTCACGGACCATACGTTCCGCCTGCCACGACTGCACGCCTGTCATGCCGTCCTCGCCGATAATTTCCTTTACATGGTCGGCGATACCGTTTGCATATAGGAACTCCTCAGTGTCGAAACCCTTGCCGTTCTGCACACGAAGTATGAACTTTATGCCTGCATTGACGATAGCCTGACGTCTGATAGCGTCCGAGAAATACTCCTTCGGGATATCGATATCGGTAAACACCTCAAGGTCGGGACGCCACTTGATCTTAGTGCCCGTGTCACGCTTTGCGTAGTCTTCTTTGTTAAGACCGCCTACGTTTTCGCCCTTTTCAAAATGGAGCGAATAGCGCAGACCGTCACGGCGGATATCTACGTCCATGTACTCCGAGGAATACTGCGTCGAGCAAAGACCGAGACCGTTGAGTCCCAGCGAATACTCATAGTTTTCGCCCTCGCTGTTGTTGTACTTGCCGCCTGCATACAGTTCGCAGAAAACAAGCTCCCAGTTGTAGCGCTGCTCGCCGTTGTTGAAGTCTACGGGGATACCACGTCCGTGATCCTCTACCTCTATCGACTTATCGGCATAATATGTAACCGTTATCTCTCTGCCGTAGCCCTCACGAGCCTCGTCGATGGAGTTTGAAAGTATCTCGAAAAACGAATGCTCGCAGCCCTCCAGACCGTCCGAGCCGAAAATAACGGCGGGACGTTTTCTAACTCTGTCGGCGCCCTTTAATGAAACGATACTTTCGTTATCGTATTCGGGTTGTGTTTTCTTTTTCTTAGCCATATTTCTTACCCTTCAAAAATAAACTATTTCAGCCATTGAATAAATGCCGTCTTATCGGAGCTGTTGAATCCTGCTTTCTCGTAGAATCTTAATGTCGATTCGCTTTTTGAACCTGTGAGCAGCATCATTTTATAGCAGTTATTATCCTGTGCGATCTTCTTTGCGTGCATCAAACATTCGCCGGCATAGCCTTTTCCCCTGAAGTCGGAATGAGTGACAACATTTTCGATAAATGCGTACGGTCTGATGCCTCTTGTAAGATTCGGAATTATAACACAAACGCATGATGAAACGATCTTTCCGTCTGCTTCCTTCACTATGATATGATGATTCTCGTCGTTTATGATCGTTTCCCAAGTTGTTTCCAGGTTCTCATTCATTTCCGGAATGGTGTCCTCGTGAAGATGAAGGTACAGCTCCAACAATTCGTTAAGCTCGGAAGCTTTTATCTCTCTTGTCATTTTTTCTTTCCCTTCAATGCGTTTATCTTGTCTCTCAGGAACGCAGCATGTTCAAATTCAAGCAGCTTTGCAGCCGCCTTCATCTCCTTTGTAAGCTGCTCTATAAGCTGTGCTTTTTCTGCCGGAGTGAGCTGCTTTTTGTACTTCTTATCGTCGTCGGCGTGCGTCGATATCTCAAGCACATCGCTGACTTTCTTGATTATCGTTTTCGGCGTGATGCCGTGTTCTTTGTTGTATTTTATCTGTATCTCACGTCTTCGGGCAGTCTCGGTAAGAGCCTTTTCCATAGACGGCGTTACGCTGTCGGCATACATGATAACGGAGCCTTCGCTGTTTCGTGCGGCTCTGCCTATCGTCTGTATAAGGCTGCGTTCCGATCTCAGGAAGCCCTCTTTGTCTGCGTCAAGTATCGCCACAAGAGCGACCTCGGGTATGTCGAGACCTTCACGCAGCAGGTTGATACCGACAAGCACATCGAAGTCTCCGAGACGTAAGCCTCTGATTATCTCCATACGCTCAACGGTGTCGATATCGTGGTGCATATACCGCACCTTTATGCCCATCTCGTCAAGGTAAGATGTGAGATCCTCCGCCATCTTTTTCGTAAGCGTCGTAACGAGCGTCCGAAAACCTTTTGAAATCCTGTCGTTGATCTCGGAGATGAGGTCGTCGATCTGTCCTTCTGTCGGGCGCACCGATATTTCGGGATCGAGAAGCCCCGTAGGTCTGATGACCTGTTCGGCGGTGATGCCGCTCTTTTCAAGCTCGAAATCGCCCGGAGTCGCCGAAACGAATACCGCCTGGTTTATTTTACCGTAAAACTCGTCAAAATTCAAGGGTCTATTGTCAAAAGCCGACGGCAAACGGAAACCGTAATCAACAAGTGTCGTCTTTCTTGCTCTGTCGCCTGCGTACATTCCACGAACCTGCGGCAGCGTTACGTGCGACTCGTCCACGAACAGCAGGAAATCATCCGGGAAGTAGTCAAGCAGCGTATACGGCATACTTCCGGGCGCTCTGCCCGAAAGCACACGGGAGTAGTTTTCGATGCCGGGGCAGAAGCCAATTTCAAGCAGCGATTCTATGTCGTATCTTGTGCGCTGCTCTATGCGCTGCGCTTCGAGGAGCTTTCCCTCATTCCGGAAGTATTCGAGCCTTTCTTCAAGTTCTTCCTCTATCTCCTTGATTGCGATCATCATTTTATCTTTCGGCACGATGTAATGTGACGCAGGATAGATCGCCGCATGGCGCAGATGCGATATAACGTCGCCCGTAAGCGGATTGACTTCGCTTAGCGTGTCGATCTCATCGCCGAAGAACTCCACTCTGATGATATTGTCGCCGCTGGCTGCAGGGAATATATCAACAACATCGCCTTTAACACGGAACTTGTTTCTTGTAAAGTTTATGTCGTTTCGCTCATACTGAAGCTCCACGAGCTTTTTGAGAAGATCGTCTCTGTTTTTCTCCATACCGGGGCGAAGCGATATGACCATTGTGCGGTAATCTATAGGGTTGCCTAAACTGTAAATGCACGAAACGCTCGCAACTATTATAACGTCACGGCGCTCGGAAAGCGCAAGCGTTGCACTGTGGCGGAGCTTGTCTATCTCATCGTTTATTGAAGAATCCTTCTCAATATAAGTATCGGTCGCTGCGATATATGCTTCGGGCTGGTAGTAGTCGTAGTACGAAACGAAATACTCGACGGCATTTTCGGGAAAGAACTCCTTGAACTCGCTGCACAGCTGCGCCGCAAGCGTTTTGTTGTGCGCAAGAATGAGCGTGGGTCTGTTTAGCCGTGCGATAACGTTCGCCATAGTAAACGTTTTACCTGAACCCGTAACGCCGAGCAAAGTCTGCTCCTTGCTGCCGCTTTCGATACTGCGAACGATAGCGTCAATAGCCCCCGGCTGATCGCCCGTAGGCTTGTACTCTGACTTCAACTTAAAAACACCGTCGGACATAAACAACCCCCCGTTTGTTAATTGACAATGGACAATTGATAATTGACAATTAATGAGTCGCTTCGCTCCTCTTTTCAATGTGGAGTGTGGAAAGTGGAATGACGAATGTCGGAGTCGCTTCGCTCCTCTTTTTCAATGTGGAGTGTGGAAAGTGGAATGACGAATGTCGGAGTCGCTTCGCTCCTGTTTTTTATTAGTTTATTCAGACTAATTAGTTATTTATCGGCAGCAAATAAAGTTTGGCTTTGCAATTACTAATATGATCCAACTCGCCGCAGGCGAGTTCCGCCATTCCACTTTCCACTTTCCACATTCCACATTATAAAAAGTGGCGAACGCAGTGAGCGTTCCTGCAATTTTCCATTTTCAATTTTCAATTAAAAAAAAGCCCCCGCTGTTGTTACAACGGGGTGAATAAGAGGCGCCACCCGGATTTGAACCGGGGATCAAGGTTTTGCAGACCTATGCCTTACCACTTGGCTATAGCGCCGTATAGAAGCCGCACTTTATGCGGCTTGGTGCAGGTAACAGGACTTGAACCTGCATGAAATTGCTTTCACATGGACCTGAACCATGCGCGTCTGCCAATTCCGCCATACCTGCGTATCCGCCTCAGCATTTGCTGCGACTATGTTATTATATCACACCGATGATCGTTTGTCAACCGATTTGAAAAAATTTTCGGCATATCGGCAAAACAGATACCGTAAGCGCCTTTTCGGGAAAGCACCGTCAAAACAGTGCTCCCCGAAAAGATCGGATCAATAGCCCCAGTCCACAAGCTGCCAGCCGCCCTCTTCGTCCTGTGCAAGCCACCACGTGTAATCCTTTTTATCTTCATCGGCACCGAAAACAGCCGTTCCCTCTTTCGGTGTGTGGAAGTCTGTAAGGAATTCTGCGACCTTAACGTAATTATTACCGTCGTCGGCAGCGTTTACTCTCGCTAAGTTTTCTTCGGTAGCTGCTTCGTCGCCCGCATAGCGGATAGAGATAAGCTCACAGCCAAAGCCTGCGAACTTGCACTTCACCTGAACAGCCATTTCTTTGAGCTCTTCTTCCGTGTAAAGCTCCGATGAACCGAGATCAACGGCAATATCTGTCGTCTTTGCAGCGCCAAGATACTCTTCGAGAGTTATGCCCTTTTCGGTTATCTCCTTAGCAGTATCGGTATTATCAATATAACGGATATGCCACGGCTCGTAACCGTAGCCCGTGATGTGCTCCTTATCCTCAAGATAGCGGAGTATAAAGCCGTATTCGGGCAGCTTTTCGTGTATCTTCGCCCAGATATCGGTATACTGTATCATGTCCTCATTCAGAACGATATCCTCGCCGTCAACGATAAGATACAAGTCGAGTGCAAGACCTGTGTGATGCTCGGAATAACCGGGCTTTGCAACTGTCTTTGCGGCATAATCTGCGCCGTACTCCTTTGTGAAGTCGTCCATGATCCTCTGCTGCTCGGCAACACTTCTGCGAGCGGAATCAAGATCAACATATATGCCCTCTTTTTCAAGATCTGCTTTCAGAGCAAGATATGCGTCATATGCTTTCTTTTCCACCTCAACATCGTCGCCGACCGAGTTGGTCATATGTACAGTCTCTATCGAATCCTCCCAGTTGTCGGGCAGAGGATTCAGCTTATTGACAAGAGCCAGATAATCTATAGTTGACGCCTCGTCCTGCGTGCTTTTTACGGGAGCGTCGTCCTTTGTTTCGGAAACGGCGGAAGAAGCCGCAGTATCAGTTTCCGCCGCAGTCTCGGTTTTGCTGCCGCAGCCGACAAAGCTCATGCACAGCGCTGCTGCAAGAGCAGCCGCAATTATTCTTTTCTTCATGATAAGCTCTCCTTCGCTTTTTGATCAATAAGCTTTCGCCGCATCAATCCACAATGATAGAAATAAAGATCGATGCAAACATCAAAAATGCAATAACGCCTGCCGTTACTCTGACAATAAGCTTTCTTTTTGTTTCGTAACTCACTTCAAATTACCTCCCGTGATCCTTATTAATAATACTACAGATTTAAAAACTTGTGAATTGACAATTGACAATGGATAATTGACAATTGCGGAGTCGCTCCGCTCCTGTTTTTATATTAATGTTTCAAGACATAACAGTCATCTTACAACAATAAACATAGTCAGGCTTTGCAAGAACTACTTCAGATCCAACTCGGCGAAGCCGAGTTCCGCAATTGTCCATTGTCAATTATCAATTGTCAATTTTCAAACGTGTCTCAGATTCTTGCGGCAGACTTCGCCTCTTGATTTGTAGATGCTGTCCTCTGCGACGTAGCCTCTTACCATCGAGAGCGGATATACGTTCGTGTTTCTGCCGATAACGGTGCCGGGGTTCAATACGCTGTTGCAGCCGACCTCTGTGCCGTCGCCGATGATAGCGCCGAACTTCTTGCGGTTAGTGTCGAGCTTTTCGCCCTCAAATGCTACCGTTACGAGCGACTTGTCGGACTTCAGGTTCGATGTGATAACACCTGCTCCCGTGTGCGACTTGAAGCCGAGGATAGAATCGCCGATATAGTTGTAGTGGGGGCACTGAACGTTGTCAAAAAGGATAGAACCTTTAAGCTCGGTAGAGTTGCCCACAACGCAGTTCTTGCCTACGATAGACGTGCCTCTGATGAATGCGCAGTGGCGTACTTCCGTACCTTCGCCTATGATGAGCGGACCGTGAAGATACGCCGTCGGAGCGACCTGTGCCGTCTTATGCACCCAGATGTCGTCGCCGATCTTGTTGTACTCGTCCTCTGAAAGCGTGCTGCCGATCTTTACGATAAACTCGGCAAGCTTGTCAAAAACGTCCCAGGGGTACACCGCCTCATCGAAAAGAGGCTTTGCTATAGTTTTGCTCGTGTCGAGCAGATTCTTTACATAAAGCTTTTCAACCATTTTTCTTTTACTCCATTATTATACTCATTCTTTGACGTAACCATATTATAAGTCTTTTTGCCCGTAAATTCAATATATAATAATACAATTAATCAAAAAACATAACATATTTTATTATAAATTTTTTCCATTTTGGCTTTGTTGCATACATCTTTGTGGAAAGTACGGAAACATATTCACGCATCAATGCAGTTTCTTCGGCGGTCGGAGCATTGTTTCCGAAGCGTGCCGAGAGCGCTGTTTTTGTGAACGCTCTTAGCGCCTTGCTGTCGATATCGTGAGACTCACGGGACGCACGTATAGCAAAAGCTTCCTCTCCCTCGCCCTTTTTCGGCGTCATTCCCATCAGCCACATCAGGCGAAGAGCATAAACGTACATTGAAACGGCAGCCTTTTTCGTGTCGCCGCTTTCAAATCTTCTGCGGCGCATCGTGCATATGCCGTACCTTACAGCAAGCCACAGCCCGGCTATCAGCGCAATAAGAGCGATATCTTTAAACAGTGACAATATGAATACAAGCGCTTTCCCCGGCTTTTTCGGCTCTGTCGTGCGTGAAGAAGTATCGGATGATCTTTCCGTTTCAGGCTCGGTGTGCGAGGAAATTTCGCTGTCTGTCTGCGTGTCGCTGTCTGTCTGCGTGTCGGTGTCGGTCTGCGTCTGAGTGTCCGTATCGGTATCGCTTTGCGCTGTGTCGCTGTCGGGCGAAACATTCACACGGCTCTGATGCTGCTTATTCTCTTCTGGCAATACACCCTCGGAATAGTAAGGCGTGAACTCAACGGGGCGCCAGCCGACCATCGGATAATAGACCTCGACCCACGCATGAGCGCTGCTGTCGGGTACTCTTGTATACGTTGTGCGAAGCTCGTCCTCTGAAACGAAGTAGCCCTCGCAGTATCTTGTCGGTATCCCTGCACGGCGGAGCATCACAGCCGCTGCCGTTGCAAAGTGAACGCAGTAGCCTTTGTGGTTTTCCTTGATGAAATACTCAACAAAATCTTCATCTCTCGGAGTTTTTCCGGGCAGCAGCGTGTATTCCGCATTATCGTTCAGGTATTCTCTTACAACGTTTGATACGCTGTCGATATAATCCTCGGTAAAGAAATACGCCGTGCCGTCATCGGTGTAGTTTGTGTCGGCGTTATACAGCTGCATCGTTATATCGTCGAAGCCCTCGGGCAGATAATCGGTGATATTGTCGGGGTATGACAGATAATTCTCCGAAACGAAGCGGCGGTATGCAGTCTCGTTTTCAACGAATGATAAGTGCTCTTTCTCGGTCTCCTCATCGTAATACGATGAAGACACGTAAGCCATATCGAAATATTCACCGTCATGGTAGATACGGTAAAGTCCGTCGGCGGCAGTCTCCGCATTTGTGATATCGCCGTAACAGACAGACGCACCCTGCATAACGCTCTGCCCCGGGATAGTTTCGCTGTAGCTGTCAACGCCGCCGAAGGTGTCAAAAGTAAAGCAGCCGTCATGATCATACGAAGCGGCAGCGACCGAGCCTGCGGAAAGTCCGGGAACTACTCTGTGATCGGTAAGAAAGATCTTATGATTTATCGCCTTGTTCCTGATGTCTATTCTTACGGCAGAATCGGGATCGAACAAACCGAGCGAACGTGTCGATACAAACTGCGGATAGAAGCCGTCTGACTTGAACCTGCTCCAGAAGCCGTAGGAATCGTACGTAACGCCGCTGAGCTGCGCCCACTTTTTGCCCGTATAATCGGCTGAGGAGAAAGAGCGCAGGTATAGCCGCTGCGATGACTCCGCCTTTATCTCAAACATCACTCTGCCCGTATATTCAAGGTCGCCTGCGTTTGAAAGCTGACCCTTGTTTAGCTGCGACGACGTGCCGACGCCCATGCTGTCGAGCCATGTTCCGCTCACTATATTCTCGGCGGAATACATGATGTCATCGCCGAGCTGCTTTATCCTGTCGCTGCGCTCGTAGTTCTTGAAATCGTTAAAAGCGAACAGAAGCGCCGTTATCGCAAGACTTGCGGCAAGCATTGCACACGTCTGCTGAAATGCCGAAGCAGCGGAGTATTTGCCGTATATCTTCAGCGTTTTGCCGAAGCTCGTTATTGTGTCGTGAGAACCCGAGCGGCGGTAGCCCTGCGTGCTTATCGAGTACATCATAACGCACAGAATGGCAAGCGCAATGAACAGCGCTTCACCGTCAAGGCTGTTGAAAGCAAGCGGAAGCCCTGCGCACGCCGACACGAAAACAGTGAAGAAGAGAGCGCTGCACCGCCGCACGCCTATATAGGCAAGCAGAAAACACGCACCGAACACTGCGGCGTACATGAACCAGAGTATTTCCTTTTTCGGTTCGGCGTTGTCAAAATATGTCAGATAATACATTTTAGGCGGCCGCCCAGATATCACGCCTATCTCATACACAGCCTTATTAAGCACACGGATAAAGCCGTCGGCAACGTATTCATAATGACTTCCGAAAACAGCGGCATAGATAAACAGCAGCGAAACTGTTGCCTTGACAGAGTGCTTATGGAGCGCATTTGCCGCACACACAGCGCAGCACCCTGCAAATACGAAAAAGTAAAATATTCTGATCTCGGGGTTTGTAAAGTGTATCTTCACAGGCTCGGCGGAATCCGCACCGAACAGAACAAAGCTGTCTATGAGCATTTTTGTGCAGCAAAGCATGGCGCACACAACGATAGCGCACGCCAGTATACTCATATGCAAACGGCTGTCGATATCCGACCTTATGCCTATAGTGTCCGTCGGGATAAGCGTAGTATCTTTTTCGGGACGTGGTTTTGTAAAAAGCTTTTTATATTTCATCCGGTAAAAAATATCCCTCACGCAGACGGCTTTCCGTTCATATCGGAAGCCGAATCTATCAGCGTTATATTATCATGCAGCTCACCTTTTTCGGGGCTTGCCGCCGTACTGTCGTAAATGTAATAAAATGACTGTGCGCCGCCTTTGAGCTTAGTAAACGCCTCAAAAGAAAGAAGCGGCTTGCAGGGCAGCTTTTCGGACAGGAACGCTTTCATCACAGCCGCCGTGTCCTCATATTTCCTGACGTCAAACACACAAAGCCGCTCGCTTACGGGCGAGTAGAAATAAACCTCTGTCGGCTGACCCTCTGTCACAAGCTGTGACATCAGTGCGATAAATGCTGACATCACCCTGTCGGTGCGCCGCTTTATCGTTTCGGGATCGCCGCCCACACCGAGCGAGCTTTCGATAAGCACCATGCAAGACTCCTCTATCGGCTTGCTGAATTCTTTAACTATAAGTGTATCGTGCTTTGAGCTAAGCCCCCAGTGTACGTTTCTGAGGTCGTCGCCCTCACGGTAGTCACGCAGTTCAAACACCTGCGAACGGTCGTCGCCCTTCTGCGTATCGGAGTAAACGTCGCTGTCGGGGATATGCCTGCGTGTCGGCTTATAGCTTTCAACATTGCTCTGAGACGACGGCGTGACGAGCAGCCTCAGCTGAGCCTCTTTCTGTTTTATGGGAAACGAGAAAACGCCGAAGCCGTCACAGACGCAGATCTTTTTTATGGTCGCCTCAATCAGGGCTGCATACGGAGCGTCCAGTGAAATATATATCCTGCGCCTGTCCGATGCGGCAGCCGACGTTCTGAATTTTCTTCTGATAACGCCGCTTTCGGAAGCGTCACGTATCTCTGCCGTGAAGCCGACTATCGGTATCGGCAGTGACGAGCCGTTTTTTATCACAGCACAGAACTCCGCCCTGCGCTTTACGGGATCGAACGCCGAACCCGATCTGCTTACATCAACCGTAAGCTCTCTTGACGCTGCAAATGCAAGCACGCCGCTTGCAGCCGTTGCTGCGATAACAAGCTGCAAAAGATAGAGCGCAATGTATGAGTTGCAGTAAACGTAAAACAAAAACAAGCACAGTACCAAAATGGCATAAAATATCCTGTTTTTCGTCATATCACTTTCCTCTGACGGTAGGCTCGGGGATCGCATTCATGATATCTTCAAGGATATCTGCCGCCGAAACGTCGGATATCTTCGCCTGCGGACTCATTATCATACGGTGAGCGCACACATCGGTAAACACACGCTTTACGTCCTCGGGGATAACGTAGTCACGCTTATGAAGAAATGCAGAAGACGCCGCCATATTCGACACTGCAAGCGTACCTCTCGGGCTTATGCCGAGAGAGATCATCGGGTCTTCTCGTGTAGCCTTTACAAGACGGGCGATATATTCAAGCACCTCGTCGCTGCGGTAGGTGTTTTCCACAGCGCTTCTCATCTCCATGATGTCGTAAGCGGAAGCGACAGGCTCCACCTGTGTAAGCGGATTTGCGCCCTGTCTGTCACGAAGCATAGTTACCTCGTTTTCAAGCGTCGGGTAGCCCATTGAGAGCTTTACCGTAAATCTGTCCATCTGCGATTCGGGCAGAGGCAGCGCACCTGCTGTGCCTACGGGGTTCTGCGTTGCTATAACGATATGCGGCGACGGACATTCATGAGTTACGCCGTCAACGGTTACGGAATGCTCCTCCATAAGCTCCAGAAGAGCCGACTGCGTTTTGCTCGACGTTCTGTTTATCTCATCTGCAAGGAGCAGATTGCAAAGACCTGCGCCCTTTTTATATTCAAACTTGCCTGTTGCTTTATTGTACATCGTAAAGCCCGTGATATCGGACGGCATAACGTCCGGGGTAAACTGCACACGGCGGCATTCAAGCTGCATCGCCTTTGAAAACGCAAGCGCCATCGTAGTTTTGCCCACACCGGGTATATCCTCCAAAAGAATATTGCCGCCTGCCAGAATGACCTCCATCACCTTGACAAGAACATCATCCTTACCGACAACAGCCTTTTTGACTTCCTTTATTATTTTAACTGCCTGCTTCATACTTATATACTTTCTCTCTTAATTTCTACTCTTTGTTTAATTGACAATTGCGGAACTCGGCTTTGCCGAGTTGGTTTTTTATTTTTTGCAAAACAAATGCCGTTCGTATATATAAACCGCTATTTATTATATCATTATAAGCAGTCACTTTTCAATAACAGAAGAAAAATATAAAACTATGTTTACAATTTTTTCATTTCGGAAACAAAGCGATCAGCCGAACGATCACACTTCCACACTAACAGGGTGTGACCGTACACAAAAGCGAGCGTTATTCTCTCGACCGTGGCTTATCAAATGGAATACTTATCAAAGAAAATGGAAAATTGCGGAGTCGCTGCGCTCCTGTTTTTTAATTAGTTTATTCAGACTTGATAGTTATCTCATGGCTGCGAATTAAAGTATGAATTTGGAATAGCTACTACAAATCCAAATCAGCGCAGCCGAGCGTAGCAAAGGCGGTCGGTTTGAAGAAAGCTTCGGCGTATGAGTAAAGCTGCGCATACAGGGTTCGGGGCGATAGGTCTCGGCTGCCGCCTCGGTCGGTGCTGTTGCCTTACGGCAACGTCTGCCCCCGGCAGACCGCACCCCGATGGGTGGTGGGTGACGATTCTAAACGGGATAGAATAGCAAAGCCTGAGTCGAGAGGAATAACGCTCGCACTTGCAGCTCGGTGCTTGCATGTTTGATCAACTGTCTGTCTCGGTCAAAGCCCCCCACCGCACAAAGCAATACAAATCAAGCACGCAGTGCTTCCGCAATTTTCCATTTTCAATTTTCCATTTTCAATTATAAATAGTCCATTGTCAATTAAAAAAGTTCGGCGCACAAGGCCGAAGCTTTGTGCGCACTTTTGATCACTTATTCATGATGTATTCGTCAATAGACTCTGCGGCTTGTCTGCCTGCGCCCATTGCCTTTATTACCGTTGCAGCGCCGGTAACTGCGTCGCCGCCTGCGTAAACGCCCTCTTTTGTTGTCTTCATCGTAGCTTCGTCTACAACTATGCAGCCTTTTTTGTTTGCTTCAAGTCCGGGGGTAGTCGAGCGGATGAGCGGATTCGGTGCGTTTCCGATAGCGATGATAACTGCGTCAACGTCAAGCGTGAAGTTGGAGCCTTCCTTTGCAACAGGTCTGCGTCTGCCGCTTGCGTCGGGTTCGCCAAGCTCCATTTCAACACATTCAAGACCCGTTACCATGCCGTTTTCGTCGCCCACAACTCTTACGGGATTGTTGAGCAGCCTCAACTGTACGCCCTCTTCCTTAGCGTGGTGTATCTCTTCGTTTCTTGCAGGCATTTCCTCTTCGCTGCGGCGGTAAACGATATAAACGTTCTCTGCGCCGAGACGGAGTGCGCTTCTTGCTGCGTCCATCGCAACGTTGCCGCCGCCTACTACAGCCACATTCTTCGGGCGGATTATCGGAGTGTCGTACTCGTCCTTGTACGCTTTCATAAGATTGATACGTGTGAGGAACTCGTTTGCGGAATATACGCCGATAAGTCCCTCGCCCTCCATGTTCATGAAGTTCGGAAGGCCTGCGCCCGTGCCTACGAATACAGCTTCATAGCCGTCGTCAAACAGTTCGTCGATAGACATTACCTTGCCCATTACCATATCGGTAAGTATCTCGACCCCAAGCTCTTTGAGCGTCTCGATCTCTTTCTGAACGATAGCCTTAGGAAGACGGAATTCGGGGATACCGTACATAAGAACGCCGCCTGCTGTGTGGAACGCCTCAAATACTGTAACGCTGTAGCCTTTCTTTGCAAGCGAGCCTGCGCATGTAAGTCCGGAAGGACCTGCGCCGATAACTGCGACCTTGTGACCGTTGCTTTCGGGCTTTTCGATCTTGCCCGTGTAATTGTTCATATGGTAGTCGGCAACAAATCTTTCAAGACGCCCAATGCCTACGCTCTCTGTCTTGATGCCTCTTACGCACTTAGATTCGCACTGTGTTTCCTGCGGACAGACTCTTCCGCAAACAGCAGGCAGGGAGCTTGACTTTGTGATAACTTTATATGCGCCCTCGTAGTCGCCTTTTACGATCTGCGAGATAAAATCGGGGATCTGGATATTTACGGGGCAGCCCGTAACACACTGAGGATTCTTGCAGTTAAGGCAGCGAGCCGCCTCGTTCAAAGCCATCTCTTCCGTGTAGCCTGTGGAGACCTCGTCAAAGTTTCTGCTTCTGATTTTCGGGTCCTGTTCGGGCATCGGAGTTTTGTTAGGACTCATGTTAGGCATTCTCGTTCACCTCTGCATTTCTGATAAGTCGGCAGCCCTTTTCTCTTGCGTGCTGCTCCTGTGTTCTGTACATAACGTTTCTCTTCATAAGCTCGTCGAAGTCTACCTCGTGGCCGTCAAAGTCGGGACCGTCTACACATGCAAACTTCGTTTTGCCGCCGACTGTTAGACGGCAGCCGCCGCACATTCCCGTACCGTCGATCATGATCGGGTTCATCGAAACGATAGTCTTGATGCCGTACTGCTTCGTAAGGTTGCTTACGGCTCTCATCATGGGAACGGGACCTATAGCGATAACAAGATCGTACTGTGTGCCGTTTTTGATATTGTCTTCAAGAGCAGTAGTAACGAAGCCCTTGTTGCCGTTGGAGCCGTCGTCCGTCATGAGGAACAGGCGATCACATACGGCTTTCATCTCGTTTTCAAGAATGATGAGCTCGGTATTACGGAAGCCTGCGATAACGTCAACGTCCGTACCCTTATTGAACAGAGCCTTTGCCTGAGGATATGCGATAGCGCAGCCTGCGCCGCCGCCGATAACAGCGACCTTACTGTAGCCGTCAAGCTCTGTGGGAACACCGAGAGGACCCACGAAATCAAGAATAAAGTCGCCCTCGTTCAGAGTATCGAGAAGCATAGTGCTTGCGCCGACCTTCTGATAAATAATGGTAACGGAACCTTTTTCCTTATCGGTATCGGCAATAGTAAGCGGAACACGCTCGCCGAACTCATCGACACGGTATATAATGAACTGACCGGGAAGAGCCTTCTTAGCGATAAGCGGAGCCTCCACGACCATCTTTGTCATTGACGGATTGAGCGGTGTCTTTTCAAGAATTCTGAACAAATCGGTCATCCTTTCGGGGTTTAATTAACTTATATTATAATACGGGTTGCAGGAATTTGCAAGAAGTTTTTATTCAAAGCAAAAAGCGTGTTTAATTGACAATTGACAATGGATAATTGACAATTGCGGAGTCGCTTCGCTCCTGTTTTTATAATTGTTTATTCTATAGTCATCTCATGGCGGCGAATAAAAATATGTCTTACGATGACTAAATAAATCAACTCGCCGCAGGCGAGTTCCATAATTGTCCATTGTCCATTGTCCATTGTCAATTATAAAAGGGCGGACGAGAGACTTTCCCGCCCGCCGTAAATATCATTTTTATTGGATCAAGCCGGAGATCAGAGCATGTGAGCGATGATCTCGTCGTGGCTCTGTGCGGAAAGATATGCAGGAGCAATATCAAATACCGTCTTGCAGCCGGACTGACCCTCTTTGTTAAGTCTTACAGCAGCTCTTGCGAATGCGATAAGAACGCTTGCTGTAAACTCGGGGTTCGAGTCAAGCTTGAGGCTGTACTCGATAACATGGTTATTCTCATCGTTTGCGCCTGTTTTGCCGCTTCTGATGACCATGCCGCCGTGAGGCAGACCGCTGTGATCTCTCTTCATCTCTTCTGCTGTGATGAAGTTTACTGTTGTATCGTAATCTGCAAAATAGTTGGGCATAGTCTTGATCTCGTTTTCGATCTTAGCCTTGTCGGCGCCCTCTGCTGCTACAACGTAGCAAACTCTTGTGTGCTTCTCTCTTGTTGTGAGCTGCGGGTTCTTGCCTGCTCTTACGGCTTCAAGAGCCTCGTCAACGGGAACAGTGTACTGTCTTGCGTCAAGAACGCCCTCGATACGGCGAACTGCGTCGGAGTGACCCTGGCTTACGCCCTTGCCCCAGAATGTGTAATCCTCACCCTCTGTGAGAATGCAGTTGCTGTAAAGACGAGCGAGCGAGAACATTCCCGGATCCCAGCCTACGGAGATAACGCCGACCTTGCCGGCCTCCTTGGCTGCCTTGTCAACATTTGCGAAATGAACGGGGATATTTGCATGTGTATCGAAGCTGTCGATAACGTTGAAATCACGAACGAGTGCAGGCGTCATCACGGGCAGATCGGTAGCACTGCCGCCGCAGATAATAAGAACGTCGATCTTATCCTTATACTCGCCAACTTTATCGGCGGAAACAACGGGAACACCTTCTGTTGCGATCTTGACTGTTGAAGGATCTCTTCTTGAAAAAACAGCCGCAAGCTCGGTGTCTTTATTCTTTCTGATAGCCTGTTCTACGCCTCTGCCGAGGTTGCCGTAGCCGTAAATACCAATCTTTATGCTCATGTTAAACACCTCTTCTGTCTATTTGCAGGCTTGATTTCAGCCCACAAAAATTATTATACTACAACGCAGACCGTAAATCAATAGAAAATCTCTATTTTTGCAGGATTTTTTTTGAATCCTGCAAAAGATCATAAAAAGAACAGGCAATTATACAAAAACCGCTCTAAAAATGCAGACATTTTTTTGATTTGCGCAAATTGCCAATCAGAAATCGAAAATCAAGGAGATACTTCGGTCGCTTTTTTTAGTGCGGAGTGTGGAGTTTTTATAATTGACAATTGACAATGGACAATGGACAATTGCGGAAGCACTGCGTGCTTGATTTTATATTGGTTTATTCAAGCTTGTAGTTTATCGCTCGGCGGTGAGTGAAATGTGAATTTGGGATAGCTGATATGAGCCAACTCGCCGCAAATAAAGAAACAACACTACCCACTATCCATTATTCTCTCTTTGCATCGTTTCAAATAGTATCGCAAATATTTAGCTCGTTTCAAATGTAAATAAACTGTGAAGGTTGTTGAATAAAAGAAAAATTTATAGTATAATTCTCAGTAAGATGATAATTTTTATGGAAATTCAACGCTTTTTACAATTGACAATGGACAATTGACAATGGACAATTTCGGAGTCGCTTCGCTCCTGTTTTTTATTTCAGTTTGTTCAGACTTAAAAACTATCTCACGGCAGCGAATTAAAGTACTGCTTTGCGATGACTA
>CACZYP010000008.1:0-19690 GCA_902785425.1 uncultured Ruminococcus sp. | reverse complement strand
TGTCAATTATCCATTGTCAATTGTCAATTTCGGAGTCGCTTCGCTCCTGTGTTTTATATCAGTTTATTCAGACTTGCAGTTTATCTCACGGCAGCGAATTAAAGTACTGCTTTGCGATGACTAATACAAATCCAACTCGCCGCAGGCGAGTTCCATAATTGTCAATTATCCATTGTCAATTGTCAATTAAATATTGCCTGACCTCAATTTTCCATTTTCCATTTTCAATTTTCAATTTAATTCGGAGGGATACTTTATGATCGAATTCAAGGGCGTAAGCAAGACCTATAACGGCAAGGTCAAAGCTCTCGACAACATGAACTTTACCGTCGGCGACGGCGAGCTTGTCGGCTTTATCGGGCCGAACGGTTCGGGTAAAACAACTACGATAAAACTTCTTTCGGGAGTGCTCGTTCCCGACAACGGTCTTGTCAAGGTAAACGGCTTTGACGTTAACAAGGAACCGCTCAAAGCAAAAGCTTCCATCGGCTATATCGCAGACAACCCCGATGTTTTTCTTCGCTTAAAGGGCGTTGAGTTCCTGAATTTCATCGGCGACGTTTACAAAACGCCCGCAGACGAGCGAAAAAAGACGATAGACGAGCTTGCCGAAAGATTCGAGATGCAGAATGCTCTCAACTCGCAGATACTCAGTTATTCGCACGGTATGCGTCAGAAGCTTATGGTAATTGCGGCTCTGATGCACAAGCCTAAAGTATGGATCCTCGACGAGCCTATGACGGGTCTTGACCCGAAATCTTCATTCGAGCTAAAAGCGCTCATGCGTGAGCACACAAAGGCAGGCAATAGCGTGTTCTTCTCGACGCATGTGCTTGAAGTTGCCGAAAAGCTCTGCGACAAGGTAGTTATCATCAAAAAAGGACATAAGCTCTACGACGGCACTCTTGCGGAGCTTGAAAAACGCAACAAAGACAAGAACCTCGAAGATATCTTCCTGGAGCTTACGGGAAAGAAATAAGGTGGTTTTATGAATGTTTTTTTGCAATTGATAAAGATCACAGGCTCTTCCGTAGAGCCGAGCATTGACGAGAAGAAGCGCAGTCAGGCTTTCGGCGTGATAATGGGCTTTCTCGTGTTCACACTTATATTTATCCCCGTTTCGGGATTTGTCGGCTACATGGTGTACGCTCTGACAAAGGGCGTTGTGGCTCTCGGCGGCGCAGAGTCGGCGGCTGCAGGTCTTTCGCTTATGCTGCACATAATCGCATTGTTCTCTGTTGTATTCGGCTTTACCGTAGTTATGAGCGTGTTCTACTTTTCGAGCGACCTCAACTACCTGCTGCCGCTTCCTATCTCCCCCATGAAGATAGTCGGAGCAAAGCTTGCCTCCACGATGATCTCCGAGAACGTTATGGAATGCTTCCTCGTTTTCAGTGCGCTTTTAGGCTTCATGGCAGGCTACGGATTCGATCCTCCGTCGGGCGGCGGCATCAACGCAGTGAGCATAATCGCCGCCATTTTCGGCGTGCTGACGTTCCCGGTCGTTCCCATCTGCTACTGTGCGGCTATATGCCTTGTAGTTATGTACTTCTCGAAGTTCTTCAAAAACAAGGAAAGAGTAAGCAAGCTCACGGCTTTTTCATCTATAGTTATTCTGGCAGCGCTCGTGTTTGCTCTGAATCTTTCAAACGGCTTCGACCCCGACGCATTCGTTTCGCAGCTTATAAACAACGATATAGGGCTTCTTAATGTGCTTGACAAGATATTCTTCAACGTATCGCTGCTGTCAAAGGCGATGTCGGGAAGCTTTGCCGCACTTCTCCTCTACATAATCGCAAACGCCGCAAGCGTGGGCATAGTATTGCTGCTCGCTTCAAAGCTTTATCTGAAAGCCGTTATCTCTCTGGGCGGCGGCGAAGGCTCTGCAAGCTCCAAAGAAGCCGTTGACGCATACAGCAAGAAGATCAAAGAGTCGTCGCAGCTCATGACTTACTTCAAGAAAGAGCTGAAGATACTCATAAGAACACCTGCGTATATGTCGAACTGCATGGGCATAAATCTCATATGGCCTATCTTTATATATGTATTCGTCGTGCTGCAGAAGCAGAGCAACTTCCTCGGCGACAGCATAGACAAGCTGAAAGCAGGCGACTCGCAGACGGTGCTTTTCGCAACACTGCTCGTATTCGGCGTATCGGTGCTGCTTACCTCGCTCAACTGCATAGCTTCGAGCGCAGTTACCCGTGAGGGCAGACATTTTGAGGTCATGAAGTATCTGCCTGTTGACATTATGACGCAGCTCAACGCAAAGGCGCTTGTCAGCATCGTTGTAAGCGGCGCAGGACTTATCGTATACATCATCACGGCATTCGCTATACTCGGAATTGCCCCGTCGTTTACGATCTACTGCGTTCTTCTGAGCATTCTTGCGGTCATCTATTCGACATATCTCGGCATATACATCGACACAAAGAACCCGAAGCTTATCTGGGAGGACGAGCTCAACGCACTTCGAGGCAACTACCATGTTTTCTATAATATGGCGCTTGAACTTATCGTCACAGCAGCGCTGTGCGGCGCATCGTACGGTCTGTTCCTTCTCGGCTTCCTTCCCGTTTTCATAATCCAGTCCCTGATAATGCTTCTCGCCGCCTTCCTCTCGTATGAATTCTACACAGTCTGCAAGAAAAAAGGCGTTGCAAACATCAAGAAGATCGAAATGTAAATCAATGGACAATGGACAATTGCGGAGTCGCTTCGCTCCTGTTTTTATATTAGTTTTTCAGACTAAATAGTTATTTCCCGGAAGCAAGTAAAGTTTAGCTTTGTGATAACTAATACAAATCCAACTCGCCGCAGGCGAGTTCCGCAATTTTCCATTTTCAATTTTCAACTTGAATAAAGGAGGTTATCGTATGACACCTACTCCCCACATTTCCGCAAAAGAGGGCGATTTTGCCAAGACTGTGCTTATGCCGGGCGATCCGCTCAGGGCTAAGCATATCGCAGAAACACTCCTTGACGACGCTAAGCTCGTAAACGAAGTCAGAGGTATGCTCGGTTATACCGGAACGTACAAGGGCAAGCCTGTTTCGGTGATGGCAAGCGGCATGGGCATGCCGTCAATGGGCATCTACTCACATGAGCTTTTCAGCTTCTACAATGTTGAAAACATCATCAGGATAGGCTCGGCAGGCGCTTTATCGCAAGAGCTGCATCTGTACGATATAGTTGCCGCAATGAGCGCATGCACAAATTCGTCTTACGGCTCGCAGTTCTCGCTCAACGGTTCGTTTGCTCCGACTGCAAGCTATTCTCTGCTGAAAACATTCGACGAGACATGCGCAAAGCTCGGCACAAATGTTCATATCGGCTCCGTTTTAAGCTCAGACATGTTCTACACAGCCGAATACAACATGCACGAAAAATGGGCTTCAATGGGCGTTCTTGCCGTTGAGATGGAAACGGCTGCACTGTATATGAACGCCGCAAAGGCAGGAAAGAACGCACTCGCCGTGTTCACGATATCCGACTGCATATTCACCGGCGAAGCCACTACCTCCGAAGAGAGGCAGAGATCATTCAATGAAATGCTCGCAGCTGCCCTTGAAACAGCCGCAGCGCTTTAAGAGGTGACGCCATGACAGACTACGAGCTTATGGAAGCCGCCAAAAAGGCGAGTGAAAACAGCTACTCCCCCTACTCTCACTTTCGTGTGGGTGCGGCTCTGCTTTGCGATGACGGCGAAGTTATCACGGGCTGCAACGTTGAGAACGCCTCATACGGGGCGGCATGCTGCGCAGAGAGAACGGCTGTATTCACAGCCGCCGCAAAGGGCAGGCGGAAGTTTTCAAAGATCGCCGTTGCAGGCACATCGGATGGAACATTTTCGGCTATCACACAGCCGTGCGGCATTTGCCGTCAGGTTCTGAGCGAATTCTGCGGCGGAGATTTTGAGGTGATCCTCTCGGACCTTGACGGTCTGCACAAGTACAAACTGTCGGAGCTTCTGCCCCTGCCGTTTGATAAAACATCAATGTAAACACACACTTCCCCTTTCTGCCCATAATTGCGGAGAGGGGAGAAAATGGAAAATTGCGGAGTCGCTGCGCTCCTGTTTTTTAATTAGTTTATTCAGACTTGATAGTTATCTCATGGCTGCGAATTAAAGTATGAATTTGGGATAGCTACTATAAATCCAACTCGCCGAAGTGCTTCCGACATTCGCCATTCCACTTTCCACATTCCACATTAATAAAAAGGCGAACGCAGTGAGCCTGACCGAAATTTTCCATTTTCCATTTTTAATTTTCAATTAAATAGACAGGAGGTCTTGTTATGATCAAAAAAAGTATGACGTTACTTTTATCGGTTCTGCTCGTTGTTTCTACGGCGGTGCCTGCCTTTGCCGTACAGGCAGGTCTGCCCTCGGGCGATGCGAACCCCTATGTCACAGCTGCGGAATCGCTCGACAACGATTACGCCTACAGCGGCGAGCTCGGAGCGCTTTACACTCCCGAAAGAACAACGTTCCGTGTGTGGGCGCCTACGGCTTCCGAGGTCGAACTCAACCGCTACGCCACCGGCAGCGACAGCGAACGTAACGCCGCAAATCTCGGCTCGTACCCGATGGAAAAACTGATGGACGGCGAGGATTGGACAGGCGTATGGACTACTACCATTGAAGGCGATATTGTCAACACGTACTACACCTACACCATCAAAGCCGCAAAGCCCAAGAGCGGTCAGATTGTCACAAGCACAACGCAGGACGTTTATTCATACGCCGCAGGCGTTAACGGAAACCGCACTATGGTAGTCGATCTCGACGCTACCGACCCTGCCGGCTGGGAAAACGACATGCACATTCTTCCCGACAATCCTGCCAAGTCGTTTGTTTGGGAAACTCATGTAAAGGATTTCTCCTACGATGAAAGCTCCGGCGTTTCGGAGAAAAACAGAGGCAAGTTCCTTGCCTTTACCGAAACAGGCACTACGCTCAACGGCGAGGGACTGATCTCTACCGGTATAGATTACCTTAAAGAACTCGGCGTGACCACCGTTCAGATACTCCCCTTCTTTGATTACAGCTCGAACTCCGTTGACGAAACAAAGGGCGATGATCAGTTCAACTGGGGCTACGATCCCGTAAACTACAACGTTCCCGAAGGCTCGTATTCATCGAACCCCTACGACGGCAATGTAAGAATAAGAGAATGCAAGCAGATGATAAAGGCGCTCCACGATGCCGGTATCTCCGTTGTTATGGACGTTGTTTACAATCACACCGCTTCTTCCACCGACTCCCCGTTCGGGCGCACCGTTCCCGAATACTACTACCGTATGAACACCGACGGCACATTCTCAAACGGCTCGGGCTGCGGCAATGAAACAGCCTCCAAGCGTGCCATGTTCCGCAAATTCATGATAGATTCCATAGCTTACTGGGCAAACGAATACCATATAGACGGCTTCCGCTTTGACCTTATGGCTCTTCATGATGTAGAGACGCTTAATCTTATAAGAGAAAAGCTTGACAGCATAGACTCCCGCATAACTATGTGGGGCGAGGGCTGGACAGGCGGCAACACGGCCGCTCCTGCCAAAACCTGCTCAGGCACCACGTTCCATCAGGCTTTCCTGTGGAATCATCCCGGACTTTCGGACAGAGTAGGCTTCTTTAACGACGGCATCAGAAATGCCATCAAGGGCGACACAGGCTCCATCTACTCATGGGGCTGGGTCCAGGGTGCTGCGACCGAAAACACAGGCAAGCTCGTTGAGGGAATGCAGGGTCAGAAAGACACTTGCTACAGTACTCCGGGGCAGGCAGTAACGTATGACGCATGCCACGACAACTGCACACTATGGGATCAGCTGTGCGCTTCACAGGGACTTGCCGACCATTACTACAAGAGAGACGAAAAGATAGCTGCTCAGAACAAGCTTGCAGGCGCTATACTTAATCTCTCCCAGGGCACCACGTTCATACTTGCAGGCGAAGAGATGGGACGCTCCAAAGGCGGCGACCACAACAGCTACAAATCTTCGCCCGATGTAAACAAGATAAGATGGGAGCTTCTTGAAACAAACGCCGATATCGTTTCATATTACAAGGGGCTTCGTGAGATAAGAAAGAACTATTCTCTTTTCACGACTGACAACAGGTACTATAACGGCGGATATGATTTCATCTCAACGGGAGCTATTGTTTCCTCCGTATGCACCAACAACACCGAGGGCGAGTGGAACAAGCTGCTGTTTATCGCAAACACGCTCAACAACTCCACACCGTTTGAAATGCCATACGGCTACGGCAAAGATTGGGTAGTAATAGCCGACGATACTCAGGCAGGCGTTTCAAAGCTTTACGAAGTAAACGACGGCCACTTTGAAGTTGCCGCAAACTCCGTGCTTATAGCGATCGACAGATCATCGTTCTACGCTGAAAACGTAGCTGACCCGTTCGGAAAGGTCAATGTAAAATTTGTCGATACAAATACAAACAAAACATTCGTAACAAAAACGCTCACAGGAACTGTTGGAACCGGATACTCGGTATATACTCCTCAGAGATTCGGCAACGAGTACGTTTTAAAGAGCGTCAGCGGAAATACACAGGGAAACTTCACGGAAGATCCGACAGATGTTGCCGTTAACTATACCTCCATCAAGGAAGGCACGATAAAGCTCAACTACTACATATCCGGCACACAGCAGCCGATACACGCTTCCGACACGTTTACGGGCATGATCGGAGACAAGATAACTATCGGCGATGCTCCGGCGATCCTCGGCTACGAGATAGATCCGACAAGGTCTGTCGATGCTGATTTCGGGGATACGATAACGATAACTCCCGGAACGACCGTGTACAATTACTACTACAGAAAAATAACGGACACAGTCAAGCTGCACTTCAAGCACAGCGCCTCTCTCACATGGAACCCCATTCTCTGGGTCTGGGGCAGAGCAAACGGCGAAAACACCGAAAACTACTGCTCAAATCAGAACTGGCCGGGCGATACGCTTTACGATCAGGACGGCGACGGCTGGTTCGACAAAACGTTCACAACAAAGACCTCCGACGATTACTACAACCTGATAATCTCCGACGGAAGCGGTAATCAGACGACAGACTACACGGGTCTTACGCAAAGTGAGCTTTGGATAGTTATAGACGACGACAAATTCTGGAACTACGCCGACAGACTTACGATCTACACGGAAGAGCCGATAAACGGCAGCGCACCTATCGCACAGACATACGGTCCGATACGATTCTCCCGTGTTGACGTTGAGCCGTCTCTGCTTTCGATCCATTGCCCGGATAATGTCACATCGTCGGTAGACGGATACACAGTGACCGAAACTATCCCCGGAGCAAAGGTCGAGCTTAAAATGAACGGCACAAACAGCGCACTGTTCAAGGGTTTTTCGGTAAGCGACAGCGGCGAAAACAGTATCGATGTAACGAGCACAGGCAAAAACACGGCAGAGTTCTTCATGCCCGAAAGCAATGTTGAAGTAAAGGCGCTCTGGGATAATGTTGAAAGCGCTTCGATAGACCTTACAGAAGCTTCAAGCGAAGAGATCACAGCAGAGCTTGCCAAAGCTTTACAGAAACTCCCCTGCTATAACGAAGCAGCGTCAACACTTGACTTGAACGGCGACGGCAAAGACGACATCGCCATCAAAGGCGGAATCTCTCTTATCGTTGTAAGACTTCCCGGAGCTGATTACACCGGCAAGAAATATACGTTCGAGCTTGCTTCAAACGGCTACTCCGAAAAGTATTCATCTGTCGAATTCCTGATGAACAAGAACGTATACAACATATCGTTCAATGCAAACGGCGGCACGGGCACGACCGACGGCTTCACTTACGCTAAGACGAATCTCACCGTACCCGATAACGATTTCACGGCGCCTAAGGGCAGCATCTTCTCAGCATGGGAAGCAGAGGGTGAAACATATGCTCCGGGCGACACCGCAGAAATAAGCGGCGACACGGTATTTACGGCTGTATGGGAAAAGCTCGTTCATGTTGACGAAGTAAAACCGACCTGCACCGAGGACGGAAGTATCGAATACTACAAAGACAGCAAAGGTGATCTCTACCTTGACGAAAACGCCACCCCCATGACCGACAAAAACAACGACGGCGTGATCGACATAAACGACACCGTTGAAAAAGCAACAGGTCACGACTACGGCGAGCCGCAATGGCAGTGGAACGACGACTTCACCGAAGCCGCAGCTACTTTCACATGCAAAAATGACAGCACACACACAAAGACTGTGAATGCTCAGATCACCGATAAGGAAGAGGACGGCAAGCTGATACACACGGCAGAGGCAGTTTTCTACGGCAAAACTTACACCGACATAATAGAAGAGGAGCTTTCGACAGACAACATCGGCAGCGAATCCGACAGTGAAACGACCGACACCGAGTCCGATACGCAGATCAATTCCGACACCGACAGTGAAGAGCAGTCCGATTCCGATACAGAGGAACATTCGGACAGCGACACGGAAACCGACTCCGACACAGATCCGGGTTTCGACACCGACACTGAAACAGACCCCGATACTGACACAGACTCCGATGAAGAAGAGGAAGTTATGATCGGCGACGCCGATAAAGACAACAGCGTAACATCGTCCGACGCACTCAAGCTGCTTCGTGCGAGCATAGGACTTGACGACCTCAGCTCACTTCCGATGATCGTTATCGATGTAACGGGCGACAACTCTGTAGACAGCGCCGACGCACTCGAAGTTCTCAGATTCAGCGTAGGGCTTTCCAACAGCAAAACGATCGGAACACTTGTTAAAGTGAAGTAACAAAACCAACGCAAGAGAAAAGCGCCGCACAAGGAAAAGCACCGCACGAGATGCGGTGCTTTTCCAATTGAAAATTGAAAATGGAAAATGGAAAATTCCGGAACCCGCCTGCGGCGAGTTGGATCTGTATTAGTTTTCGCAAAGCAATACTTTTATTCGCTGCCGAGAGATACATACTAAGTTTGAATAAACTAATATAAAATCAAGCACGCAGTGCTTCCAACTTTATTCTTTATTCGTTATTCTTTATTCGTTATTCTTTGAACAAAGCATTCCTGCTTCCACAATTCTCCATTATTTTACGACTCTCTTCCCTCTCCACGAGCCTTTTTTCCAGCGGATAACTACTATTATGCCCCGGATCATCTCGTCGGCTGCCATTGCTATCCATACGCCCTTTAAGCCGAACCCGAATACTATTCCGAGCAGGAACGTAAACAGCACAGATACGCCCCACATTGAAGCTATTCCGAGCATTGTCGGGAACTTGACGTCGCCCGACGCTCTCATCGAGTTTATTACAATGAGGTTGCACGTTCTGCCTATCTCCAGGAATATCGCTATCAGCATGATCTGATGACCGAGCGCTATCGATTCGGCGTTATCGGTAAAAATAGAAAGCGTAAACGGGCTGAGCAGATAATTTGTTATCGCAATGGCTACAGAAATGCCCACAGCAGGCACTACGGAACGGATAACACGCTTGTAAGCAAGATCGTACTTTTCGGCGCCTACAGCATGACCGACTATTATCTGCGTTGCCATCGCAACCGAAACGGAGTACAGATACGAAAAATTTGAAAGTATGCCGCAGTATATCTTCGTGTTGATGGCAACGATACCGAGAGTGTTGACCATTGCCGAGATCACTATCTGCGAGATGTTGTAGGAAATATTCTCGCCTGCCGTCGGTATGCCGAGCTTCAAAAGGCTTTTGAGGATATCTTTCGGGAACGGGCGCAGGCAGCTGAGAGATATATTGCCTTCGATCGTAAAGTGAAAATAGAGTGCGATAACGATTAGACCCACAAGCCTGCTCGCAACGCTTGCAACGGCAACGCCCGAAGCGCCCAGTCCGAGCGTTTTCAGCGGTCCATACAAGAAAAGATAGTTTCCTATTATGTTGATTATGTTAGTCGAAAAAGACAGCACCATTCCGAAAACAACTCTGCCGTTGCTTCGGAGTATCTGATAAAACGTATCTATAAGCGCCTGCAGGAAAATGAAGCCCCCGACTATCCTCATGTAGCTGTTGGCGTCGTTCATCATCTCGTCGGGCACCTGCATGAAGCGAAGCAGCGTTCTGCTGAACGCAAACACGATAATGCTTACGGTAAGGCTGAGTATGAAATTGAACGCCACCGCAACGGTGTAGATGCGGCTCAGTTTATCCTTTTCCTTTGCACCGAGATACTGCGCCACCACAACGCCCGAAGCGCTCGACACGATCGTAAATGCGAGCGTCAGAAAGCCGAGCACCTGTCCTGCGTTTCCTACTGCGCCGACCGCCGTTTCGGAATAACGTGTAAGCATGAGCGAATCGGCATAGCCTATCAGCATTGAAAGCAGAGCCTGCACAAAAACAGGCGCCGCAAGGAAAAAGAGCGGTGTATTTATATCGACGTCTCTGTTCTTTTTCAGCCCTGTTTTTCTAACCATAGTTTCCACTCCGTCCAACAAATAACTAAAATTGTTTACCGATTAATCATAACGTACTTGAAAGAAAAAGTCAATAACCGGGGAGATAATTGTAGGAAGATATTTTCGGATTTTGAGTAAAATGGAATGGCGGAGTCGATTCGCTCCCGGTTTTTATATTGGTATTTTTAAGTTTATCTCATGCCGGCGAGTAAAGTATTTCTTTGCGAGAACTAATATAAATCCAACTCGGCGAAGCCGAGTTCCGCAATTTTCCATTTTCCATTTTCAATTTTCCATTTAAAAGGACCTCGCCGCAGGCGAGTTCATTCATTCCACTTTCCACTTTCCGCATTTCACATTTATAAAGAAAGGGCTGCCGCATGAAACGACAGTCCTTTTTGACATATATTACTCTTTTGTAAGCCCCGCAAATTTCGCCATGAGCTTTTTTGTGCCGCTTTCTTCAAAAGCGATCTCAAGCATTACGTCGCCGCCTACGGGGAGCGCAGATACTACCATGCCTTTGCCGAATTTCTTGTGAACTACGGTATCTCCTGCTTTCAGATCGACTGCACCGGACGGCGCTGCCGCTGCCGTGGAGGAAAACGTCTTTGCGCTTGCCGCAAGCTTCTCCCTCGGCTTTGCTTTCTGACCGATCTCCGATGCACTTCTTACTACAACGCTTGAATCGGTCTGATCGAGATATTCGTTCGGTATCTCGCCCAAAAACTCGGAGGGGTGGTTGTACTTCGTCGAACCGTAAAGCAAACGCTGCTTCGACTTGACCATGTACAGCTCTTCCTTTGCTCTCGTTATCGCAACGTAAGCTAAGCGGCGTTCCTCTTCCATTTCGTTTGCATCATATATTGCACGAACTCCGGGGAATATGCCGTCCTCCATTCCGGGAATGAACACGATCGGGAATTCAAGTCCCTTTGCGCTGTGCATAGTCATAAGAACAACGCTGTCGGACTCCTCGTCGTAATTGTCGATATCGGTAAGAAGCGATATCTCCTCCAAAAATCCGTAAAGGCTCGCTTCGTCGCCGTTGTCCTCTTCGTACTTGACAAGGTTCGATTTAAGCTCCTCTACGTCTTCAAGGCGCTGCTCATAGTCGTCCTTTTCCCTTTTGAGGAAAGCTTCGTAGTTTATCGTCTTTACAAGCTTTGTGTAAATATCCGCAAGACTTGTAGTGCCGTCCTCGGCAAGTGCAGCAAATTCGTTTATCATTTCCGTAAAGCCCATGAGCTTATTTGCCGACTTTATAAGAGAATCGTACTCGTCTGCGTGGCTGATGACCTCGAAAATGCTCATGCCTTCCGCTGCGGCGATATCCATCGCCTTGCTCACTGTGGATTCACCGATAGAGCGCTTTGGCTTGTTGATGATACGTCTGAGGCGGACGTTGTCGTTCGGGTTGTTGATGACCTGGAGATAAGCCACCATATCACGGATATGCTCACGGTCGTAGAAGCGGTGGCCGCCAATGATACGGTGCGGAACACCCTTTCTCACAAACATAGACTCCAGACCGTTACTCTGGGCGTTAACTCTGTAAAGCACAGCAAAATCACTGAAAGGTCTGCCCTTTGCAGCTTCTTCCATGATGGTATCGGCGATGAAAGCCGACTCCTCACGCTCGTTCTTTACGGTGTGAAGACGTATCTTTGCGCCTGTTTTGTTCTCTGTCCAAAGCGTTTTGCCTTTACGTGCGTTATTGTTGCTGATTACGGCGTTCGCAGCGTTGAGGATAGTCTTTGTGCTGCGGTAGTTCTGCTCAAGTCTTATTACCTTAGCGTCTTTGAAGCTCTTTTCAAACGAGAGGATATTCTCGATCGTAGCGCCTCTGAACTTATAGATACTCTGATCGTCGTCGCCGACAACGCAGATATTGTTGTATTTCTCGGCAAGCATGCTGACGAACTTGTACTGCACCTTGTTCGTATCCTGATACTCATCGACCATTATGTAGCGAAACTTGTCCTGATAGTATTCAAGAACATCGGGGTTCTTCTCGAAAAGCTCTACCGTCTTGCTGAGAAGATCGTCAAAGTCCATAGCGTCGGCAGATTTGAGCCTGTCCTGATAGAGCAGATAAGCCTTGCCGATAGCGATAAGGCGGTTGTCACTGCCTGCATTTTTAAGATACTGCTCCGGAGTTATCATAGAATCCTTTGCAGCGGATATCTCTGCGATGATCGACTTGTGCGAAATGATCTTGTCGTCGTAATTGAGCTGTCTCTGGCAGTCTTTGATAAGGCGCTTCTGATCCTCGCTGTCGTATATCGCAAATCTGTCGGTATAGCCGAGGCGTTCGCCGTAGCGGCGAAGTATGCGTGCGCATGTAGAATGGAACGTGGAAGCCCACACCTGCGACGACTGATCGCCCACTCTTGCGGCGATCCTGTCTTTAAGCTCGCCTGCCGCTTTATTTGTAAACGTTATCGCAAGGATATTCCAGGGTCTTACGGGCGACACGGAAAGGTGAAAGCGAAGCTCGCCGTCAAGCTCACCGCTGCCGTCAAGGAATGCGTTCACACGGGCGATCTCATCATCCGAAAGCGTTCCGAAAAACTCATCGGAATTATACGCATTGCCGTACTCGATCATATTGGCTATCCTGTTTACAAGCACCGTTGTTTTGCCCGAGCCTGCACCTGCAAGTATAAGCAGCGGACCGTTCACGCAGAACACAGCCTTGCGCTGCATATCGTTCATTCGGGAGAATTCCTTTTCAAGAACTCTTTTTCTTAAATCAATTAACTCTTGTTTATCAGCCATCAAAAAAAGACTCCTTAATATTAGTCATCATTAATCAGCCGCCACAACAGCAAAGCTGCGTCATGGCGGCAAGTGATTCACTGCTTCTTATTTTACCAAAATTCAAGCTTTAAGTCAAGACGGAGTCCTTCAAATGGAAAATTGAAAATGGAAAATGGAAAATTGCAGAGTCGCTTCGCTCCTCTTTTTTAATGTGGAATGTGGAAAGTGGAATGAAGGAACTCGCCTTCGGCGAGTTGGATTTGTATTAGTTCTCAAATTTTCATACTTTTATTCGCTGCAAGGATACAAGTGTTAAAACATATTAATATAAAAACAGGAGCGAAGCGACTCCGCCATTCGCCATTCCACTTTCCACTTTCCACATTATAAAAAAACGGAACGTTTCTGTAAAAACAAAATATAATATTATAAGAAAAAAATTTTCAAAACCTATTGACATGATACGCTATTAATGTTATCATGATTTCAATGCAATTATGATAGAGGCGCAGATGCTAAGAGTAGCGTTTTTTTGAAGGCTTCGCAGGCTGTGAAGGACGTGAAAGGCGTATCTGCCGAAAGGGAAGTCAGGCGTAAGCTTCCTTTGGGAGTGCGGATAATATCCGTACTACTGTCGCTTATGCGGAGAGCTATCCTAATTATGAGAAACATATGTTATATTCGTGTTTTGAATGATTTTGATGGCCGATGCGTATTGCTCGGCTGTTTTTTTTATCTATTTGCATGAAATAATAAATCTTAATAAAGGAGATCAATCTTATGAAAAACACCATTTTCACGGGCGCTGCTACAGCCCTCATTACCCCTCTTGACGAAAACGGTATCAACTTCGAGCAGTTCGGACGTCTTATCGACTGGCAGATCGAACAGGGCATCGACGCTCTCGTTATCTGCGGCACAACAGGCGAGGCATCCACTCTCTCCGATGCAGAGCACAGAGAGGCTATCCGCTTCGCAGCTGAGAGGATCGACGGCAGAGTTCCGATGATCGCAGGAACCGGTGGGAACGATACGGCTTACGCTATCGAGCTTACAAAGTACGCTTGCTCGGTCGGCGCAGACGCTTGCCTCGTTGTTACACCGTACTACAACAAGGCTACACAGAACGGTCTTGTAAAGATGTTCACAGCTATCGCAGACGCTTCCACAAAGCCGCTCATTCTTTACAATATCCCCGGCAGAACGGGCGTTAACATCGGCGTTGAGGCTTTCAAGAAGCTCATGACTCACCCGAACATCGCAGCAGTTAAGGAAGCAAGCGGAAACCTTTCGCAGTGCATTTCCGAGATCCACGAGTGCGGCGAGTACCTCGATTTCTACAGCGGCAACGACGACCAGACGCTCCCGATCCTTTCTATCGGCGGCAAGGGCGTTATCTCCGTTCTTTCCAACGTTCTTCCGAAGGAAACGAGCGAAATGGTCCACAAGTATCTTGAGGGCGACCTTCAGACAGCAACTCAGATGCAGGTAGAGTATCTGCCGCTTATCAACGCTCTCTTCTCCGAGGTAAACCCGATCCCTGCAAAGGCTGCTATGGCAAAGCTCGGCTTCTGCGACAATTTCCTCAGAATGCCGCTCACACCGATGGAAGAAGCACACGCAGAGGTGCTTTACGAAGAGATGAGAAAAGCAGGCCTCAGGGTATAAGGCACTTTTCCCGCTTCGCAAATAAATATAAAGGATGTAATTAGTATGATATGTGACAATCTTTCGGTCAATAACGGTCATCTGAATTTCGCAGGTGTCGATACCGTTGATATGGCCGCAAAATACGGAACTCCTCTGATGCTGCTCGACGAGGGCAAGATAAGAGAAAAATGCACCATTTACCGCAATGCGATGAAGAAGTATTTTACTCCCGATTCAATGCCGCTTTATGCAAGCAAAGCTCTTTCATTCAAATACATCTACAAGATCATTGCAAGCGAAAATATCGGTATCGACTGCGTTTCCGCAGGAGAGATATACACAGCGCATCAAGCAGGCTTCCCGCTTGAGCGTGCATATTTCCACGGCAACTCCAAGACCGACAGCGAGATCCGTTTTGCTATAGAGCACGGCGTTGGTCACTTCGTGTGCGACAGCGTTGAAGAAGTCGCTGCCGTAAACGAGATCGCTGCGGAAATGGGCAAGGTGCAGAAGGTACTTCTTCGCATTACTCCCGGCATCGACCCCCACACTCACAAGAAGATCTCCACAGGCAGCGTTGACTCCAAGTTCGGCGTTGCTATCGAGACTCATCAGGCTTACGAGCTTGTAGAGGGCGTTCTGAAGCTTGAAAACATCGGGCTTGACGGATTCCATTGTCACATCGGTTCGCAGATCTTCGAGTACGATCCGTTCTGCGACGCCGCAAGGATCATGATCCGCTTCATTGCAGACATAAAGAAAATGTACGGCTATGAGGCAAAAACGCTCAATCTCGGCGGCGGCATGGCTGTCCGCTACACCGAGGACGATCCGGAGATCGACTACGATGCAAACATCAAGGGTATCGCAGAGCTTGTTCACTCGCTTTGCGATGAGTTCGGCGTAAAGATGCCGAATATCCTCATGGAGCCCGGCAGAAGCATCGTTGCCGACGCAGGTATGACGCTCTATACGGCAGGCTACCTCAAGGAGATCACGGGTCTTAAGAATTATATCTCCATTGACGGAGGTATGACAGACAACCCGAGATTTGCTCTCTATCAGTCGCCGTACACCGTTCTTCTTGCAAACCGCATGGATGAGGCAAGCGACTACAAATGCACCGTTGCAGGCCGCTGCTGCGAAAGCGGTGATATCATTCAGGAAGACGTAATGATGCCGAAGCCGAAAAGAGGCGACACCGTTGCAGTTCTTACAACGGGCGCTTACAACTACGCTATGGCGAGCCACTACAATAAGGTACCGAAGCCCGAGGTCGTAATGATCAAGGACGGCGAAGACTTCACCGTTATAAAAAGAGAAACTTATGAAAGCATGATCTCGAACGAGATCTGAGTTCAAGGGTATGCGGGATATCCGCATACCCGATTTTCTGTGTTCAGGAGACTTATAAAAATGAAAAAATCGGGTATTTTGAGATACTTAGCAATTATTGCGGCATGTATTGTGTTGGAGCTGATCGTCGCCAATTTTTCGGCATTGTCGATAATTCTCGGCGGCTATGATACCGTAAAGCTTGATCTGAAAAACGCCGCTGTTCCCGACAAAGAGGCTTCAATAAAATACTCTCAGAACAGCGGTTCGGTAAAGCTTGAAAAAGGCTGTCTGCTGTTTGAAAATGTCGACACGGAGATGAAAAACATATGTATCTCCGTAAAAGACGGCAACACACGCTACGATGAAGCGCACATAGCCTTTACGGATCAGAATTTTTCGCAGGACGAGGGGTTTGACAAAAACTACGTCAATTCAAAGATCTATCTCGGTCAGGAAGAGGATAACTACATCAGCGTTTCCTCCTTCGGAAAAGTAAACAAGCTGAAAGTCGAGTTTGGCGGAAGCCCCGGCGCACCGTTTGAGATAACGGGCATCACGCTGAATGCGCCGCCTCACTTTGCGTTTCGTTTCAGCCGCTTTGCATTGATAATGCTTGTTTGTCTTGCTATCGCTTCGGGCGCATGGAGATGGAAGCTCAAAAAGAGCGACTATCCTCTTTTTGCATTCGGCACATTTATTCTGTGCGTATTCTTCATTGCGATAACGCTGTTCTCCGTAGCGTTCACGGGTGAAAAGCTGCTCGAAGAATACCCGATGAAAAACCAGTATACATACGATCAGTACCAACAGATGTTCTCGGCATTTCACGAAGGCAGGCTCGATATCAGAGTAAACGTTGACCCGCAGGAGTTTGACAGCATGTCGAACCCATATGACATAACGGTACGCCACCTCGACGACCCCTCGGGCGATTACTGGGACAGAGCGTACTACAACGGCAAATTCTACTCTTACTTCGGAGCCGTTCCGGTCTTTACCGTTTACTACCCCGTATTCTTCATTACGGGAAAGCTTCCCTCCCCCGTGCTTGCTTCGGCGCTGGTCACGCTGTACGCAATGATATTCATATCGCTGTTCTACGTTGCGCTGCTTAAACACATGACGCAGGACGTGCCGCTGCTGCTGGCTTCCCTCGGACACTTCACCATACTGCTGACCTCACCGATATTTGCGCTCAATTCGGAGATGCTGTTCTACTACATAGCGGTCATATCGGGCATTGGTTCGACGGCAGCGTTCCTGTTCTTCCTGCTTGAAGCATACTACACCGAAAACGTCAGAAAGCGCAGCGTCATGCTTGTGCTGACGGGCATTGCCACAGCTTTTATGGCAGGCTCACGCCCCGGAATGCTTATCTACTGTACGGCGGCCGCTGCGGCTGCGTGGTTCGTCCTGACAGACAAGAACGACACCGTAAAGCACAAGATCATATACGCCGCATCTGTCTGCGTTCCCGTAATAACGGGCGCCGTGCTTATAATGCTTTACAACTACAACCGTTTTTCAGATCCGTTCGAGTTCGGCTTTTCGTATCAGCTGACAGTCAGCGCGGCAGAAGCAAATACGCTTTCGCTTACGTATCTGTTCCCGACGGCGTATCATTACTTCTTCGAGCCGCCGAAATTCATTGCGCAGTTCCCCTACATGGAAATATCGGGCGATTCTCTGCGCACTTACCCAAGATATACATACGTTGCACAGTGCATGGGCGTTTTCTCGTACCCCGTAACGTGGGCAGCAGCGCTCTTCCCTATGGTAAGCAAAAAGAAAGACCGTTTCAAAACAGCCTTTCCTATCGCACTTGCAACTTCTGCGGCAGCGCTTGCATTTATCGACATGTGCAAAGCAGGCGCTCACTACCGCTACACGGCAGACCTGCTTTTACCGCTTTGTGCGGCAGCGCTTATCGTGATGTTTGATGTGCTGCACACCGCCGAAAAAGCACCGAAAAAGATCTACAGATGGATATATGCTCTTGCATTTGCAGCTCTTGCGTGGTCATGTATAGTCGGATTCCTGCTTATCTTTGCAAACGAAAATTCGTACTACATGTTCGACTACGCCGCAGTTACGCAGATGTTCAGGAAAGCATAAGATCATATTATTAAAATTCAGGAGGCAGACTAATGAAAAAACTATTCCCAAAAACCAACATGTTTGAAGAAGCAAAGAGGCAGAGCGATGGAAAGATCTTTATTCTTGAAATACTGATCTTTGTCGGCGTATTTCTTGTAACAGGCATCATTTCATCGTTACCGAGTCTCGTTTATTCGATGAGCGTCATTATGAAAAAGCCCGAAGTGCTCGACCTCATTAATCAGTTCACAAGCGGCGCTATCACTCAGGAAGAGTATACAGCCGAATTCACAAGACTTTCAACAGACAAGTTTTCAACAGTTCTCGCTCTTTTCTGCACCGGTATCACAACTATACTTGTTATCGTCTTCTGCCGCTTTATCGAGAAGAGAAAGATCTCCACTATGGGCTTCCGCAAAAAGGGCGCAGCGCTTGAATACCTTGTCGGCGCACTCGTAGGCATCGTTATGTACACATTTGCTGTAGGTCTTGCATATGCAGCAGGAGCGCTCACATTTGACGGTGTTGTTTCAAACATACAGTGGGGCTTTATCGCACTTTGCTTTGCAGGCTTCCTTATCCAGGGCATGAGTGAAGAAGTGCTTTGCAGAGGCTACTTCATGGTATCGCTTTCACGCCGCTCGCATATCATTGCAGCAGTAGTTATCTCTTCCGTAGCATTCGGCTGCCTGCACCTTGCAAACCCGGGCGTCAGCGCTCTTGCCATCATCAACATCACACTGTTCGGCATATTTGAAGGTGTATACATTCTTAAAAGAGGCAACATCTGGGGCGTATGCGCTATCCACTCGCTGTGGAACTTTGTTCAGGGTAATTTCTACGGCATCAGCGTAAGCGGCGCTTATGACCTTGACAGCGTTGTAAAGTTTTCCAATGTTCCGTCAAAGGATCTTTTCAACGGCGGACAGTTCGGACTTGAGGCGAGCATCCCCGTATCGGTCGTTCTCGTTATCGCTATCATTGCAACCGCACTTACAAAGACAAACGCAAACGAATTGTTTGACGAAGCAAACGCTCCGATGATAGAATCCGCCGTTGAGGAATCAGACGTTGAGATCACCGAGCCTGTTGTTGAAGATCAGTAAAATAAAGGCAAGGCTCATACTAATGTAGAATGCATTGAGAATTGACAATTGACAATGGATAATTGACAATTGAGGAACCCGCCTGCGGCGTGTTTGATTTGTATTAAACCTCACAAAGCTAAACTGTACTCGCCGCCCTGAGATAATTATTCAGTGGCTCCTTAAGTCTGAATAAGTTAAGGAAGCACTGATTAAATCACGTCCTGCGGACTGAGCACCCATCTTGCTTGCATCTTTTTGTCATCTTGCACTCAACTCCCTTGAAATACGTCAGTATTCCTGCG
>CACZYP010000007.1 GCA_902785425.1 uncultured Ruminococcus sp. | reverse complement strand
TGTTTTTCGGCTTGCTTTGCTATACACATTTTTATTCAGCAGAAATAATTTTAACTTTTTTCATTTTAGGTCTTGACTTTTATTTGCAAGACTCCTTATATAATATTATCAATTGCAAAGACGAATTTCTCTGTAGTTTTATTATATCACAACACGATCTGAAATGCAATACAAAAATAAGAATTATTACTGATTTTAATTTTACTCATCTTTATTACCAAAAACAGTATATCAACATTACCGTAATTCGACAATTATAATTCTTTAAGGCAATTATAATGCATGTCTGAAAGATTATAATAGTACGGGTAACATCTGCATAATAACGAAAGGACTTTTGTTATGGCAAAGAATAAACGCAATGATGATCTGGAAGGCTATGATGTCCTTACATATGACGATACTCCCGTTGTAGCTTCACGTAATACGGGCGGAAAAAAGAGTAAGAATAAGCGCATCGTTATCCGCAATGTGATACTTATAACTCTTGCGGTGCTCATGGCGATATCGGGAACGGGCTTTATCTACTACTACAAAACGATAGATTCGCTCAATTACAGCGACACGGGCGACTTTGACGAGGACGAGAACTATTTCCCGGACGGCAGGAGAGATCCCGACAAGTACGATATCGACCTCAACGGCGGTACGGTAAACATGCGTGTTGAAGACGGCAAGCTTCTGAACGATCCTATGGTGCTGAACGTTATGCTGTTCGGTGCCGACAAGAACGACGGTACGAGCCAGCGAAGCGACACGATGATCATGCTTTCCGTTGACAACCGCCATAAAAAGCTCAAGCTTACTTCTTTCATGCGAGATCTTTGGGTGTATATCCCCGATTACGGTTACAGTAAGCTCAACCATTCCTACGCTTACGGCGGCCCGAAGCTTGCTATCGCAACGATAGAGCAGAACTTCGGCGTTAATATCGACCGATATGCTATCGTAGACTTTTCAAGCTTCCGTTCGATAATCGATATTCTCGGCGGTATCGATCTTGAACTGAGTGCAGAGGAGATCGACTACATCAACTGGCAGTGCTGGAAGAACCATCAGGTCGAAACAAGAAACGAGCTTCCGATAAAACCGGGTATCGTTCACCTCAACGGCAGACAGGCGCTCTGGTATGCACGAGACCGAGGCGACGAAGAAGCAGGCTTCTCGGGAAGTGACTTTGACAGAACAGACAGACAGAGAAAGCTGCTCAAAGCGCTCGTTAACGACATGAAATCGGCTTCGCTGAAAGACATCATCAGCATAGTAGACCAAGTAGGTCCGCTCATTACGACGAACCTCAAGAAAAACGAGATAACGACTCTCGTTGCAAATTCGCTGACATATCTTTCTTACGATATGGTAGAGCATCGTATCCCAAGTGACGGCAATTACGATGCAGGCTGGCATTACGGTATGTCAACGCTCGATGTGGTAGACTGGGACGCAGAGCGCAAGTCGCTTGCTGTGTTCATCTACGAAGAGCTTGTAACCGACGCAGAGCAGGGCTACATGACATACGAGATGGACTGAATCAATAGTTTAAAAGAGGACAGCATGCTGCCCTCTTTTTTTGTTGTGCGTCGGTTTACTATAAAACAAGCACGAAGTGCTTCCGTAATTTTCCATTTTCAATTTTCAATTTTCAATTACAAAAGCACCGCACGAGCTGCGGTGCTTTTGTGAAAGTGCGGTGCTTTTGTGTTAAAGTGAGCCTAAGCCTACGGTGTACCGCAGGATCGCAAGGCAGTCTTCGGCGTTGACGGTACCGTCGCCGTTTATGTCTGCGGCGGCTATCTGGTCGTCGTCAAGCTTGTCAAGACCTACGCTGTAACGCAGCGCAAGCAGAGCGTCTTCTGCCGTTACTGTTCCGTCGGAGTTGACATCGCCTTTGTTGATCTTTTCAAAGATCTGGAATGTCAGCGTTTCAAGTCCTGTAAATCCGCCTATGCCCCTGACCTTGACTTCGGCAAGACCGGGTTCGATATTTCTGCTGTATGAAACGGTGTAATCCTTTCCGAGTTCAAGCAGCTTGTTCTGATGCATGGCGGTTACTTTAGGCTCTTTTGCCGAGCCGCTGTAAGATGTTGATGTGTAATCAAGACTGAGAGTGCATTCCGAAAGGTCGCTCATCGTGAGCTGATTTGTGTAGTTGTCTTTGTACGATTGGCCGCAGATCGAGCAGGTGTGAAGCGTGTAGCCTCTTGCTGTGTATGTCGGCTCGATTATCTGTTCCTGATAGTTGTGTTCGCACTCTATCTCGAACGTGACCTGAACGCTTCCCGTGTAATTGTTTATGCCTGTGATGTTAGCTATGGCAAGACCGGGTTCGATATTCTTTTCGTACGTTACCTTATAGTCCTGGCGTGATTTGAGTATATAGCCGTTGCACGTCACGATCGTTGCAGGCGTTACGGCTTTGCCTGTGCAGCGCTGAACAGAGATCTTCTTTACCGTAACATCGGCGTCGGTGATAGGTTTCGGAAGTATATCGAATTTAAACTGAGCCACGCCTTTATAATTGCCGATACCTCTCATGATGATCGTAGCCGTGCCAACATCGGTGTTGTTGGCGTATGCGAGCGTGTAGTCAACATCTTCGATAAGAGCTTTTGAGCCTGCCGAAATGTTTGACATCGGCTCGAAAGGAACCTTTTCGGGCGAGTATACTACAGGGTCAAGTATTCCTACGCTGTCCTGTGTCAGGGATATCCTGCCGTCGTCGGTGTCTTCGTCTTCGTCGGTCATTATGATCTCAACGTTGGTATCGCTGCTTGTGCCTGTGTCTTCATCTGTTATCATGAAGCTTATCTTACCCGTGCCTACATAGTTTCCAAGCCCTGTTATAACGGCATAGCCTGTGCCTACATCGGTGTTGTTCAGGTAGATAACTATGTAGTCGGCGTTTTCTGTGAGCAGTTTTCCGTCATATCTGAGCTTTATTGAGGGCTTTACAGGCTCGCCAGTGTAAGGGAAGCTGTCGCCGCTTATGATAGCGGTGCAGTCGCTGATGCTCACGCCTTCTATCTTTTCAACGTAGTTGTCTTTATATGATGTGCCGCAGACGGTGCATTTGTGCAGCGTGTAGCCTCTTTCGTTAGCTGTCGGTGGGATCACCTGTTCTTCGTAGTTGTGGTCGATCTTCGGTATTTCGGTCTGAACGTCCATATTACACTTGTTGCAGTGCATTTTCTGTAAGCCGACCTGAGTGCATGTAGGCTCACGGATCACTTCCGGTTCTGTGGTATCGCTGTGATCGCAGATGATATTGAAGCCGACCGTTATCGATCCGATATAGTTTCCCTTGCCGTTTACGATCACAGCCGCTTCGCCTGCCGCTACGTTGTTGACATAAGAGCAGGTGTAATCAACATCGGGCTTGAGAAGAACGCCCGAACACGATATTTCGGGTACGGGGCATATCTCACTGCCCGTACACTGAACGTCCTCGATCTTTCCCGGCACGATATCTTCGTCCGAAAGATCTTTTCGCTTGATATCGAAGGATACTGTCTTTGAACGGCTCATATGGCCTTCGCCGGTAACGGTGAGGCGGCCCGTTCCAATGCCTGTATTGCTTTCGTAGCTCAGCGTGTAGTCGGTTCCTTCATTGAGTCTTATCCCGTTGTAGGTGAGTGTGGGGCGTGGCTCGTATGACTGAACGAGAGGAGAATATGTCTGCGCCGCTATTTCTTCCATATAAGCGTCTGTTATGGGTGCATGAACGCTTAGAGTGCACTGGTCTGTTTTGCTTCCGCTCTTGACAGTTATCGTAGCGGAGCCTATGCCGACTGCTGTTGCAACGCCCTTGTTGTCAACGGTGACTACAGATTCATCGGAAGAAGTCCATGTTGTGTCAACATCGGAAACCTCATTGCCGTACTGATCCTTAACGGTCGCTCCGAGTTCTGCAGTGCATGGCTTCGTTCCCGTTTTATCGATAGAAGCCGTAGGCAGCTCGCCGTTTTGAGACGGCGTAACGTTCAGCATGATAACCTGCGAGGTCGTGAAAACGTTGATACGGCAGGAAGCCTTTTTGCCCGATGCTGTATAGACCGTAATTACGGCAGTGCCGTTTCCTACAGCTCTGACGTTTCCGTTCTGATCTATCTGAGCAAGGTCGGGTCTGTCGGATTCCCACGAAGAAATCTTGTCGGAATGCTGATAGGGGTAGTTGCCTTCGATGGTAAGATCGGCTCTCATTGTGATGAGTGAGCCGACATTCACGGACTTGATCTGCGGGAAAAGCGTTTTTCCGTCCGGCTCGAAAAAGCGTATGATATCGCAGGCTTTCAGTACGGTAACGTTGAATTCTCTGCTGATGGTCGAGTCGGAAGCACAATAGGCTTTTACGGTTATCGTTCCGGGGGAGGTTCCGTGAAGCTTCAGAGTGTTGTTTTTGTCGGAGATGAGAGTAACGTAGTCGTTTGAATTGTTTTTGATCTCCCAGATAACATCATCGTCGGGCTGAGTGCCGTCGGGCGAGGTAACAAGTCCGCTTACGGTGATATCCTGATTTGTGTAGATCTTGATGTTGCTGCCGTCAATGAGCGGAGTGGAGTATTCTCCCGATCTGTAAAGGAGTGTAAGGCTGTCGGAAGCAGCTCTCGGCTTTACGCTTACATCGATCGATGCAGTGATATTGGAATATACGGTGCGGGCATATATCGTTGCAGTGCCCTCTTCGCTTGCGGTGAACACGGCTTTCTGTTCGCATGAGTATTCTTCGGAAGTGGGTATGATCTCGGCGGAAATATCTCCGGATACGCTCCACTCGATCTCTTCATCTGCGTCAAACGGCATCATTACTGCGGTGATCTCGGTGGGAACGCCTGCTCTTGTTTCGCAGGGGGAAGGCTCCAGCTTGAGGCTTGTCGCCTTTGTAATGACACGTATGCTTTGCTCGGCGTATACGTTTTTGTTCTCACCGTACAGAGTGACAGTTGCACTGCCTGTGCCTACAGCTGTTATCTTGCCGTTCTGATCGACCGTGATAACGTTCTTGTCGCTCGATTCCCATGTAAGTACGTCGGTAGCGTCTCCCATAGACGGGTCGGACGGAGTAAGGCTGTAGCCCACGTTCCACGTTTTGCCTTTTTCAAGAACTGCCGGGATATTGGTGAAATCGATAGAAACAGCAGGGTTTTCCGGTACTATCGTAACGTGGATATATTTCGGAACCGTCTTGACTGTTTCGGTGACGATCTCGCCGTTGCTGTTATAAAGCTGTTTTGTGCCGAAGCAGGCGGTTCTCGGCGAGCTTGACGTAGATTCAAATTTGGCAACGATGGTAACGTCGCCCTCGCTTTCGGCTGTAAAAAGACCCTCGTTCGTGATGGACGCTTTGTCGGTCTGCGTGATATAAGTGCCTGCCGCACCTGTATACAAGCCTTCGCTGACAGCCCATTTTACACGGTCGGTAGAATCACGGGGAATAACGCCCGCCGTAAGATTGTAGCTGTGGTTTACAACTGCCGTTACATCGGTAAGATTGTCACGGTTGAAGTCGTTTAACAGCAGCGGCTCGCTGCTTTTGTTCCAGTAAAGCGTCATATCGGTGGCAGGGTTGTAAACGTTGCAGCTGAGAAGCGACTTTACACTGCCCGTTCTGTTTGAAAACGTTATGTTGGTAACGCCGGGGCTTAGCGGCTTTTCAACGCCGCCGCTTGAAACGTATGCGTCTATCCTGAGCGTAACGCTCGTGTTCACATCGCTCGGAGTAAGATCTGTGACACGAATGCTGTTGTTAGGCTCGCTGACCTTATAGTTGATGATATCGCCAGAGGTTAAAGGATTGCCGTCTTTATCGGCGATACTTACGGTAACGGTAAGGCTTCTTCTGCCGCCTGCTATCTCGGAATTGTCAAGATAGACCGCACGGCTCCCGGAGATATCGGTGTCAACGGTGTCGTTGTGGATCAGCATTTGTGCTGCCGTGCCTACGCCCGATGTAACGGACGTATTATCGAAAGCGTATGCCGTCGGCACGGAAGAAACCGCACATGAAAACAGCAGCGACGCCGCAGAAGCGACTGCCGCCGTCTTTACGAGCAGCTGCCGAAGCGCTTTATTCATTTTTAACATAAAAACATCATTCCCTTTTTAATTTGCCTTGAGGTAATAATACACAAAGATACAAATAAATCTCTAATAATATTAGCACAAATTGGGCGAAAAGTCAATAATCATTTCGATTTTTTATAGGACAACCGTGTGATTTCATGGCGCTTTGGATAAAGAAATAACAAGGAGAATTTTGTGCATTTTTTTTCAAAAAGAGCGGTAATTGACTTTTTCGTACCGATTCGGTATAATTCTAATTGATTGCAGACATTAAGACAAAAAGCGGAAATGGTTCTTCGGATAATACTAAGGAACCACTGAATAAAAAAGGCGAACGCAGTGAGCCTAACCGCAATTTTCCATTTTCAATTTTCCATTTTCCATTTGATAAGGTGGTTGTTATTTTGAATACATTGTTTTCACTCGACGGCAGGCTTTCTGTTTGCGCTTCTTATGTGCGCAAGGGAACGAGCCTTGCAGACGTCGGAACTGATCACGCATATCTTCCCATATGGCTTGCAAAAAACGGCTTGATCTCATCTGCGGTAGCGTCTGATATACGTATCAAGCCGCTCAAAGCAGGCGAGGAGAATATAAAAAAGTACGGCGTTGAGGATATCGTAAAAACACGTCTTTGCGGCGGACTTGACGAGGTAGAGCCGGAAGAGGCTGATGATATTGTTATCGCCGGAATGGGCGGCGAGATGATAGTGAAGATCATAGACAATGCCTCATGGCTCAAAAACAGTGAAAAGCGGCTTATTTTGCAGCCTATGACGAAAATGCACGAGCTGAGAAGCTACCTTTGCGAAAACGGCTTTGAGATAAAAAGCGAAACTCCCTGCACACATGGCGGAAAATACTACACGGTCATCTGTGCCGAATATTCCGGCGAGACTATGTCTTTTTCGCCGTCGTTTGCGTACATCGGAAAGCTCGAAAACAACAGCGAGTATGCCCGTGAATACATGCGCTCGGTGCTGTCAAAGCTTCACAAAAAACGAGACGGCACAGCGGTGTCGGGCGGAGATACGGGAGAGATGGACGCAGTTATTAAGGAGATTCGTGAAAAATTCGGCATATAATATAAATTGAAAATGGAAAATGGAAAATGGAAAATTGCGGAGTCGCTTCGCTCCTGTTTTGTATTAGTTTACGACAATCAAGCTTTATCGGCAGCCGAAAACTGCAATGTTTGAATACACTGCTATAAAAACAAGCACGAAGTGCTTCCGAAATTTACCATTTTCAATTTTCCATTCCAAAGAGGGTTGATGTTATGATAAAGGTAAAAAATATATATGAGTTTATAGATTCTTTTGCTCCTTTCGATACGGCTGAGGATTGGGATAATGTCGGGATACTTGTCGGGGATAAAAATGCGGAAGTCACAAAGGCGCTGCTTGCTCTCGATATCACAAACGATGTTGTGGAAGAGGCGCACGACAAAGGTGCGCAGGCTATAATCAGCCACCACCCGATAATTTTCGGCGGCATAAAGCACGTTTTGTCAGACAGCGCCGTTTACCGTGCGGCGAAATATGATATTTCGTGTATCTGCGCTCATACCAATCTCGACAGATCAACTGTTTTCGGTGTGAATACAGAGCTTGCAAAAGCCTGCGGACTTACGAATGTAAAATTCTGCGAAGAAAGCGAGATAATGTTTGCAGGAGAGCTTGAATGTTCTGTGAGGGCAGATGAGTTTGCAAAAATGATAAAGTCAAATCTCGGAATGAGCGGACTCGTTTTTACCAATTGCGGTAAACAAATAAAAAAAGCCGCCGTCAGCTCGGGAGCAGGCGGCAGCGAGATATTTTCGGCAGTAAGGCTCGGCGCAGACGCCTTTATCACGGGCGAGATAAAGCACCATGAGCTTGTTTTTGCAAATGAAGCCGGTATAAGCGTTTATGTCCTCGGTCATTATCAAAGCGAGAACGTAGTGATAAAGCCGCTTTGCGAAAAGCTTGCGGCAGAGTTCCCGGACACGGAGTTTGTAGTGTCCGAGACTTTTTCGGATAACATAAGCTTTATTTAAATGGAAAATTGAAAATGGAAAATGGAAAATTTCGGAGTCGCTTCGCTCCTGTTTTGTATTAGTTTACGTAAATCAAGCTTTATCGGCAGCCGAAAACTGCATGGTTTGAATACAATGATACAAAATCAAGCACGAAGTGCTTCCTTAATTGTCAATTATCCATTGTTCATTGTCAATTGATAAAGTTTCTGAGTTTAAGATAATCATAGATCAGCTCGACTGATTTTGATATGCCGAGTTTGCCGCTGTCGATCGTCAGGTCGTGTGAATTTACGTCGCCCCAGCGTTTGTCGAGCGAGTAGAAGTTGTAGAATGAAGCACGCTTCTTGTCGGTCTTGATGATGCGCTCCCTTGCTTTGTCTTCGGAAAGCTCGTCACGGTCTTTCACACGGGCGATCTTTGAATCCATATCGGCATGGATAAAGACGGAAACAAGATTCGGGTCGTCGGAGAGGATAGAGTCGGCGCAGCGTCCGATTATTACACACGAGCCTGCCTCGGCGATCTTGCGGATAGTCTCTACCTGAGCCTGGAATACCTTTTGATTGATCGGAACTTCGGTGAACGACATCGGGTAAGCGTCCATTGCAAGCGAGAAAAGCAGGCTTTTTGAGGGCATTTCATCGTAAAACTCAACAAGGGTCTTCGACATGCCGCTGTCCTGCGCTATTTTTGCCAGCAGTTCCTTATCATAAAACTTAACGCCGAGCTTTTCGGCAAGCTTGCGGCCGATCTCATGTCCGCCGCTTCCGTACTGACGGCTGATTGCAACGACAAATTTCTTACTCATAATAACACGCTCCTTTGTGTTGTTGTTGATTATATTTTAACATATTTTTTTTGATAATTCAAGATTAATTATGCAGTTTATTGATAATAATTATTTATATCTATCCGCACAGCATTCAAACAGCAAATATTAACAAATTGTTGTTTGATTATTGTGCGGAGATTTGTTATAATAAATGGGTGTAATAATACTATTACCCGGCTTTTTTGTTGTTTTATACCGAGAGCGAAACGTTTACGAATTGATAATTGACAATGGACAATTGACAATTAAGGAAGCACTTCGTGCTTGATAAAAAAACAGGAGCGAAGCGACTCCGAAATTGTCCATTATCAATTGTCAATTGTCAATTGAGGAAAGCTTTTTTTTTGCGAGCTTTAAGGTTTTGTGTTTGGTGTTTCGGTTAGTGCAAAAAAGCGGAGTAAAAAATCGGGAGGAATTCAAAATGGGTTATACTATCGCACAAAAGATCATCAAGAATCATCTTCTGAGCGGTGAAATGACGGTCGGTACGGACATCGGTCTTAAGATCGACCAGACGCTTACGCAGGACGCTACGGGTACTATGGCGTATCTTGAGTTCGAGGCTATCGGCGTGCCGAGAGTCAAAACAGAGAAGAGCGTCGCTTACATAGACCACAATACGCTCCAGACAGGCTTTGAGAATGCCGATGACCACCGTTTTATCCAGACGGTAGCAAAGAAGCACGGCATCTGGTTCTCACGTCCCGGCAACGGTATCTGCCATCAGGTACACCTTGAGCGCTTCGGTATTCCCGGAAAGACTCTTATCGGTTCTGACAGCCACACTCCTACAGGCGGCGGTATCGGTATGCTTGCAATGGGTGCAGGCGGTCTTGATGTTGCTGTTGCAATGGGCGGCGGCGCTTACTACATAACTATGCCCAAGATGGTTAGAGTAAACCTCACAGGCAAGCTTTCTCCGTGGGTTTCCGCTAAGGATATCATTCTTGAGGTTCTTCGCATCATGTCCGTTAAGGGCGGCGTTGGCAAGATCATCGAGTATGCAGGCGAGGGCGTAAAGACTCTCACAGTTCCCGAGAGAGCTACTATCACAAACATGGGCGCAGAGCTTGGCGCTACAACATCTATCTTCCCGTCGGACGAGGTAACAAGAGAGTTCCTCAAGGCTCAGGGCAGAGAAGAGGTATGGACAGAGCTTAAGAGCGACGACGACGCAGTTTACGACGAGGAGATCAACATCGATCTTTCAAAGCTTGCTCCTATGGCTGCATGTCCGCACAGCCCCGATAACGTTAAGACTATCGAAGAGATCGGCGCACAGAAGATCGATCAGGTCTGCATCGGATCCTGCACAAATTCAAGCTATCTCGATCTTATGAGAGTTGCAGCTATCCTCAAAGGAAAGACTGTTCACCCCGGCGTATCGCTTGCGATCGCTCCCGGCTCGAAGCAGGTTTACAATATGCTCGCACTCAACGGCGCACTTGGCGACCTTATCGCAGCAGGCGCAAGAATCCTCGAATGCGCATGCGGTCCGTGCATCGGCATGGGTCAGTCGCCTAACTCCGCAGGTATCTCGCTGCGTACATTCAACAGAAACTTCCTCGGCCGCTCCGGAACAAAGGACGGTCAGATATATCTCGTAAGCCCCGAAACGGCTGCAGCTTCGGCTCTCACAGGCGTATTCACAGACCCGAGAACTCTCGGCGACGCTGTTGAGATCAAGCTTCCCGAGAAATTCCTCATCAACGACAACATGGTAGTAGAGCCTATCGAAGAGAGCAAGATGGACGAAGTAGAGGTGCTCAGAGGCCCGAACATCAAGCCTTTCCCGAAGACAGCTCCGCTCGACGAGTCTATCGACGCTTCCTGCTCGCTCAAAGTCGGCGACAACATCACGACCGACCACATCATGCCGGCAGGCGCAAAGATCCTTCCGCTTCGCTCGAACATTCCTGCTATCTCGCAGCACTGCTTCACAGTATGCGACGCAGAGTTCCCGCAGAGAGCGCTGGAGCTTGGCAAGTCCGTAATAGTCGGCGGTTCCAACTATGGTCAGGGTTCTTCAAGAGAGCACGCTGCTCTTGCACCGCTCTATCTCGGCGTTAAGGCTGTTCTTGTAAAGAGCTTTGCAAGAATCCACAGAGCGAACCTCATCAACGCAGGTATCCTTCCGCTCACATTCGTAAATGCAGACGATTACGATAAGATCGATCAGGGCGACGAGCTCGTTATCGAGAACGTTCGTGCAAAGGTTACTAATGGCGAGGCTATCGTTGTCAAGGACGTTACAAAGGGCATCGAGATCCCCGTTGACTGCGATCTTACAGAGAGAACGAGAGATATCATTCTCGCAGGCGGTCTGCTTGACTACACAAGAGAAGCAAACAAATGATAATACTGCTTGAAGGTCTTGTAATGAGCTTCTGGCTGCTGCTGATCTGCGTCATTGGTATTGCCGATGGCGCAGTCGGCATGGTGTTTTTCTACGAAAATGACGTGATGAAACGTGTCGTTGAGCTGGGACTCATTACGGAAGAAAAGATTAAAAAGCGTGCTGCTGTTTCGGGCGCTGCGCTTTGGCTGCCCGTATTGTTCGCCGTGCCTGCTATGGTTTACGGCATAAACGGCGCAAAGGGCTTTATGCAGGGCTTTTTACAAATGCTTGCCGTTTACATGATAATGAACCTGTTCGACAGACTGTTCATTGATCTTTACTGGGTAGGTCATACAAAAGCGTGGATAATACCCGGAACGGACGATCTTATGCCGTATATACCGGTAAAGGTTCATGTTAAGAAGTGGGTCGGTACGCTTGTCGGCTTTACGCTGTGTGCCGCTGCGATCGCCGGTATTATGACGCTGATTATAAAATAAAGGAGATAATTGAAATGTCCGATAAAATTCAAATGAAAACGCCGCTCGTTGAGATGGACGGCGACGAGATGACGAGAGTTATCTGGAAATCCATCAAGGATATCCTTATCACACCTTACGTTGACCTTAAAACGGAGTACTACGATCTCGGACTCGTTCACAGAAACGAGACTAACGATCAGGTCACTATCGACTCCGCTGAGGCTACAAAGAAGTACGGCGTTGCTGTAAAGTGCGCTACGATCACTCCGAATGCAGACCGTATGAAGGAGTATGATCTTAAAGAAATGTGGAAGTCGCCGAACGGCACTATCAGAGCGCTGCTCGACGGTACTGTTTTCCGCTGCCCGATCCTTGTTAAGGGCATAACACCGTACGTTCCCACATGGACAAAGCCGATCACTATCGCACGTCACGCTTACGGCGATATCTACAAGAACACGGAAATGCGTGTAGAGGCAGGCTCCAAGGCAGAGCTTTGCGTTACTAAGGCAGACGGCACAGAGGAGCGCAGCCTTATTCACGATTTCAAGACAGACGGTATCATTCAGGGCGTTCACAACCTTGATAAGTCTATCGGCAGCTTTGCACGTTCGTGTTTCAACTATGCTCTCGACAAGAAGCAGGACATCTGGTTCGCTTCCAAGGACACTATCTCCAAGATATACGACCACCGCTTCAAGGATATCTTCAACGAGATCTTTGAGACTGAATACAAAGAGAAGTTTGAAGCAGCAGGCATCAGCTTCTTCTACACACTCATCGACGATGCAGTTGCAAGAGTTATCCGCTCCGAGGGCGGCTACATCTGGGCTTGCAAGAACTACGACGGCGACGTTATGTCCGATATGATCGCAACAGCTTTCGGCTCGCTCGCTATGATGACATCCGTTCTCGTATCTCCCGACGGCGTGTTCGAGTATGAGGCAGCTCACGGCACTGTTCAGCGCCACTACTATAAGCACCTCAAGGGCGAGGAGACATCTACAAACTCCGTTGCAACGCTCTTCGCATGGACAGGCGCTCTCAGAAAGAGAGGCGAGCTTGACGCAACACCCGAGCTTTGCGAGTTTGCAGACAAGCTTGAAGCCGCTACGATCAAGACTATCGAAGACGGCATCATGACAGGCGACCTTGCGCTTCTCTCAACTCTTGAAAACAAGAAGAAGGTCAACACAGAGGACTTCCTCAAAGCAGTTGACGAGAGACTTAAGGCTTCGCTCTGATAAAAGTTTCAGTTTATTTAAAAGTTCTATACGTTCAATAAATGTGGAAAGTGGAATGACGAAAGTGGAATGAAGGAAGCGCTTCATGCTTGTTTTGTATCGGTTTATTCAGAGTTTGTTTTTCGGAAAACCAATATAAAAACAGGAGCGAAGCGACTCCGATATTCCACACTCCACACTCCACATTCCACATTGTTTTTTTGGGTGTTGGAAAATGGCTAAGAGAGATAATATTTCTTCGTCCGTTGTGAGGCGGCTGCCTCGTTATTACAGATTTTTGCGTGAGCTTGACGCAAAGGGTATCTCCCGTGTAAGCTCGGGCGAGCTTGCAAAGCGCATGAGCTCAACGGCTTCGCAGGTGCGGCAGGATCTTAACTGCTTCGGCGAGTTCGGTCAGCAGGGGATAGGCTACTCCGTTGCGCAGCTCAAAGATGAGATAGCAGGCATTCTCGGTATCAGCTGCGGCTATCCGGCTATACTTGTCGGCGCAGGAAATATCGGCACGGCTATTGCAAATCAGGTAGCGTATGAAAAGCGCTGCTTCGAGCTTGTGGGCATTTTTGACAGCGATATGCGCAAGGTCGGCACGGTGATAAGCGGCATTACGGTGAGCCACACCGACGAGATAGAGCGCTTCTGCCGTGAGAAAGATGTCGTTACGGCTATTATCTGCGTGCCGAAAGGTGCGGTGGAAGAGCTTGCCGACAGGCTGTATGGCTGCGGCGTCAGAAGCTTCTGGAATTTCAGCCACTTCGACATCGGCATGAAATACGATGATGTTACGGTCGAGAATGTTCATCTTTCCGACAGCCTTATGCAGCTTTGCTTCAGGATCAAAAGAAGCAGGGAAGACAATTGATAATGGACAATTGACAATGGACAATGGACAATTATGGAGTCGCTTCGCTCCGTAATTTGTTATGATACTGTGATAGAATATACATAGTTAAAGAAAATAGCAACACTTTTTGGTAAATGGATAACGCTTCGCCCGGGTATTCAGCTCGGACGGAGTGTTTTTCCATTTTTTTCTTAGCGATATCTTCAATAATTCTTTCTTTTTTTCACATACTATCATTGCGGTGAAAAACGCTCCGATCGTGTCGGCGACAGCCGGAAAAGCCTTTCGGGACGTTGTTGGCCGGAGGCTTTTTTCGGCTGGCCGCCGCAAAAATGTGAAAGGAGAAAACAGTATGTCATCCAACAACAATCAGCTCAACGTGCCGCAGGCAAGAGAAGCTATGGATAGATTCAAGATGGAGTGCGCCAATGAGGTCGGCGTAAATCTTAAGGACGGTTACAACGGCGAACTCACATCTCGTCAGGCAGGCTCTGTAGGCGGTCAGATGGTCAAGAAGATGATCGAAAGCTATGAGCAGTCGATGAAGTAAGAAGATCAATTATTCGGCTTAATGTTTCATGCCGCAGCTATGTTTTACTTGGCTGCGGCATGTACTAATTGAAAATGGAAAATGGAAAATTGCGGAGTCGCTTCGCTCCTGTTTTATATTGATGTTTTCATTGAAAATAAATGGTAACGGAAGAAGATAAGGTTTAATAAAAAACAACTCGCCTTTGACGAGTTCCGGTCTGTCGAAAAAGTTAATAAAAGCATAGCCGGAAGAGTTTTCGCCAAGCCTTTTGAAAAAGGCTTGCAGGGTTCTTAGGGACGGAGTCCCTAAGCCGCCGGAGGCAGACTAAAGAGGGGCATTTTGGCAGAAAATGCCCCTAAGTTTCCAATAACATCAGGTTTTCTCGCCGTAACACGGCGACGAAAGAACTTTATCAACAGACTGAAACTCGCCTTTGACGAGTTCCGAAATTTTCTACTTTCAATTTTCCTTTTTCAATTGTAAAAAGTTTCCCCCGGGCAATAGTCCGGGGGAGTTTTTGTATGTGTGTTAAGTGTGTTGTTGATTACTTGCTGTACTTTGTGTTTACAAGTGCCTGGATAGCGTATGCATCGATGAGGGAGATCTTGCCGTCGCCGTTCATATCGCCGAGCTCTACGTCGCCGTCATTCTGAGCGATGATGCCGAGAGAGATCTTCTGAGCGATCGTTGCATCTCTGAGCGTTACCTTACCATCGTTGTTGAGGTCGCCCTTGCCGTTGTAAACAATGTGATGATCGGAATCTGTGTCTGAATCGGGCTCAACGTCGGAATGTGTGTCGGAATCTGTATCGGAGTCAACATCGGAATGTGTATCGGACTCTGTATCGGATTCAACATCGGAGTTTGAATCGATCTCGGAATCGGAATCGTCGCCGCCTGCGGGAACGAGTGCATTCTTTGCAGCCTTTACCTTATCGAGTGCAGCGGTTACGTCTGCGGGATCTGCTTTATTGCCCTGAGCGATGATCTTGTCTGCTTCTTCAACAGCCTTCATTGCTCTGTTGTAGCTTGATGTCGAATACTTGGAAGCGTCGAGATACTTGATCTCCTTACAAGCTGTCTTAAGACCGTCAAGGTCGCTTACGGGAACATCGATGCCTGCTGCCTTGTAAGCTTCAGCCTTATCTGTGTATGTCTTGAAGCTGTAGTCGGAGCCGATGATAGCCCATGTCTCGCCCTGGTTGCCTGTGATATCCTTTGTCTGGCCGCTGCCGTTTACGATGAAGTTGAAAGCGTCTGTAGAATCGCTGAGATTTGCTACATACCAGCCGTCTTCGTCCTTAGCGGAGAGCGGTGTGCCGGGCCATTCGCCTGCAAGCTTTGTTGCCTTGCCGGAAACATCCTGCCAAGCGTAGATGTTAGCGCCGGAAATGTCTGTCTTAACGTGAACGATAGCCTTGTCGGAACGTGTCTGAGATGTGCCGTCGTCCTCTTTCTTGAACTTGAATGTCTTTGTTATAGCGCCCTTTTCGGGATGCTTGTAATCAAGTTTGACCTCAACTGTGTCGCCCGGATAAGCTTCCTTACCGATCGTGACCTTTGTGCCGTTCTTTACTGTGAGCGTCTTGAAGCCGTCGATCGTCATTACTGCGGAGTTAACGCCTTCGAGGGAAACAGCAAGCTCTGTAGTTGTTTCAAACGGAGATGTACCCTTTACGGAAACTTTAACGGGATCGTCTTCGCCCTGCTCAAGAAGGATAGTTCCGTGAGCGCCGGAGTTGAATGTTACCTTGCCGCCGGAAACTGTATCTGTTGTCTCGTCATATGTGTTGAAGAGTGTTGTGCCGTCTTCAAATACGCCGCTTACATCGATCGTTATGTCTTTGTTAGCTGCTGCGTCGATAACTGCTGCAACGTTGTCTGTAACGCCGTTCTTCGAGTATGTTCTGCCGAAAGCTGTACCCGATGTAGCTGTAAGACCAACGTTAGCGCCTGCGCCTACTGCAACGTGGTTGTTTCTGAATGTGCCGACCTTCTGCCAGTGCTCAAGAACATTTGTATCCATTGAGCCCCAGTTCATGTCGCTTCTGAGGCAGTGGCCTGCGCCGCCGTTGCCGTCAAAGTTACGCTCTGTAGCAACGGGTCTGTTTGTCTCGTCACCATAGTAGATCTGTACAGCGCCCGGAGTCATGAGAAGAGCCGAGCCGAGGTGGTACTGATCGCCTCTTGCAAGAAGTGTGTCGTGCGAGGAGAGATAAGAAAGCTCGTTGAACTTGTCGTTCGTGTTGATGCTGTCTGCATATCTCTGATATGTGCTTGCGATCTTATCCGATGAATACATGCCGCCGCCCTGAGTCTCGAAGTTGATCATCGAATCAAAGCCGCCCTGAGTGTAGTAACCGTCGTAGCCGTCGTTGCCGAAGCCGTGGTTCCATGCCTCACCTGTCATCCAGAAATCGAGGTCGTCGAGCTTCTTGTCGGGGTTGTTCTTTTTCCAGTCTCGAAGAGCCTGAACGCCTGCCTGCTTGAGCTGGTTCCAGGAATCGAACTCAACGTGTTTTGCGGTATCGCAGCGGAAACCGTCTACTCCGTATTCTCTTACCCAGTCTGTGAGCCATGTGGAGATGTAACCCGTTACCGTGTTGGAATCGCCGTACTTGCTCTTCTTTTCATTGAGCGTGCCTTCCTTTGTCCACTTTGTTTTGAGGAGGTTCGGAATGCCGAGCTGTGTTTTGTTTTCTGTCTTGAAGTCGGGAAGATCGGAGAGACACTTTGTTATATCGTCTCCGCCGCCCTTTGTGTAGCCTGCAACACCTGTGCGGATCCATTCGGGACCCCACCAGTTAGCCCATCCTGCTGTATCATCATAGTTGATGAATGAATGGTATGTGCTGAAGTTGCCGGACTTGTAGTCGGACTCCCAGCCGTTTTTGAGTGTACCGAAGTTGAGGTCGCTCATATCCTGGAGCGTGTTGTAGCCGGCATGGTTCATAACGATATCCATAACGATACGGATGCCATGCTCGTGAGCTGTGTCTACAAGTGTTTTGAACTCTTCTTTTGTACCGTAGTTAGCGTCTGCTTCGGTGTAGTCGAGAACGTAGTAGCCGTGGTAGGAATAGTGTGCATAAGCAGGCTGGTCGTTTTCGTAGCCGAGGCAGTAGCCGTGGATCTGCTCGTAGGGAGCTGTCAGCCAGATAGCGTTAACGCCGAGGTCGTTGAAATAGCCTTCGTTGATCTTCTGTGTGATGCCTGCGAAGTCACCGCCGTGGAAAGTAGCCCAGTCGCTGCCTTTAACGTTTTTCATACGGCCGTATGAAGTATCGTTGGAAGAGTCGCCGTTATTGAAACGGTCGATAAGAAGGAAGTAAACTGTTGCGTTGTCCCACGAGAACGTAGAAGCGTCTGCGCCTGAGGCGATAGGAGCTGCTGCGGAACCCTCCGTATCCTGAACAGCTGCACCTGCGGGAACGGCTGCAGAAGCAAGAAGAGCCACTGTGAGCATCGCAGACAATAAAGCCTTTGGTTTTTTCATTGCACATTCTCCTTTTTGTAAGTAATTATTTAGTCATTGTCTATCATATTGTTGTTGAAAATAATTCGTTCTGTCCGCTTCTGTGATAAAGGGCATAAGCCTTTTTGAAAAAAGCCCGGACAAAATTTCAAGCGGCCGCAAGACCACTTCATTTACTGTTTAATTTTAACATAAAAATAATATATTATCAACCGTCTTTAAATCAAAAAACTAAATTCGTTCATTTACACAGATAACAAAATTACTTTTTATCCAAAACAACAACGGTTTTCATATTCCTGTCACATAACCGACAACAGACAACACAATGGTGGCGGGATTGTAATTTTTTGATCGTGCAAAAACAGGACAAAAGGCGGCTGACGTGACAAAAAAAGAACAGCACGGCGCTGTTCTCTCAGTCTGTTGATAAAGTTTTTTCCATCGCCGTATCACGGCGAGAAAACACGATGAAGTTGGCAAACAGTCCACCTAACTGTTTTAAGAATTCACCCCTAAAAGGGCGTAGCTCTGCCTCCGGCAGCCAAGGGCGCTGCCCTTGGAACCCGCAAGCCTTTTTCAAAAGGCTTGGCGAAAACTTTGCGCTGTGCTCTATTGAGTTTTAAATCCCAAGTTTCTTTTTGCGTTTTTCGTATTCATCTTCGAGCTTTTCACGGACTGATGCGAGGTATTTGTCGGATGTGTTCCTGAAATCGTAAGTTTTGCTTATCGGTACGCACTCGGTACGTGTTACGATGTAGTGATCGAGAAGCCATATTCCGAGATCGCACAGAGAATTGAAAAGCGCTCTTGTTGCTTCGCAGTCCTGCGGAGAGGGGATACTCAGTCCGCTCGGGTGATTGTGAGCGATCATAACGTACTTGCCGCCGTATTTGCAGGTCACTTTGCATATGAGACGAATGTCAAGATCGACCTCGGTAGTTCTGTCGGTGGAGATGAAGTCGGAGAATACGAGCGAAAATGATTCGTTGAAGATCATGAGCAGGATATACTCACTGTAAGCTCCCACAAAGCGAGACATGATATTGTTTTCAAGCTCACGTTTCTGCCTGTTTGCCTTGCTTTCGGACAATTTTTCCTCAGCTTGTTTTTCAGGCTCGTTTTTGCTGCTGTCGGCGTTTCTCAGAAGCCGCTGTGCAATAGCCGGAAACTGCTCGATCAAAAACGCTTCCGATTCGTTTGCGCCGTATTTCAGCAGCTTTTCATGCGTATACGAAAAAAACGCATACGGATTTGCCGTTATATGTGATTGAAAAAGAACGTCTTCTCTTTCAAAAGAAGCAGCCAGGCAAAGAAACAGCTCGGCGGACTCTCTCGGGGTCAGTGAATCGAACCCGGAGAGCCTGCACTTTTCGATAAGCTGCTGTTTACGCTTGTTGTAGCGTTTGCCCGGCTGCATATGATTACTCCTTTAATTAACGCCTGTGTAGCCGAAATAATCGGAGCTTGCACAGTTGAAATCGGGGATGAATGATTCGTCCGCAGAGCTTAACTCCTGCGTGAAGCCTTCAAGGTCAAGCTTGCATGCGTGTTCAACGACCTTGTCGTACTCTTTTTCGGTGAGCTTTCTGTTGATCTCGGGGTATTTGAAAGCCTCGCCCGTAGGTGTGTACTGACCGAGAATGCTTACAAGCACGCTCTTTCCGAAGTTGGCTCTGATACAATCGAGTATCGCCATTGCGTCCTTTGTGTGGTTCGGAAGAACAAGAACACGGATAATGGTGCCCTTCTGAACGATACCGTTTTCGTCGTACCTGATATCGCCCGTCTGCAATACCATTTCTTCGATAGCTGCAAGCGCTACCTGAGAATAGTTGAATGCGCTCGAATAGCGCTCCGCCATGCGGTTATCGCTGTATTTGAAATCGGGGAGATAGATATCGATCTTGTCTTCAAGTCTGCGCAGGCTTTCAACCGTTTCATAGCCGCTCGAATTGTAAAGAACGGGTATCTTCGGGTGGTATATCTCAAAGCTTTCAAGAACGGCTTCGAGATAGTGTGCGGCGCTGACAAGATTTATGTTGTGAACGCCCTGAGCTTCAAGATTCCTGTAGCAGTTTGCAAGCTGTTCGGGAGTGATGAACACACCGACATGGTTTGCGCTGATCTCGTAGTTCTGGCAGAACACGCACTTGAGCGTGCAGCCGCTGAAGAAGATGGCGCCGCTGCCTTTTGTGCCGCTGATGCACGGCTCCTCCCAGTAATGAGGACCTACTCTTGCAACCTTCGGACGTACTCCCATTTTACAGAAGCCCTCGCCCTCATAAACGGAACGCTTTGCGCCGCACTTGTGCGGACACACGATACAATGTTCAACACATTCCACAGGCAGATCCCCCTTTCAAAAAAACATACACGCCGAAATACGGCGATTATCATACACTATATATTTTATCAGCGTTTTCTTGTTAAATCAATACAATCACTTATAGAAATATCGTTAATATTTATGTGCATTTTTAGTGAAAAAACAAATACCCGACAAAGCTTTCCGCCGATCGACAGCCTTATATCATGAAAAATTCTTGAATTTCGTTATGTTTCATGATATTATTAAAAAAGAGCTGTCCCATAATAATTGACAATGGACAATTGAAAATTGACAATTGCGGTCAGCCTCGCTGCGCCCGGCTTTTTTAGTGTGGAGTGAAGAAATGTTTTCGGAGAACTTCAGAATCAACTCGGCGAAGCCGAGTTCCGCAATTTTCCATTTTCAATTTTCCATTACAATTTAAAGTCTTCCGGGTCGAATTTCGGAAGAACCGGCGGTCTGAATGGTTCACGGAGAAGAGGATCGTACTTGAACCTGCGGCATTTGCCGTTTACGATCGATGTGTTCTTTATGCAGATCTTTCCTGCTTCGTCTTTTATGCAGTTGGAGCAATAGGAGCAGTCCGGCTCAATGTTGTTTCCGAAAAGTTTGTACAAGTCTCTCACCTCTGTCTTTAAAGCGGTAATAGCTTTTGCCGCATTTTATACATAAATTATCGGTATCTATTATAGTGGATTACGAACAGAATAATATTCTCGAAAGGAATAATGATATGATTTTTAAAAGTTCTGAGATGGATCTGAACATCAAAAATGCTCTCGGTTATCTTACATTCAAGGCGCTTGATGATATACCTTTTATTCGTCATGGATTTTCTACCCGGATGGGCGGCGTAAGCTCCGGTGAATTTACTTCGCTTAATATGTCGTTCGGCAGAGGCGATCCCGATGAAAATGTTACGGAGAACTACAAGCGTCTTTGCGAGGCGGTAGGCGTATCTTTTGAGTCGCTGACAGCTTCAAGTCAGGATCACAATACTTTTGTCCGCAAGGTAACGAAAGCTGACAGGGGAGTAGGCATTTACCGTCCGAAAGACATGATGAGCGTTGACGGGCTTATCACTAATGAGCCGGGCGTTACGCTTGTGACGTACTTTGCAGACTGCACTCCGCTTATGTTTATCGACAAAAGAACTCATGCGATAGGCTCTTCTCACGCAGGCTGGAGAGGTACAGTCGGCTGTATCGGTGAAAAGACAGTCAATAAGATGAAAGAAGAATTCGGCACGGATCCGTGTGATCTTATCGTAACGATCGGCCCTGCCATCGGTAAATGCTGCTACGAGGTGGACGACCCCGTTGCTTCAAAGGTAGAGGCGCTCGGGCTTGACACATCAAAGCTTTTGTTCCCGAAGGGCGGCGGAAAATATATGCTTGACCTGCTTGAAACGAACAAGCAGATAATCATGAGAGCAGGTGTTCCGGAGGAGAATATCATAAAGAGCGACGTATGCACACGCTGCAATCATGATCTTATCTGGTCGCACAGAGCGACGGGCGGAAAAAGAGGCGGCATGTGCGGAGTCTTGTCAATTGAAAATTGAAAATTGAAAATGGAAAATTGCGGTCAGGCTCACTGCGTTCGCCTTTTTATAAGTGTGGAGTGCGGAGTCGCTGCGCTCCTGATTTGTATCAGTATTTTCAGAATTGCCACAAAGTCGTTTAAAAAACAAAGCGAGGACAACATGAACTGTCCTCGCTTTACTTTTATATTTTGTGTTTTTTTAGTATTCCCGTTCCTGTGAGGAAGTATAACCGGAAGTGCTTGCTGTATCTCCTGCGGACGCTGAGCTTGTGTAGACTTCGTTGTTCTCTTCGTCCCAGTAATACTCTTCGTCTGCCCAGTATTCGTCGTCGTCCCAGTGTTCGTCACGTTCGTCCGTTACAGCCATAGAGGAAGTGCTCTTTTCCGATACGGTGGTGTCGGAGTCTTCGTCAGAGTCGGAATCACGGCGGTCGTAATAGAAGGTGTTTGCCGCCTGACTTGCAGCTGCGTCCTTCTGACGGTCACGCTCTTCGTCTGCTTTATACTCCGAAGCGTGGGGCGAGTTCGTTTCGTAAACGGCATACTGTGCGCTGTGTGCGCCGGGGTTGACCGCATAGCCGTAGCGTGTCATGAGCGTATCAACAGTGACAAACTCGAAGCCCTTTTCTTTCAGCTCGTCGATTGCCTCAAGTACGCCGTCAACGCTCGTTTTGTAGAGATCGTGAAGCAGGATAATGCTGCCGTCACGAGCCTGTTCTACGATGATGTTCTTTACCTTTTCGGCGTTTCTTGATTTCCAGTCGAGCGTATCGAGCGACCACAGTGTGAACGTCTTGTCGATAGCCTTAGCCTGAGCTTCGGTGTAGGAGCCGTAGGGGGGGCGGAACGCCGTGGATTTCTGACCGCATACGTTGAGCAGCTCGCTGTCGGTGCGTGCGATCGTATCGTTTATTGTAGTGCTTGTCTGTTCTGCGATATTCGTATGATCGTAAGTGTGGTTTCCGAGCTGGTGGCCGCCGTTTACCATAGCGTTAACAGCCTCGGGGTACTGCGAAACGTTCTGACCTACCATAAAGAACGTAGCTTTTGCGCCTCTCTTGTCAAGCTCTGCGACAAGCTGCGCAGTGTATTCGCTCGGACCGTCGTCAAACGTTACAGCAACGGCTTTTTTGCCGTCGAGCGTGTCCGTATCGATAACGAGCTTTCCGTCGGCGTTGAACTGTTCTTCTTTTCTTACCGGCGCAGGTGTGCTTTCTGTTTTAGAAACGACCTCCGGCATGGAAGAAACAACGGGGACGCTCGCTGTCTGAGAGCTTACAACGCTTGCCGCAGCGTCGGTATCCGAATCGTTTTTCTTGCTGTGACTTTTTACTGCCGATGAGATCCCGTGGATTATCAGAGATAAGATCAGGATAACGGCCAAAAGCAAAACTGCACCCGCAATAAGCATTTTTGCTCTGTATTTATAGCCCTTTATCCGCAATATCTCGGGGGGATCAAATTTTTTGCCCTCCAATGATGACACCTCTTTCAAATGTAATAATAATATGCCGCCCGATCGACAGAAATACCCCCGATCGTATATATACATATTTATTATAACAAAGAGTTACAGAAATGTCAACTTTATGATTAAGATTTTGTTTCTTTATCGGTTCTCAGTGATCTTAATTAAAATGTGGAATGTGGAGTGTGGAAAGTGGAATGAAGGAAGCACTTCGCCTGTGCGGAGGAACATTTAAATTGAAAATGGAAAATGGAAAATTGCGGTCAGGCTCACTGCGTTCGCCTTTTTAATGTGAAATGTGGAAAGTGGAGTGTGAAATGCAGGAACTCGCCGAGTTGGATTATAGTAGTTTTTGTAAAGCAAGACTTTGTTTGCTGCCGAAAAAAAACTACGAGTTTGAATACACCAATATAAATCAGGAGCGAAGCGACTCAGAAATTTTCAATTTTCCATTTGATAAGGGAGCGAAGCGACTCCGAAATTTACCATTTTACTTTTCTACGGTGTAGCCTTTCTCAACGATAGCCTTTTTCAGCTCATCAACCGAGATATCTCCGCTGAGTTTAATGACGGCGTCGCCTCTTGTGTGGCTGACGATTGCGCTTTCTACTGCGTCGAATGCTTCAAGCGCTCCCTTGACGTTTGCTTCGCAGTGGGGGCACATCATGCCGCCGATCTTGATAGTTACTTCTTTCATATTATTTGCCTCGCTTTCTGTTTTTTCGCTGCCGCCTGTTGAAAGGGCGGTGATATTTTCTTTGATTTTTTTGTCATGCTTTGCGCTGTGGATATCGAAAAGATTGAGCCGTAATGCATTTGATACTACGCAGAAGCTTGAAAGGCTCATCGCTGCCGCACCGAACATCGGGTTCATTTCCCACCCGAACAGACCGATATACACGCCTGCCGCAAGCGGAATGCCGATAATATTGTAGATAAACGCCCAGAAGAGATTCTCCCTGATGTTTCCGAGCACCTTGCGGCTGAGTCTGACTGCGGCACAAACATCGGCAAGGCTGCTTTTCATAAGGACGATATCGGCGGATTCAACGGCGATATCGGTGCCGCCGCCTATCGCTATGCCGATGTCGGCACGGGTGAGGGCAGGTGCGTCGTTTATGCCGTCGCCTACCATTATTACGGGCGCTTTTCTGCCGTTTGATGTACGCTCTGCTTCTTCACGAAGCTCACGGATAATTCTCTCCTTGTCGTTCGGCAGAACTCCTGCGATCACCTTGTCAACGCCTGCCTGCTCGCCTATAACTTTAGCCGTGCGCTCGTTGTCGCCCGTGAGCATGACCACGTACAGCCCCATGCTTTGAAGCTCTTTTATCGCCTGTGCGCTTTCTTTTCTGATAGCGTCTGCGGCGGCTATTATGCCGAGCGGCTTGCCGTTTTTTGCAAAGTAAAGCGGAGTTTTGCCCTGCATTGCAAGCTGTTCGCCTTTTTCACCGAGCGTATTCATGCTTTTTACATGACGAGAGATAAGCTCTGCCTTTCCGCCGTAAGCGTCTTTGCCGTCAAGCTTTGCATAAACTCCGCTTCCGGAAAGCGCTTTGAAGCTTTCGGCTTTTTGTATGTCAGTATTTGTCTCGGATGCTTTTTTCATTATAGCTTTTGCAAGCGGATGTTCGCTGCCCGATTCGAGCGCTGCTGCCGTTTGCAGAAGTTCTTTTTCGCTTACTCCGACAGCGGGGATAATATCGGTGACTATAGGCTCGCCGCTCGTTATCGTGCCTGTTTTGTCGAGTGCGGCGATCTTTGCTTTGCCGGTAGTTTCGAGCGATTCGGCAGTTTTGAAGAGTATGCCGTTTTTTGCGCCCATACCGCTTCCGACCATAATGGCAACGGGAGTAGCCAGACCCAGTGCGCACGGACACGATATGACAAGAACAGACACCGCACGGGCTATCGCATAGCCGAATTCACGCCCTGAAAACAGCCACGAAGCAAGCGTTATGAGCGCTATAACGAGCACAACGGGAACGAATATTCCCGATACCTTGTCGGCAGTCTTTGCAACGGGTGCTTTTGTTGCAGCAGCGTCGCTTACGGTTTTTATGATCTGTGCGAGCGTTGTATCTTCGCCGACACGCATAGCTTCGCAGCGCAGAAATCCCGTGCTGTTCACCGTTGCGGCGGATACTGTGTCGCCCGAAGCTTTATCAACGGGAACGCTTTCGCCTGTCAGTGCAGATTCGTCAACGGCGCTTTCACCGCTTACTATCACGCCGTCTACGGGGAATTTCTCACCGGGGCGGACGACGAATATATCGCCCTTTTTCACGCTTTCGATCGGTATGGTGATCTCTTTGCCGTCTTTTTCGATAACGGCTGTCTGCGGCTTCATTGCGATAAGGCTTTTGAGCGCATCGGTAGTTCTGCCCTTTGAGTACGATTCAAGCATTTTGCCGACTGTGATGAGCGTGACTATCATTGCCGCCGATTCAAAATAGAATTCGTGAAGATAACGGTGCGGTTCGACTGACGCTGTCATCATGAACAAGGCGTATGTGCTGTACAGAAATGACGATGCAGAACCGAGCGAAACGAGCGTGTCCATATTAGGCGCACCATGAACGGCGCCCTTGAAGCCGTTTATAAAGAAGCGCTGGTTTATCACCATAATTATTGCCGAAAGGAGCATTTGGAGTATGCCGACTGCAACGGGATCGTTTTCATAAAAAGAAGGCAGGGGAAAGCCACACATGGTGTGACCCATCGAGACGTACATAAGCGCTGCAAGAAAACAGAGCGATGCTATCAGCCTGTTTCGCAGCATAGGAGTCTGAGTATCTTTGAGCGGATCGCTGTGAACAGCGGAGTTTTCTGCGCCTTTTTTTGAAGCGCCGTAGCCTGCGGCTTCAACGGCTGCGATTATCTCATCGGGTGCAGCCGTTCCCTCAACGCCCATAGAATTAGTGAGCAGACTGACCGAGCAAGACGTTACGCCCTTAACGGAAGCAACAGCCTTCTCGACACGAGCGCTGCAAGCGGCACAAGACATGCCGGAAACGTTGTATTGTTCCATTTAGTTCACCACAACCCTTCTTTTAATGGACAATTGACAATGGATAATTGACAATTGCGGAGTCGCTTCGCTCCTGTTTTTTAGTAAGTAAAAGATTAAAACAAGCACGAAGTGCTTCCGAAATTATCAATTGTCAATTGTCAACTGTCAATTGGTAAGGTTTCTTTTCTTCCTGAGAAACGCCCCTTTTGGGATTGGCTTTTCGGAAACAACTGTAAGCCTTTCCATAGCGTGGGGGGCGCTTTCTACGATCTCGCCACGTTCGTTTGTCATTTCGAGTATCTTTGTTTCAAATGACGGCTCGTTCGGTGCGAGTATGTCGAGTGTGTCGCCTGTGAAGAATTTGTTGCGCTGTGTGATAACGGCACGTTCGCCGCCCTCTTCGCATACTGCGACTACGTCGTATTCTCTGATATATCCGCCGCTTGTGACTGCCTGACCGGGTTCGCCGCCGAGGAAGAAGCCCGTTGAATACTCACGGTGCGATACCTTGTTTACTTCGGCTCTTGCCCATTCGGGAAGCTTGTACGAAGCGGGATCCTTTTCGTATTCTCTGACTGCGCCTGCGTATGCGTTCGTTATTACAGACGTATAGTAGGCAGACTTTGCTCTGCCCTCGATCTTCAGGCTCGTTACTCCTGTTTCAAGAAGCTCGGGAAGATGTTCGATCATGCAAAGGTCACGGGAGTTGTAAAGATACGTTCCCGTGTCGTCCTGTTCAACGGGGAAGAACTGTCCCTCTCTGTTCTCTTCGTAGAGGTGATACTTCCAGCGGCACGGCTGAGCGCAGTCGCCCCTGTTTGCGTCTCTGCCCGTCATGTATGATGAGATAAGGCATCTGCCGGAGAACGAAACGCACATCGAGCCGTGAACGAATGTTTCAATCTCAAGCTCCTTCGGAGTGTTTTCTCTGATAGTTATTATTTCGGGTATGGAAAGCTCTCTTGCAAGGACAACTCTTTTTACGCCCATGCTGTAAAGCGCATTTGCCGTTGCATAGTTTACGATGCCTGTCTGAGTTGAGGCGTGTATCTCAACGTTCGGGGCGTATTTTTTCGCAAACTCCATCACGCCGAGGTCTGCAATTATGAATGCGTCGGCATGGAGATCCTGCGCTGTTTTCAGAAATTCGGGAAGCTCTGAAAGCTCGCTGCTTCTCGGAAGCACGTTGCAGGTGATATGCACACGAACGCCTTTTGAGTGAGCGTATTCGATGCCCTCGGCAAGCTCTTCGGGAGTGAAATTTTTTGAAGCCGTTCTCATTCCGAAGCTTGTGCCTGCAAGGTAAACGGCGTCTGCGCCGAAATCAACGGCAGACTTTAAACATTCAAGATCGCCCGCAGGCGACAGAACTTCGTATTTATGCTTATTCATAGCAGTCTCCTTTTAGAAAAAACGAAGTGAATAGAAAGCCTATTCACTTCGGATCGGTGTTTTTGAATGTGGAATGTGGAAAGTGGAGTGTGGAATTAAGGAAGCACTTCGTGCTTGATTTTATACTAATGTATTCAAACATTCAGTATATCTCTTGTCAGCGAGTAAAAAGTATGGTTTTCCGAGAACTGATACGATCTAACTCGCCGTAGGCGAGTTCCGCCATTCCACATTCCAAATTAAGTGAAGCATTTTAAGCTGCTTTGTGCCTCAACTCCACATTGCTCTTAGTCGTGGTGTTCTTCCGTGATGCCTGCAAGTGCAAGGTTGTACTGGTGGTCGCCGGAGGTGGAAGCGTAGTACGGTACTGCGTCGCTGTCTTCCGTTGCGGACTTGTGGCAGAAGTAGTAGTACGTTGTGTCGTTCGGATAGAGCGCCGCTTTGATTGCTTCCATACCGGGGTTGCACACCGGGCCTGCCGGGAGGCCTGCGTTTTTGTAAGTGTTGTATGTGCTTTCAAACTTGTCGGGCTTTGTGGTCTTCTTGTAGGGGTAGTACATAGTCGGGTCGGAATCGAGCATGCCTCTGATGTACTCGCCGTATGCTGAGTAGCCGTCGTTTGAGAGCGTTGCAAGACGATTGTGGAATACGCTCGATACGTTGTACATATCCTCGTTCGTAGCAGCCTCGGACTGGATCATAGACGCAAGAGTCATAAGCTGATCCATCGTCATGCCCTTCTTTGCTGCCTGCTCTTCGATCGTGAGCTTTTCGTACTTCTTCGTCTTTTTGTTCTTGTTTGTATCGGTGTCGGATTCGTAGATAACGTTTCCTTCATCGTCGTACATTACGTTGCCGTATTCGTCGAGCTTAGCCTTGGGGCCTGTGTACTCTTCTTCTTCCGGTTCCTCTTCTTTTATCTCGATGCGCTGCTTCGTGTAGTACATTCTCGTTTCGTAGTTATTGAGGAAACGGTAGATAGTAGTTGTAGCCTTTTCACCCTGATAGAATTCGTAAGTATCGGGGAAGAGGTAGCCTTCGAGCTTGTAGTATGTTTCATTTACCTTCGGGCGGTTTGCCGTAAGGAAAGTGAAGTCTTCGTCGAACGTGTCGGAGTTGCAAAGCTCAAGGAACTCGTCTTTGTCGCACACCTTGTTTTCGGCAAGCTTGTCGGCGATCTCAAGGATCGTCATACCCTCGGTGAATCTGATGTTAACGGTATCGACACGGTTTGCGTTGGACTGCAGGTAGTTTATGATAGCCTCGTAGTCCATAGTGTTCTTCATCTCGTAAGAGCCTTGTGTGAACACGATATCGTCGTCCTTGGTGGCTTTCGTGTAGAGCTTGAAATAAGTCTCGTTGTTTATAACGCCGCCGTCGGAAAGGATCTTTGCGATCTCGTTTATGTTGGCGTCTTTCGGGACCTGAATGATGATCTTTTCCTCTTCGCCTCTGTTGCGGCCGAGAAGATCGTTGATGCCTACGAGCAGGAACTCTGCTACAACAACGCCGAGTATCAGAACGAGCACTACCCATACAACCCTGAAAACGCAACCGTTCTTCTTAGCCTTTCTCTTCTTTCGCTGACGCTCGGCTTTAAGAGCCTTTTTGCGGCGCTTTTCCGTTTCACGCTCGGAAAGCTTTTCTTCACGGTCGCTTCTGCGTGCCGGAATGTCGCTTCGTGAGATCGGCACCTCGTCAAGAAGATCTTCGTCGTCATCGGGGAAGATGATGTCGTCGTCTGAGTCGTCGTCGATGTCCTCGATGTTGAGCTTGAAGCTTTCTATTTTCTTTTGGCGTGTAGCCTCAAGCTTGCGCTCAAGCTCATTATTTGACTGCTTTTCGTCACTCATACCGTTTGTCCTTTCAGTTCTTTTGTGTTTTTTTAAGGAAAGGAGATGCAAGCCTTACCGCCGCATTTTTATACTCTCCTTAAATATCTTTCCGTTGCGATGATGTCAACAGACATATCGTATTCGCCCCGGGGAAGCTTGAATTTTACGTAGCTTGAATAGCAAAGTCCGACCGATGTTCCCGAAAAGCCTTTGAGAAATCTGTCGTAGTAGCCTTTGCCGTAGCCGAGGCGGTAACCCTCGGCGTCGAAGCTCAGTCCCGGAACGATGCAGACGCCGTGAGAGTGGTCTGTGACCTTTTCGCACCTTTCGGGGATCGGTTCGAGCAGACCGTAGCTGCCCTCACAAAGATCGTCGGGAGACTTTATGATGTAGAATTCCATCTCGTTTGAATCCGGGATACATCTCGGAACGGCGACCTTTTTGCCGTTTGCCCATGCTGCAAAGATAAGCTCCCGTGTGCTTATCTCGATGCCCTTTGAGACGTATGTAAACAGAATATCGGTCTGCATATATTCACGAAGAGTCAGGACACGGCTCTGTATCTCTGCGTCAAGCTCTGCTTTTACGCCGCCTTCTATCTTGCTGCGGCCCTGCTTTGTCGCTTTCCGAAGCTCTGTCTTTTCCGATTTTATATCCATATTATTTACGGACATTGCATAGACTCCCTTACCTTCTGAGCCTTATCGGCCCCGCACAGCTTAGCCGAGAGTGCAAGACCGAACTCGATAGCTGCGCCTGCGCCCTTGCCGGTGATGATGGTGCCGTCGGTTACGGCAGGCTCGTTTACATAAGACGCTCCGAGAAGGTCTTTTTCAAAGCCGGGGAAGCAGGTAGCCTTTTTGCCGTCGAGGTAGCCGAGGTGGCCGAGAATAGACGGAGCGGCGCAGATAGCACCGAGGATCAGGCCGTCGTCGTGAGCCTTTTTAACGAAGCTCTGAACAAGCTCGCTCTTTTCAAGGTTGAGCGTTCCGGGCATACCGCCGGGAAGAACGACGCCTTCGAGCTTGCCTGCTTTTTTAAGGCACTCGTCCGCCGAAAGATCGGCTGTAACGGTGACCTTGTGAGAAGATGTAACTGTTTTGGAATCAACGCCTACAGTATAGACCTCAACTCCGCATCTGCGCATAACGTCAACAGGGGCGATAGCTTCTGTCTCTTCAAATCCGTCTGCAAGAAATACAAATACCATGATATATACCTCCGTTATAATGATTCAAGAAACGGTCTTGCCGCTTCATATATGTCGTGTGAGATGCTTTCGAGTGAACGGGGATTTTCGCCGTCGTCACAGCGGACAACGTGCCAGCCGAGCGTTTTTGCGGCGAAAAGCGCCGTTTCTCTGCATCTTTTGAGAAATTCCGTGTCAGCCTCGTGGATATCCTTTTTGCTTTCAATGCCGTTGTAGCGCTTTGAAAGAAGCTTCTGTGAAACGCTGATATCCATATCGAGATAAATAACAAGATCGGGCTTCGGAACGCCGAGCTTGTTGTATTCAAAATCATCGAGCCAGTTTATGTACGCTTCCCATTCGTTACGGGGGAGCTTTGACGTCTGATAAACGGCGTTTGATGTGGCATATCTGTCGGAAATGAACAGGCCGCCGTTTTCGTATTCTTCTTTTCTGTATTTAAGAAAATCTGCGCAGCGGTCTACAGCGTAGAAAGCCGCAGCAGCGTAAGGGTTGACGCCGTCGGGATCCTTTGAAAGCTCGCCGCCGAGATACATTTTCACAAGTGACGACGACGGGCTGTCGTAGTTCGGGTAGGAGATACGGCTGTATCGAAGCCCGAGCTGTTCTGTTTTTTTGCAAAGAAGCTCCGTTTGCGTAGCCTTGCCGCTTCCGTCGAGCCCTTCAATAACTATAAGCTTGCCGCTCATTATTTTTCCGCCTTTTTCGGTGCAAATTTCTTTTTTATCTCAGCCGCTCTGCCGCAGCTCATAGCGCCCTCGGGACATGCGCCGTAAACGCAGCCCGGACCTGCCTTTGCGAACAGGTGCGGTGCGACTTCTTTAACGAGCAGAAGCATCTGCTGAGCCACGTCTCTGATCTCCCACTGCGCTCTGTTGCAGCAGCGGTGCTCGAAGAAGTTGAGAAGGCTTCGTGCGTTGAACGTGCAGATGATCTTTGTTGTGCATGCGTTCGGAAGAATGAAGCGTGCGTCTTCGTTAGCTGTTTTTTCAAATGCGGAGCAGGTCTTTTTGTCGGCTGCTCTGAAAGCCTCGATAAGGTCGTCGTCTGCTTTTGAGACAGAGCTTTGAAGCTCGGGGTATTTATCGGGGTCGCTCGATATGAGCGAGCGGATATTTGCCGCCATAAGTCCGTTGCGAAGCTTTGTGTAAGCGTTCATCTCCGTTTCGAGAGCCTCGTTGTAAAGCTTTGAAAGCTCGTCCGATTCGGCTATCTTCGGGGGAGTTACGAACTCGAACGATGTGCCGTCAACGTAGCGCTGCGACTGCTGGCTGTAGGAGGCTATCCTGTGGCGCACGAGCTGGTGCGAGCAGGCTCTTGAAATGCCCTCTATGCCGAACGTGAACGAAGCATGCTCGATGGGGCTTTGATGACCGAGCGAGCTGAGCATTTCGATAAACGCCGCCGTTTTTTCTTCGGTAAGACCTTCCTTTACGGAATCTATATCTGATTTTGAGTAGCAGAGCTTTGCCGACATTGCGACGGTCTGCTCGGGCATAGGTGTATATGCAAGAAGCGTTACTTTAGCGCCCACTTCGATCACGACCCCCTTCTGGTAAATGGAAAATGGAAAATTGAAAATGGAAAATTGCGGAACTCGGCTTCACCGGGTTGATTTGTATTAGTTCCCGCAAAGCTAACTTTACTGCTAACTTTACTCGCTGCCGAGAAATAATTATCGAGTCTGAATGATCTGATATACAATGAAGCACGCAGTGCTTCCGGCATTCGCCATTCCACATTTAATAAGAGGAGCGAAGTGATTCCGAAATCTTCTGTTTTCCATTTTCAATTTTCAATTAGCATACTCATGCTTTGCATGAGTATGCAAGTACACATGGTATATTGTACCACGTTTTAAACAATAATGCAATGAACAATTTGTGTAATTTTAATGCTCGGGGGAATACAGTTATTATAAGAAAAAGAGTAAGAATCGGTAAAATTTTATAGATTTAAAGCTTCAACTTGCTAAAATTTTATATCTGTGTCTTATTGACTTTTACGGACTGTTCTGCTATACTGAGGTGGTGTTGAAGCCGTTTTTAAGGCAAATGGCAAATGTATGTTCAATAGAACCGAAGAACAGATTCTATTGAGTTAAGGAGAGCGTAACATGAACTGTACATTTAAAAGAAAGCTTCCCGTTCCGAAGGAGCTGAAAGAGGATTTTCCCGTTACCGAGGAAATGAAGCAGGCAAAACAGGAACGTGATGAGATGATAAAGGCTGTTTTCAGAGGCGAATCGGACAAATTCCTGCTTCTGATAGGCCCCTGCTCGGCGGATTACGAAACGTCCGTTATGGATTACGTTTCACGTCTTGCAAAGGTGCAGGAAAAGGTAAAGGACAAGATAATAATAATCCCCCGTGTGTATACTAACAAGCCGAGAACGAACGGCAAGGGTTACAAGGGCATGCTGCATCAGCCCGATCCGCTGTCCGATTCCGATATGCTCAAGGGCATCATCAAGATCAGAAAGCTGCACATGAGAGTGCTTGCCGAGACGGGACTTACGAGCGCAGACGAGATGCTTTATCCCGAAAATTACAGATATCTTTCCGATTTGCTCTCATACGTTGCGGTGGGCGCACGCTCCGTTGAGAACCAGCAGCACCGCCTTACTGCAAGCGGTATAGACGTTCCGGTAGGCATGAAGAACCCGACCGGCGGAGACATCGGCGTTATGCTCAATTCCGTTACGGCGGCTCAGAGCAGGCAGACGTTCATCTATCGTGGCTGGGAGGTAGAAAGTACGGGCAACCCTTACGCTCACTGCATTCTCAGAGGCTACCAGGATCCGCAGGGCAGAAGCGTATCGAACTACCATTACGAGAACCTTTTGCAGCTTTCGGAGGAATACGCAAAGACGAATCTGAAATACCCGTCTGTTATCATTGACACGAACCACTCGAATTCGGGCAAGCGCTTTTTGGAACAGATACGCATAAGCGAAGAGGTCATCCGCTCGATACATCAGAACGGCGACATAAAAAAGATCGTAAAGGGATTGATGATCGAAAGCTACATCGAAGACGGCAATCAGAAGATAACGGAAGCCGACGATATGATCTACGGCAAGTCGATAACAGACCCGTGCCTCGGCTGGGAGAAGTCGGAGAGGCTTATTTATGATATTGCGGAAATGGTCTGAGGCGCTCGCTTCGCTCGCTTACTTAAGACTGAAAACTTAAGACTTAAGAATGTCGGAAGCGGCTTCGCCGCTTGATTTAAATATGGAACGGGCAAAGACGCTTTGCTTTTGGCTTTTTATTAACAGTTTAAGGATATACCGGCGGTGTACTTCCGGCTTGTTGAAAAAATAAAAAGCATATCGCAAAGTTTTTAGATGATACAAATAAGTAAAATAAAAATCAGAAAAACTGACTAAAAGTCATTTTAAGTATTGACTGTTGGTCAGTTTTGTGTTATACTGACGTTGAAAAGCGGTAAAGGGTGGGCATATAGAGTAATTTGACTAAAAAATCGAGAAAAATTTTGGTCGATTTTCGGTCGGGGCTATTGCACATGATTATCCTTTTTGTTATAATTAACATTGATTAAATCAAGTGCCAAAATTGCGCCGTCAGATTTGCGGACAGTGTCCGCAGACAGATACGCACTGCATTTGATGAATTACGATTACTTGCTTTGTGTGCAAAAAGAAAAATTATAATAGAATTTTAGCGCATTTTGCAAGCGGGTGCATACCAGCCTGACGTATTTCAAGACTTTTGAAGTCGGTTTGACAAAAATATGCAAGCAAGTTTGGTGCTCAGTCCGCAGGACGGGATTTAGTCAATGTTTACTTAAGCGGGCAATCGGTCACTATTGAAAGAAAGAGGTGAAAAGCATGAAAAAGCCCGATGAAACAGTAGTAAGAGAGACGATATATATAGCATCGTGGACTTTGATACTGAGTGCGGTTTTAGAGTCGGTCTTTTTGATAACGGGGCTTTGGAAGCCCGACGTGCTTTTCGGAAATCTTCTTTCCGCAGCAGGTGCGGTGCTTAATTTCTTCCTTATGGGGCTTTCCGTTCAGAACGCCCTTGATAAAGAGGAAAAAGACGCTTCGCAGCTTATGCGCTTTTCGCAGTCGATGCGAATGTTTATGCTGCTGGCGATCGGTGCGCTCGGAGTATTGTTTTTTGACCCTGTCGCTTCGATTGTTCCTTTGTTTTTTCCGAGGATTGCGGTCATGTTCAGACCGCTGTTCGGAAACAAAGACGTTCCGTCGGGTGACATCGCAAGCGGTCCGGCTGATGATGAAGCCGGACATGAAGGTGGTGAATCAATAAAGTGAATGAAAACAGATACAGCGCAAAATTCAAAGCGGTAGACGCTCTGCTGATAACGCTTATGATACTGCCGATTATTTTCGGCATGATGCTGTATGTCCTTTTTACGCCTCCTGCCGAGGGTATCGCCATTGAAGGCTCACGGATATTCTTCACGATAAATATGCCGCTGCAGCCGCTCCCTATAACGGAGTCGCAGGTGAATTCGTGGATAGTTATCGTGTCGGTGTTCTTTTTGTGCCTGTACTTAACGCACGGGCTTTCGGCTACTCATCCTACAAAGAGGCAGCACATTGTTGAGTGGGGTATCGAGCAGACGAAAAAGCTTGTTTCCGACAATATGGGCGAGTTTTTCGACAGCTTTGCTCCGTTTGTGGCGGCTATCATGGTGCTTTCGGCATTTTCAAGCCTGCTCACGCTGGTGGGTCTGTATCCGCCGACGAGCGACCTGAATGTTGTAGGCGGCTGGGCGCTTTTAGTGTTCGTGCTGATAACGTACTACAAATGCAAGTGCGGATTTCTGCACTACGTCAAGAGCTTTGCCGAGCCTGTGGCTTTTCTCACTCCGCTCAATCTTATCGGCGAGATCGCAACGCCCGTTTCGATGGCTTTCCGTCACTACGGAAACATTCTTTCGGGTTCCGTTATATCGGTGCTTGTGGCTGCGGCCTTGCAGACGCTCTCTTCGATGATCTTCGGACGTCTTCCGGGCTTCCTCGGGGAGTTCCCGTTTTTGCAGATCGGTCTGCCGGCTGTGCTTTCCGTTTACTTCGATATATTCAGCGGACTTCTTCAGGCGTTCATCTTTGCTATGCTGACGATGCTCTACATTGCATCGGGCTTCCCGGAGGAGGACTACAAGGAGAAGCTTAAAAGACAGGCGGCATCTCACTGAAACGTTCGCTTCGCTCGGTCAAGAGTGAATAGTGAAAAGCGAACAGAGAAAAGTTTCGGAAGCCGCTTTGCGGCATGAGATCATATTATGTTTTCAGCCTGCACAGCAAATCGGAAGGTTATGTTCGTGCGGCGATATTAAAAATCAAAGGAGATATTTATTATGGAACTTGCAATAGGTATTATTTTAGGCTGCTGCGCACTTGGCGCAGGTTTGGCAATGATCGCAGGTATAGGCCCCGGTATCGGTGAAGGCAACGCCGTAGCTAAGGCTTGTGAGGCTATCGGACGTCAGCCCGAGAGCAGAAGTGCAGTTACAACAACTATGCTCATGGGTTGTGCGGTTGCGGAGACAACAGGTCTTTATGCGCTCGTTATCGCTATCCTGCTTCTTTTCCTTGCACCCGGCAGACTTGTTAACATTCTGGTCGAGACGATGAACACGCTCGGCTGATAGCTTGGAGTTGTTATTATGCAATCATCAGAGGTCATATCGATAAACATATGGCAGATCATTATTTCGATCTGCAACCTGCTGATACTCTTCATTCTTTTGAAGAAGTTCCTGTATAAGCCTGTTCAGAACATGCTCAAGCAGAGACAAGACATCATCGACAAGAGCATTGAAAGCGCAAAGCAGGCGGACAAAGAGGCTCAGAGTTCCAAAAAGCTTTACGAAGAGAAGCTCAGAGGCGCTGACGACGAGGCGGCAGAGATCATCTCCGAAGCTAAGAACAAGGCTCAGCGCAAGAGCGACAAGATCGTTGCGAGCGCCAAGGATAAGGCGGACGATATCGTAAACAGAGCCAAGGCAGATGCAGAGCTTGAAGTCAGGAAGGCTCAGTCGCAGATCAAGCATGAGATCACCGAAGTATCGACGCTGCTCAGCGAAAAGATACTCGAAAGAGAGATAAACAGCGACGATCACAAGAAGCTGATCGATTCGTTTATAGAGAATTTGGGTGAGAACGATGACTGATACGAGTAGGGAATACGCAGAGGCTCTGTTTGCTCTTGCAGCGGAAGAGAATATCTGCGAAGAGGTCTATAACGACCTTCGTCTCGTTTTGTCGCAGTTTCGTGGAAATCCGACTTACGTAGATTTCCTTGCTTCGCCGAATATTCCCATAAACGCACGCCTTGACGGCATTGAAGAGGCGTTCGGCGGTTCGGTATGCGAGTATGTCGTTTCGTTTTTGCAGATACTTTGCAGGAAAGATTCGATCCGCAGCGTTTATAAGATCATAATGGACTTTGACGAGCTTTACAAGGCGTCGCAGGGCATCTCGACGGCAAGAGTTATCTCCGCCGTGCCGCTCAAACAGGCGCAGAAGGATAAGCTTAAAGAGAAGCTTGAACAGCTTTGCGGAAAAAAGATCGTTATGGAGTGTATTACGAGCAGCTCGGTGCTGGGCGGCATGGTGGTCTATGTTGACGGCAGAGTGCTTGACGGCAGTTTAAGGCGAAGACTGCACGATTTGAAGGAAGTGATAGAGAAATGAGCCGTAAGCCTGAGGAAATCAGCAGCATAATCAAAAAACAGATAAAAGACTATAATTCTAAAATAGAAATGGCGGAGACAGGTACGGTAGTGCTTGTCGGCGACGGCATCGCAAGAGTTTACGGTTTGCGTGAGTGTATGGCGAGCGAGCTTCTTGAATTTGAAGACGGCTCCTACGGCATGGCGCAGAACCTTGAAAGCGAGACTGTTTCCGTTGCTATCCTTTCCGATACGAACAATATCAGAGAGGGTACCACAGTTCGCAGAACGGGACGAGTTCTTTCTGTTCCCGTAGGCGAGGCGCTGCTCGGCAGAGTAGTAAACGCTTTGGGCGAGCCGATAGACGGCAAAGGCCCTGCGCACTGTGACAAAACAAAGCCGATCGAGGCGGAAGCCCCCGGCATCATCGAAAGAAAAAGCGTGTCGAGGCCTATGCAGACGGGCATCAAGGCTATCGACAGTATGATACCTATCGGAAGAGGTCAGCGTGAGCTTATCATCGGTGACCGTCAGACAGGTAAAACAGAGATCGCAATAGACACGATCATCAATCAGAAGAATACGGGCGTTCTGTGCATTTACGTTGCAATAGGACAGAAGGCAAGCTCCGTTGTACAGCTTGCAAACGAGCTTGCTCACGCAGGCGCAATGGAGTACACGATAATCGTATCTGCAAGCGCCGCAGACAGCGCTCCCTTGCAGTACATCGCACCGTACACGGGCTGCGCTATGGCGGAGTATTTCCGTGAGCAGGGCAAGGACGTGCTTATAGTTTACGACGACCTTTCAAAGCACGCCGTAGCTTACCGTGCGCTCTCGCTGCTTATCCGCAGACCGCCGGGACGTGAGGCATATCCGGGCGACGTATTCTATCTCCATTCAAGACTTCTCGAAAGAGCGGCATGCGTTGCCGATGAATTCGGCGGCGGTTCTATAACGGCTCTTCCGATAATCGAAACACAGGCAGGCGACGTATCGGCATATATACCGACAAACGTTATTTCCATTACCGACGGACAGATATTCCTTGAAACGGAGCTGTTCCATTCGGGAATCATGCCTGCTATCAACCCCGGTATCTCCGTATCACGTGTAGGCGGTTCGGCTCAGTTAAAGGGCATGAAGAAGGTATCGGGCGAACTGAAACTTCTCTATTCGCAGTACCGTGAGCTTCAGGCGTTCTCGCAGTTCGGCTCGGACCTTGACGCAGACACAAAGGCACGTCTTGCGCTCGGTGAAAGAATAGTTGAGGTGCTCAAGCAGACTAAGAACGCTCCCGTTGAGGTGGGCTGTCAGGTGGCTATCGTTTACGCCGTTACAAACGGTTATCTCAACGATATCCCCGTTAACAAAGTTCACGATTACGAGGAGAGACTTTACGACAAGCTGCGCACAGAGAACAAGGAGTTCCTTGAGCGCATAGAGCAGGGATTTTTCGATCAGAGCGATATAGATTCGCTTAAGAACACGCTCAAAGGAATGAAGAGGTGATCATGTGGGAGCAGATACAAAAGCGCTTCGCACGAGGATAAAAAGCGTTGATTCCACGCTGCACCTCACTACGGCAATGGGCTTTGTCGCATCGTCCAAGATACGCAGAGCCACCGAGAAGATGAACAAGAGCCGCCAGTATTCAAAGGCGGTGTCGGCTGTTGTAAAGCAGCTTGCTTCAAGCAGCGAGTGCCGCAAAAGCCCGTTTATCAAGGGCAACATAAGCGGCGTGACGAAGCTTATCGTGATAGCAGGCGACAGGGGTCTTGCAGGCGGCTATAATGCAAATGTGTTCCGTCTTGCAAAGCAGTACCCGAATGCAGAGATCATTCCGATAGGCAAAAGAGCCTGCGACCGCTTCGGCACGGGATTCATCACGAGCGAGAACTTTACGCAGGAGGACGGCGCACAGCTTGCAAAGGAGCTTTGCAGGGAGTATCTTGAAGGTGAGTTCGGAAAGCTCGGCATCATATACACAAAGTCTATCTCCGTAATGACGCAGGAGGCCGATATCAAGTGGATACTGCCGATAGAGGCTCCGAAAGAAAACAGTGCTGTCGGTACGATATTCGAGCCGGACGAGATGACTATCCTCGAAACGGCAGTTCCGGAATACATCAACGGCAAGCTTATCGGCTGCATCAGAGAGAGTTTTTGTGCGGAGGTGCTTGCACGAAGAATGGCTATGGATTCGGCCGGCAAGAACGCTCAGATGATGATAGACGATCTGCGTTTGCAGTACAACAGAGCACGTCAGGGCGCCATCACGCAGGAGATCACCGAGATCGTAGCAGGCGCAGGAGACGACTGAATCAATTGAAAATGGAAAATGAAAAATGGAAAATTGCGGAGTCGCTTCGCTCCTGTTTTTTATTGATGATCTATGATCAAGCTTTTTTCATATTCCGTTTTCAATCGCTTTATTTATTAAAAAACGAAAATTGAATAGTTGGAATAATCTATATAATTGTTTTGTTTTAGACATCTGAAAAAGCAGAACTTACGTAAAAATAATAAGATCAAGCACGAAGTGCTTCCTTAATTTTCCATTTTCAATTTTCCATTTTCAATTTACAGAGGGGTGAATTGATTGGCTAACGAAAAGATTGGCAGCGTGTCGCAGGTCATGGGTCCTGTTGTTGACGTTCGGTTTGACGAGGGTCAGCTTCCGGCTATATACAATGCGCTCACGATGCAGATAAAAGAAAAGACGCTGACAGTTGAGGTCGCACAGCACATCGGCGACAGAACAGTTCGCTGTATTGCAATGGCTTCGACAGACGGTCTTAAAAGAGGCACGCCCGTTACCGATACGGGCAAGGCTATCAGTGTTCCCGTAGGAAGAGAGACGCTCGGACGTATTTTCAACGTTCTGGGCGACACCGTAGATATGAAAGAGCCGCCGAAGGACTGCGACAGATGGAATATCCACAGAAGCGCACCGGAATATGAGGAGCTTGCTACTTCTACGGAGATACTTGAAACGGGCATCAAAGTAATCGACCTTATCTGCCCTTACTCAAAGGGCGGTAAGATCGGCTTGTTCGGCGGCGCAGGCGTCGGCAAGACAGTTCTTATCATGGAGCTTATAAACAACGTTGCAAAGCAGTACGGCGGTATTTCCGTATTTACGGGCGTAGGCGAGCGTACCCGTGAGGGCAATGACCTTTACAACGAGATGAAGGATTCGGGAGTTCTCGGTAACACGGCTCTCGTTTACGGACAGATGAACGAGCCGCCGGGAGCAAGAATGAGAGTTGCTCTTTCGGGACTTACAATGGCGGAGTATTTCCGTGACGAAGAGGGACAGGACGTGCTTCTCTTCGTGGATAACATATACAGATTCACACAGGCAGGCTCGGAGGTTTCGGCTCTGCTCGGACGTATGCCTTCGGCGGTAGGTTATCAGCCGACGCTTGCAAACGAGATGGGTGCTCTCCAGGAGCGTATCACATCGACGAAAAAGGGCTCGATCACTTCCGTACAGGCAGTTTACGTTCCTGCGGACGACCTTACCGACCCGGCTCCTGCTACAACGTTTGCTCACCTTGACGCTACGACGGTACTTTCAAGAAGCATTGCTTCGCAGGGTATCTACCCGGCTGTGGATCCGCTCGAATCCACGAGCCGTATACTTAATCCCGACATTCTCGGCAAGCGTCACTACAAGGTTGCAAAAGAGGTACAGAGAGTTCTCCAGCGCTACAACGAGCTGATGGACATCATCGCTATCATGGGTATGGACGAGCTTTCCGACGAGGACAAGCTGCTCGTTCAGCGTGCAAGAAAGGTTCAGAGATTCCTTTCGCAGCCGTTCCATGTATCCGAGAAATTCACGGGTATCGAGGGCGTTTACGTTCCGCTTTCGGAGACGATAAGAGGCTTTGAAGAGATACTCGAAGGCAAGCACGACGAGATACCCGAGTCGGCGTTCCTGTTTGCAAGCACCATCGACGATGTTGTTGAAAAGGCTTCAAAGTCCGGAAAGGCAGAATGATGAGTACATTCAGACTGACTATATCTTCCCCGGACGGCAACCGTTTCAGCGGCGACGCTGCAAGGCTGACTGTAAGGGGCAGCGAGGGCGATCTTGCCGTTATGGCAGGGCATATCCCGTTTATAACAGCGGTAAAGCCGTGTGACTGCACTGTGCTTCTGCCTGACGGCAGCGAGAAAAAGGGTCACACAGAAGGCGGCATACTGACGGTAGCCGCAGAAGAAACAACGCTCCTTTCAAGCACGTTTGAGTGGACGGAAGAGTGATCTAATACTTTATAAAATGAGGCGGTCTGTGTTTTGCAGGCCGCCGTTTTTTTAATTGACAATTGACAATGGATAATGGACAATTGCGGAGTCGCTTCGCTCCTGATTTTTATATTGGTATTTCAAACTTGGAGTTTATCTCATGGCAGCGAATAAAGAATTGCTTTGTGAGAACTAATACAAAATCAATAGCTATTTTTCAGACAAGAGAGAAGACGGCTTCGGCCGTTCTTCTCTTCTTCTCTTTCTTAATATTCTTTATATTCTTTTCCTTCTTCTCTATATAATGAAACGGTGTCTGTCGCTTGTTTGTCGCTTGTCTGTCGCTTGTCTGTCGTTTGGCTGTCATTTCATTCGTTTGGCTTCTCGATTTTTGTGATGTTTATGCGGTTTTTATGCTGTTAGTTGTCTGCCGTTTGTTTGCCCTTTTTGAAGTAAATAATTTGTGAACGACCCGGTTATGCCGAGTTCTGCCGGTTAGCATAAAAAAGCGGCATTTTTTTGATATGAAAAGCAGAAAATAAAAAATTTAAGAAAATAGAGAGTTTGTTGCATAGTTGTATGCAACTTTTTTTGTTTTTTAGGGTATAGGTGAAAGCTTTCAAATATTGCAGCAGGGAGGAATGGTTTGAAAAGACGTAAGAAAGATCCCGAAAGGTGTGACGAGGTGTGCGTTGAGTGCAGGAACAGGTTTTCGTGCAGGAAAAGAGCGATGCTCGGTTACGAGCGGCTTGCGTTCGGCAGTACCGCAGACGCCTTTCGGCTTTTGATGAGCAGCGGCGACGATGTGCCCGATGTGGGAGCGCTCGATCTTTTCAATGTTGCGGAGATCAAAAGACCTAAAGACGGCGCTATGGAGATCAAGTTTTTTGACAGACTGAAAGCGCTCGAACAGCTCGGAGATATCCCCGAAAGCGGTGACGCCGCTTCGAGCTTTTATGAAGCACTGACAAAGAGTGCAGGCAGGATCGGAGGCGGCAGCGATGATACCTGAGTCGTTTTCCGAAAAGCAGCTTCGTGTTATGACGTGGTGGAACAAGGAAAGCCCCGATTTCGATAAAGCTTCGATAATCTGTGACGGCGCAGTGCGAAGCGGAAAAACGCTTTCGATGAGCCTTTCGTTCGTGCTGTGGTCGTTCTACCGCTTTTCGGGGCAGTCGTTCGGCGTATGCTCGAAAACGATACGCTCAGTAAGACGGAACATCATAACGCCCGTTATTGCGACGGTGAGGGAGCTTGGCTTCAAGTGCAAGGAGCGTGTTTCGGAAAACTATGTCGATATCTCGATAGACGGCAGAACAAACAGGTTCTACTACTTCGGCGGCAAGGACGAAAGCTCGGCGTCGCTCATCCAGGGCATGACGCTTGCGGGGATTCTTCTCGACGAGGTGGCGCTCATGCCGAGATCGTTCGTTGAACAGGCGCTTGCAAGGTGTTCCGTTGCAGGTTCACGCTGCTGGTTCAACTGTAACCCCGATCATCCGCAGCACTGGTTCCGTGAGGAGTGGATACTCAAAGCAAAAGAGAAGAATGCGCTCTATCTTCACTTTACTATGGACGACAACCCGTCTTTGTCAAGCGAGATCAGAGAACGGTACAAAAGCTTGTATTCGGGCGCATTTTACAAAAGATTTGTCGAGGGCAGATGGTGTGCGGCGGCAGGAGCAGTTTATCCGTTTATGGACAGCGAGAAAGCTTTCTGCGCCGTTCCCAAAGATGAGTTCGAGCGGTATGTTATATCGTGCGACTACGGAACGGTAAATCCTTCTTCGTTCGGACTGTGGGGGCTGCTTGACGGCGTGTGGTACAGGATAGACGAATACTACTACGATTCAAGAGCGGAGGGCTTTCAGAAAACGGATGAGGAGCATTATCGGGGGCTTGAAAACTTAGCGGACGGCAGAGCGATCGACCGTGTGATAGTCGATCCGTCGGCGGCAAGCTTTATTCAGACTATTCGCCGCCACGCTAAGTTCAATGTTGTTCGTGCAGACAATAAGGTGATCGACGGCATCAGAAATGTTTCGTGCGCTTTGCGTGAGGGAAGGATAAAGATCTGCAACACCTGCAAAGCTTCGATGCGTGAGTTTTCGCTTTACCGCTGGGACGAAAACGGGGGTAAGGACTGTCCCGTAAAAGAGAATGACCATGCGATGGACGATATCAGGTACTTTGTTACCGATATGATGTCGGGCGACGACGATGTGTTTGCCGTTGCCGCCGTCTGCCGCAGAGAAACGAGGTGATCGGTTGAAAATTTTAGAACGTATAAAACGCAGACAAAAGTATGAGGACGAAACTCCGACTACCGTTTTGCAGACGGCAGGAAGAGAGATGTGCCGTCCGCTCGGTCATGTTATGCCGTTCGGCGAATATGAGCTTTACAGGGAGCTTCGGGAAAAGGTGCCTGTTATAGACGCTGCGCTCGACAAGACGGTAAGGCTTATCGGAAGCTTTTCGGTAGCCTGTTCCGATAAAGCTGTTGAACGGGAACTCAACGGCTTTCTGAAGAACGTCGGTACGGGAGGCGGCGGTATATACAAGTTTATCTCGGTGTATCTCGATCAGCTTCTTACATACGGCACGGCGGTTGGCGAGATAGTTCTGACAGGCAGCGGACGTGATATTTATTCCATTGAAAACGTGCCGCTTAAAAATGTCGAGCTGAAATATGATGACAATATGATCGACGCTGTTTTGTGCCGCCCCGGTGTTTTCGGGCAGAATGAGCCGTTTGAATGTCAGGAGCTTTTGCTGATGTCGGCGCTGAATCCCGAACCGGGCAGGCTTGCAGGTGTTTCGGTGCTTCACGGTCTGCCATTTGTGAGCGATGTTCTCATGAAGATATACTCGGCAATAGGCGTGAACTGGGAACGTCTCGGTAATATCCGATTCGCCGTTACGTATAAGCCGAGCAGCGAGGGCGACCGCTCTTTGAGTAAAAACCGTGCAAAGCAGATAGCCGAAGAGTGGAGCAAAGCGATGCGCGATAAAGAGAGCGTGAGCGACTTTGTTTCGGTCGGCGATGTTTCCATCAAAGTAATAGGCGCTGATAATCAGATACTTGACAGCGAAGTTCCTGTTCGTCAGATGCTGGAGCAGATCATTGCAAAGCTTTCCGTTCCGCCGTTTCTGCTGGGACTATCATGGAGTACAACGGAGCGTATGAGCAGTCAGCAGGCGGATATACTTACGAGCGAGCTTGAATACTACAGGCGGATACTTGATGTTGTGATCGGCAGGATAGTGAATATCTGGCTGCAGCTTCACGGCTTTGACTGTGAGTTCAATGTTGTGTGGGATAACATCAATCTTCAGGACGAGCTTGATCTTGCTAAGGCGAGATTGTATAATGCTCAGGCGGCGGAGATAGAAAAAAGGCTGTAAGCCGCACAGCCGAAAGTTTTTGCCCCGCTTTTGCAGGCAAGCGCCTGCAGGCAGTACCGTCCGGCTGGATCTGAAAGAAAGCATATTGCCGCACAGCCAAAAGTTTTTTGCGCAGCTTTTGCAGGCAAGCGCCTGCAGGCAGTACCGTCCGGCTGGATCTGAAAAGAAGCATATTGCCGCACAGCCAAAAGTTTTTTGCGCAGCTTTTTTTCAAAAAAGCTGCCGAGGGTTCGGGGCGAGCAGCCCCGAAAAAAAAAGAAAGCACGATTATTAAAAAGTGAAATCAACGCAATAATAACAGCGTGCGAAGCACCAAAAACGTAATCGGCGATATAAATACAGCAGGCACGAGGCGAAGCCAATGTGCCGGTCGGAGAAAACGAAAAGCAGCAATGCCGCACAGCCGAAAGTTTTTTCCCCCTTTTGCAGGCAAGCGCCTGCAGGCAGTACCGTCCGGCTGGATCTGAAAGAAAGCATATTGCCGCACAGCCAAAAGTTTTTTGCGCAGCTTTTTTTCAAAAAAGCTGCCGAGGGTTCGGGGCGAGCAGCCCCGAAAAAAGAAAGCACGATTATTAAAAAGTGAAATCAACGCAATAATAACAGCGTGCGAAGCACCAAAAATGTAATCGGCGATATAAATACAGCAGGCACGAGGCGAAGCCAATGTGCCGGTCGGAGAAAACGAAAAGCAGCAATGCCGCACAGCCGAAAGTTTAAAGTTAAGACAGGAGGAACGAATGGATAACGAATCAAAAAACAATGTATCCGAACAGGAGCTGGAGCTTATCAATAAGTATTCCAGAAAAGAGCTTGGCGCAGATGATGTTTATACATTCAGCGTCGTTCTCTGCGACAACGATGTTGACAGAGATAACGAGCATTTTTCCGACAGCGCCCTTGATACGCTTGCAAAGATGTTCATCGGCGTTACGGGTATCTACGATCATGACCCGTCGGCGAAAAATCAGGTGGCGAGGATATACGACTGCAAAACAGAGTTCGTTGACGGCAAGACTACCGTTTACGGTACGCCGTATAAGAGAGTTACCGCAAAGGCGTATATCCCCGTCTGCAAAAGCTCCGAGGAGCTGATAGCGATGCTCGACAGCGGCATCAAAAAGGAAGTGAGCGTTGGCTGCGGTATCGCAAAATGTACATGCTCTATATGCGGCGAGGATATGCGCATCGGCGCTTGCAGCCACCGTAAGGGCAAACACTACGACGGCAGATTTTGCTGCGGCGTTCTTGACGAGCCGACCGACGCTTACGAATGGTCGTTTACAGCTGTTCCTGCGCAGAGAAGAGCAGGCGTTGTGAAAAGCTTTACAGACGAAGCAACGTTCAAAAGGCTCTGCACAGACCTTGAAAGCAGCGGTGAAAGCGAGATAGCCGACTACATCAAATCGCTCAGAGCGAAAGCCGATGAGGGCGAGAGGTACAGATCTGTGCTTCGGCTCGAAACGGTAAAGGCAGGCATAACGGCAAAGATAGGCATTGAAAGCGCACTTCTTGAAAGCATGGTCAAGGGGCTTTCGGTCGATGAGCTTCTGAAGCTCAAGGGGTGCTTTGAAAAGACAGCCGACAAGCGTTTTCCTGCAAGAATGCAGACCGCATGCGAAAAAGACAACAGCAGCCGTGATATCGAAGCGGCTAAAATGAAGCAGTATACTATCTGAGAAAGGAAGAAGATTATGGCAATTTATGAAAATCTTACTATCGAAAAGGGAATGTACAAGCCCGGCGGTTACGGCCTTACCGAGACGCTCGAAAAGCTTGATCCGAGCGAGAACTACAAGGGTACTTCTCTTGAAGGCCTTGATGCATTTCAGCGTCAGCTCAAAAGATTCGACATCAAGGTGTCGGGTCCCGGCAGCGACAGCGTTGAGAAGTTTTTCCAGACATCCTCTGCTGCGGCGCTTTTCCCCGAATACATCGGCAGAGCGGTTCATCAGGGCATGACGCAGCGTGATGTTCTCGGCGATATCGTGGCGGCAAGAACGCATATCGAAGGCATGGATTACCGCTCCATCGCATCTGTTCCGAACGACAGCGACCTTGAAGCGCAGATCGTCAACGAGGGTGCAGTTATCCCCGAGACGAGCATCACAACTCAGTCGAATCTTATCTCGCTTAAAAAGCGTGGCAGAATGCTTCTCGGCAGCTACGAGGCGATCCGCTTCCAGAGACTCGATATCTTTACGATCATGCTCAAGCAGATCGGCGCTTACATTGCAAAGATGAATCTCCTGGACGCTATCAACGTTATAGTAAACGGCGACGGAAACTCCAACGCCGCAGCAACATACACAGTCGATGAGAACGGAACGCTTTCTTATTCCGACCTTGTGAAGCTCTGGAGCGTGCTTCCGCCTTACCGTCTTACTACGCTTATCGCACCGACAGCTCAGGTCAAGACTATGCTCAATATGACGGAGATGAAGGATTCGTTTGCAGGTCATGACTTCCATGCAACAGGCGAGATGATAACTCCGCTCGGTGCAAAGCTTATCCATGCGCCTTCAATGACGGCAGGCAGCATTATCGGTCTTGATAAGGACTATGCGCTCGAAATGGTCATCGCAGGCGACGTATGCACGGAGTATGACAAGCTTATCGACAGACAGCTTGAAAGAGCTACCGTGACCTATATTTCCGGCTTTGCGAAGATCTTCAACGATGCGTCTGCCGTGCTTTCGCTTTCCACGCAGTAAGGGGGAGCATTATGGATATCGAGAACGTAAGAGAGCGCTTTTTGTCCCTTGCAGGGCTTTCGTCTGAAACTTCTGTTGTGTGGGACGAGCTTATACAGGATGCGTTTGAGAATATTCACCGCCGTGTCAGAGAAGACCTCGACACACAGGAAAACTGCCGCTGCCTTGAAGCTGCGGCAGCAGCCCTGGCGTTTTACAACTACAAATCGGTGGTCGCCGCACGGGGGAATCTTTCATCATTCAAAGCAGGCGAGGTGAGTATTCAGACCGACACGGGCGTTAAGGAGGCGTATGCGTTTTTTCTGTGTGCCCTTGAACCGTGTTCAAAGCTGTTTTCGGACGATGATTTTCTTTTCGGAAGGATGGAGACGGTATGTACAGAGACATGATCGACGATATTATCGAAAAAAACGGCGTTTCGTGCCGCTTCTTCGATGACAATAATGAGATCACGGTAAAGGCTTTTTTTCAGCCGCTTCGTTACAAATACGGCAGCTATTCCGGAACGTGTGAAGAGGAAGGGCTTTACGATGAGAGGAAGTATCTGTACATCGGCAAAGCCGAAAATGACCTGACGGTGCTGCCCACAGGCTTTTCAATGGAGAGCGGCAGTATTCTTTACTCGCTTGAAAGTGCGGATATGTATTATCTTGGCGAAACAGCGGTCTATTGCAGAGCGGTGTTCCGCCGTGTAAGAGGTGATGTATAATGACTGAGCTTACAGAGCTTATCTGTGAATACTTGTCGGAAGCGCTGACGGGGTATAACGTTACAACTGCTTTTGCTCCCGCTGCTGCCGAGCAGCCGCTTAAAAGGAACACCGTATTCGTAATGCCTCAGAGTATCGAAAACGGCAGGATGGAGCTTATCGTATCGGTGTGCGTTCCGCTTGCTGCGGGAGGTATCGGCTGTTTCAATGAGGCGGAGCAGGTGTCGGAGCTTCTGAAAAGCAGTGACTGCCCCGTTAAGCTTGATAACGTTGCGGTCAGAGAAGTGAAGTATAACCGGAACGACCGTGCATTTACATGCGCTGTTTCGGCTGCTGCCGACAAAAACGAGAGCAAGCGGTTTTACTTTCGTGCGGAGCTTTTTGAAAATGATCCCGGCAAGACAGTAAGCTGCGGTATCTCTCATTACACGATAAAGAGGAACTTCGGTAATTACCCCGTTATGACGATCTTTGACGAGATCCCGACCGATATCATAAACAGAGAAAATGTTTACGATATCACGCTGCCCGAGGTGCCTGTGCTGTTTATTGACGATCTTGCGGAGAGCGGACGGTTCAGACTGACCGTGAACGGTATGTCGTTTGACGATTGTTACTGCGTTGAAAGCACCGACGATCAGACTAAGAAAGCGACAGTCGTTGTAAGGGGATACAGCGATCGGTATATCGAACCCGATCCGCTTCCGCCCGATATTCCCATTACATGATATGACGGAGGATATACATATGAATGACGACAAAAGAGAAGAGGAAGAAAGCGGCCGTGCAGAGGAGCTTTCGGAGCATTACGAGCGGCAGGCACGCAGGTATGACGGCAGTCTGCGAGAAAGCGAGGCGATCTGATGGGAATACCTATGACACGCTTTGACGGCGTGTTTTTCTCGCACGACCCGAAAACGCTTAAGATCACAAGAAAAAACGACGTAAAAAACGAGCGGCTCGCTTCGGGAAAGCTTCTTTCCGGGAATATACTTCAAGGCCCGGTGAAGATAACGGGAACAGGCGAGCTTTACGGAGAAAACTGCGCCCGTGACTTTACAAAGCTGATGAACGCCTACGCAAAGCGCAAAGCATCTGTGCTCTCGGTGCCGTATGTAGGGGCGGTCAGGGCAGTGCTTACGGAGCTTTCTATGCTGTGCGAACCAAAGGCAGGATATATCGGCATAAGCTTTGCGTTCGATTCGGTACACGGCGGAGAAAAGCCGAAGGTGAAGAATGCTCCGTATCGTACAGCAGAAGAAAACGAGGATCTGTGGGATATAGCTTACGAGGAGGGCATGAGCATAAACGAGCTTACGGCGCTTAATCCTCACATACGCTTCATAGACTCGCTTAATGAGGGTGAAAGGGTGAGACTGTATTGATCTTTTTCGGAGAAAACGGCAGCGGCACAGTAAAGCTTGACGCAGCAATAAGAGTTGAGATAAACAGCGAATACGGCGTTCCTGCCGATGATATGACCGTTACCTTTTCGGGCAGTGTGCCGCTTGATCTTTGGAAGATATATGCTGTGCAGGACGGCTTTGAAGCGCTCAAAGAGGCGAAAGCCGAAAACGGAGTGTTGTTTGCCGGCATTGTGGACGAGGTCACGGCAAGGTATGACGGCGCAGAGAGAAAGGTCACGGTTTATGCAAGAAGCATGGCTGCACTTTTGCTTGACAATGAGTGCGAGCCGGGGCAGTATATCGACCCGACCTCAGATGTGATCGCCGCAAAGCATATCCTGCCGTTTGGCATATGTGAGTGTACTGCGCAGAAAGTTAAGTCAAAGCGCACGGGCGGCACTATGACGCTTATGAGAGGGCAGTCGCACTGGGCGGCTGTCAATACGTTCTGCAGGACGTTCCTTTCAAGTGTTCCGAGAATAGATTTTACCGGACGATTCAGAACGGATACGTATCTTGAAGGAGAAGATATCGTGTTTGACAACGAAAGCGGCGTTTTCTTTTCGCAGGCATCCGTAAAGGTAAAGCGCTGCAAAAGGATATCAAAGGTGTTTGCAAGAACGAGCGGCGGCATGGTCACTGTATCGAACGAAAGAGCGGCAGAGGACGGGATCGTAAGAGAACGCAGGATCGATCTTTCCGACAGCCGCACGGGAACTCTTTCCGATGCAGACCGAATCATAGAAAAAGGCGAAGAGGGAGCGCTCACCGTATCGCTTCTGTGCAGCGGATATTTAGGCGACGCAGTGGGAAGAGGGGCGTATGTCTCTCTTCCCGAGGTAAACGGCGGCAGGCTTTTGGTTTATAAAACGAAGTATGTTGAAAGCGGCGGATCGGGCAGAACGACCGTTACGCTTTCGGAAGGAAAGGAGCTGTAAACTATGTGGATATCGGAATCGATAGCGGAAAATGCACAGACGTCCGATGCTTTTACGGCGGAGACTGCATTTTCCGACGGCAAGACGGTCAGGCTTTCGGGAATGCAGAGCAGCTGCGTTTCGTTTTTGCCTTACGGTATCGAAAGCGTACCGCCAAAAGGTGAGACAACGGCTGTGATAAAAGCCGGCAGAACGCTTTGCTCTATAGGCTGTAAAAGCGGCGGCGATCTTGAGCTTGAACCGGGGGAGATAGGGCTTTTTTCAAAAGGCGGTGCGAGCATAGTTCTGAAAAACGACGGCAGAGTGCTTATAAACGGGGAAGAGATGTGACCGCTCGTTTCACTCGCTCGGTGAGCAGTGAATAGTAAGCGAGCGGTTTTATAGTATTACAGCGGAGGCGGTAATTTTGGATACATACATAACAAACGGAGACCATATGCTTGATGAGGGCGGCCGCCCGAAAGCGGTTTTCGGTGAGGATGAGCGCCGCCAGAATGCGGCTTTTGTTCTTTCCGTGAACAAGGGGTCTTTCAAATACAACAGAGAGCTTGGGGCGGATCATCAGGCGCTTCTTGATTCAGACGGCGAAGACGAGCGGCTTCTTGTTTTGTGCCGTGAAGCTCTTGCCGATCGTGAAGATATACGCCTTGCACAGGCTGCGATAGACAGAAGCGCATTTCGTCCGAGGCTTTGCTTTTCGCTTGAAAGCAGCCCCGATATATCAGCGGAGGTGATAATACATGAAAACATATGAAGAGATACTCGGCTCAATGAAGAGCAGGTATACGGAGCTTACGGGTGTGGAACCCGATGAAGCGTCCGATATAGGCGTGCGTATCAGTGTGCTTGCAGGGGAGCTTTTTTCGGCGTATGCGCAGCTTGAATGGTTAAAGCATCAGATGTTCCCGAACACTGCCGAGGGCGAGTGGCTCGACCGCCACGCTTTTCAAAGGCAGATTACAAGAAAAGAGGGCAGAAAAGCCGAGGGAGAGGTGGAGTTCTATCTTCCTTATCAGATGTCGTTTGATGTGACAGTGCCGCAGGGCACGATATGCGCCACGGCGGGTGACGATCCCGTTAGGTTTGAGACGGTCGAAGATACAACGATAACATCTGGCAGGCTTTCTGCAAGGGCGCCGGTCAGAGCGCTTGAGATAGGAGCGAAGGGCAACGTTGCAGAGATGAATATCTGCGTTATAGTAACGCCTGTCACGGGCGTTTCAAGAGTTGAGAATGACGAAAGGACAGTTCACGGAGCAGACCGTGAAAGCGATGAAGCGCTTCGTGAGCGTGTTATCGACAGCTTTTGCAATATACCGAACGGAACAAATATTGCATTTTACAAGAACACGGCGCTTTCGGTAGACGGCGTTACGGCGGTGGGCGTTATCCCTCAGCGAAGAGGACCCGGAACGGTCGATGTGTATATAACCGATGAATCGCCTGTTACCGATCCTACGCTCATAAGATCGGTGAGGGAGAAGCTTTTAAGCGAGCGTGAGGTGAATGTAGACGTTTCGGTGCAGTCGCTAACTATTTTGACGTACAATATCTACATGCAGCTTTCGGTCAGAAAGGGCTATGATTTTTCGGCGGTAAAAGCGCAGTGTGAAGAGGCTTTGAAAAGCTACATGTCAACGCTCGGCGGCGGAGAGAATGTTTACGTCACGAGCCTTGCAGAAGCGGTCGCTCACGTAGATGGCGTAAAGGATTTTTCGTTTATAGACAGACTTACATATGATTCGGAGATCGCAGAAAACTGTGTTGCACGCTGCGGCTCCGTTTCGATATCGGAGCGTGATTGATATGGGTTCTCTTGATAATATGAAGAGGTCATTAAGACCGATAGGAATGTACTCGCTCAACATAAGCGATAATGTCAACAAGGAGCTTCGGACGTATTCGGCGGAATTTGACGAGCTTACGCAGGACATAAGCAAGGCGATAGGAGAGTGCTTTTTACAAACGGCAGAGGATACGGGGCTTGAGGTTTATGAGAGAATGATCGGTGCTGCGAGAGATGATCTTGATCTTTCGCAGCGCCGTGAGATGCTTAGAACGCTGTTTAATGTGAGCGTTAACGACTACACCCCGGGCGGCGTTCAGCGCTTTTTTGATTCGCTCGGCTTTGAATGCGATATCACGGAAGACCCGCAGCATTATGAAATGCTCATTGTGCCGGGAGAGCGTGAGTATTCGCCTGTGGAGCGAGAATATATCAATGCAAGAGCGGCGGCTTTTCTGCCGTGTCATCTGACTTTTACTATAGAGTTCAGAACAATAGACTGGGACGGCTACGACGCTCTTGAAAAGTCCTTTGACGAATGGGACGCACTGGATCTCAGCTGGAACGAGCTTGATAAATACGAGGAGGAATAACAATGGCATCAACAAACAGGACCGATCACTATAACCTCAATAACTGGTCGGGTACGGACAAGCCCACACGAAGCGATTTCGTAAGAGACAACTTTCTGATCGATACAGCTTTATGGATGCACACGAGCGATGCAGGCTCGCATCTGTCGCTGACGGAAAAATCCCGTGTATCCGATCCTTACGTTGTTTCGGTATACCAGGGAACAGATGAAGCGACACGAAATTTCGATTTCGACTTTACGCCTAAGCTTGTGCTGTATTTCCCGATAGACGAGCCGCTGTCATATCATGACAACGGAACGCAGTGGATCTTCTATGCGATAGCAGCGGCAAATGCAGGTTCAAGCGCTGCCTGCGGCATCTCAACGAACCGCTTTACCGTACACAATACCACGATAGGCAACATGAACTGGGAGCTTAACAACAGCTCGTATCAGTACGTTCTGGTGGCGTTCAGATAATAGAGTGTGGAGTGTGGAGTTGCTCGCTTCATTCGCTGACTTAAAACTTAAAACTGAATATTGAATAATCTCGGACGCACTGCGTGCTTGTTTTAAAGGCAGCACCGCACTACGCATTGAGCGATAAAAGTCAGATGATGAAGCGTATGCTTTGTCATTTGACTTTTTTAATTTATGCTGATATAATATCGGAAGAAAAACAAGAGGTGAGCGTATGGATAATGATGAGATTGTAGTTGTTAAGAAAAAGCGGTTCAATAAGAGCATGATCCCGGCAATAGCGGGGTCTGTTATCATGGTAGGTATCATGGCGGCAATGATAGTAAACGGCATCATGCTTAATAACAGGAAAAACGATCCTGTTCCGCCGGCCGATACATCGAGCGTATCGGTAACCGCCGATACCGATACGGATATCGACACGTCGTCTGCTTCTCATGAAAACGAGAGCAAAAAAGAGAATGCTTCAAGCAAAACAGAGAGCAAAAAGGATACTTCAAGCAAGGCATCTTCGAGCAAAGCCTCTTCGGCTAAGGCGGCTTCAAGCAAAGCATCGTCGAGCAAGGCTTCTTCATCGGCTCCGGCTGTTCATAACGGAACAGCAGCGGCGGCGCCTGCTTCAAATACGGCAGCTCCGGTTTCGGATCCTCCGGCGCCTGCACAGCAGCCCGTGCAGCAGGAATATGTCGAGCCTGTTCCGGAAACTGTTGTCGTGACGGAAGAGTTTGACGATCAGGGCAGGCTTATCATCGATACCGACACGCTCGACGGCAAAAAAGCGATCGCAGTGACGTTTGACGACGGTCCGAGCATCTATACGCAAAGCCTTGTTGAGGGGCTTAACGCAAGGGGTGCAAAGGCTACGTTTTTCATGGTCGGCAGCAATGCTGACAGATACCCCGAGCTTGTTCGGTTTATCGCCGACAGCGGCCATCAGATAGGAAACCACACTTACAATCATATCAACATGACTTCATATTCGGAGTACACATGGTCAAACGAGATAGCTATAACAGACGCCGCTATTGAAAGAGCGTGCGGTCAGACGGCAACGGCTTTCCGTCCGCCTTACGGATCGTACTCAAGATATATGGCTTCTGTTGTTGACAAGACCTTTACTGTTTGGTCGGTCGATACGCTTGACTGGAAGTCAAGAAACACCGACAGCGTCCGCTCGAATATGCTCAATTACTGCAAAGACGGCAGCATAGTTCTGCTTCACGATCTGTACAAAACGAGCGTTGACGGCGCTTTGCAGGCTATAGATATCCTACAGCAGCAGGGGTATGTTTTCGTAACGGTCGATGAGCTTCTGACACGTTACGGCTATCCGATATCAAACACGCCGCACTTTTCGCAGTATCCCGTTTCCAAAACGGTGCAGCGTGTTGTGGAGCCTGAGCCTATCGAGGAACCGGAAACGGATACATCGACAGAGATAACGGAACCTATCGAGGAGACCGATACCGATATTGAGGTAGAGACAGATACAGAAACAGATGTTGAAACGGATTCAACAGTTTCCGATGATACCGATACAGAGTTTTACGAATAAAAAACGCTCCCGAAAGCACACTGTACTTTCGGGAGCGTTAATACTTTTAAGTCAATAATTACATCTCTTCAAGAGTTGCACTGATATCAGCCGGAAGATCTTCCTTTGCAGAGGAGATAAGAAGCGTGATAGCTGTGCTTGCTTCGTCTGCAAGAGAGTTGAGCTTTGTTACGAACTCTGCGAGTGCAGCCTTGTCGTCGCCTGCGATCTTGAATGTGGAATCAACAAAGATATCTGTGATATCGTAGTTGCCTGCGCACATGCCGCTGATGAAGCCGTAAAGCATCTCGTAACCGCTGATCTTGTATGCGTCGCTGTCTACGAGGCGAGCCTTGTGAGTGAGGTCGTATGTGAGCTTAGCGCCCTTTTCTACAACTACTACGCTGCCCTTGGAAGCTGCAACTGCTGCGTTAGCTTCTTCGATGAGTCTCTTTGTCTTGCCTGAACCCTTTTTGCCGATCAATAATGTTACCATTACAATCTTTCCTTTCGTTTTAAAATATTTTTACGTTTCGTAATATCGAATTATCAGCCAAGTCTTGCTTCAAGAGCAGCCTTGGCATCTTCATAGCCGGGCTTGCCGAGAAGAGCGAACATGTTCTTCTTGTAGCTTTCAACACCGGGCTGATTGAACGGATTTACGCCGAGCAGATAACCGCTTACTGCGCATGCCTTCTCAAAGAAGTAGATGAGGTAGCCGAGCTCGCTCTCGTTCATCTCGGGAACGTTGAGAACGATGTTCGGAACGCCGCCGTCGTTGTGAGCAAGAACTGTGCCCTGGAAAGCCTTCTGGTTTACGAAAGACATACCCTTGCCGGAGAGGAAATTGAGTCCGTCAACGTTTTCGGGATCTGTGCCGATCGTGATCTCTTTCTTGGGCTTCTCAAACGAAACGACTGTCTCGAAGAGGTTTCTTCTGCCTTCCTGTATGTACTGACCCATCGAGTGAAGGTCTGTGGAGAATGTAACGGAAGCAGGGAAGATACCCTTGTTGTCTTTGCCCTCGCTCTCGCCGAAGAGCTGCTTGTACCACTCGCTCATCATAGTGAACGAAGGCTCGTAGGAAACGAGGATCTCCGTTGTGTAGCCCTTTGCATAAAGAGCGTTTCTGATAGCTGCGTACTGATAGCACTCGTTAGTTGCAAGGTCGTCGTTGTCAAAGTCTGCCTGAGCCTTTGCAGCGCCTGCCATAAGAGCGTCAAGGTCTGCGCCGGAAACTGCGATCGGAAGAAGACCTACTGCCGTAAGAACGGAGTAACGGCCGCCTACATCGTCCGGAACTACGAATGTTTCGTAGCCTTCACGGTCTGCAAGCTGCTTGAGCGTACCCTTTGCCTTGTCTGTTGTGCAGAAGATCCTCTCTTTTGCGCCCTCTTTGCCGTACTTCTTTTCGAGCATCTCTCTGAGAACTCTGAATGCGATAGCAGGCTCTGTCGTTGTGCCCGACTTCGAGATCATGTTGATGGAAACATCTCTGCCCTCGCAGATCTCAAGAAGCTCAGCTAAAGCTGTAGAGCTGATGGAGTTGCCCGTGTAGTAGATGTCGGGTGTGTCTTTCTTGAGTGCGTTGTAGTTGGGCGACTTCAGGAATTCGATAGCCGCTCTTGCGCCGAGGTAGCTTCCGCCGATACCGATAACTACAAAGATCTCGGAATTCTTCTTGATTCTCTCGGCTGCTGCCTTGATGCGTGCGAATTCTTCCTTGTCGTAGTCGGTGGGGAGCTTGAGCCAGCCGATGAAATCATTGCCGGCGCCTGTGCCGTCACGAAGAGCATCGTGAGCAGCCTTTACCTGGCATGCAAGGTTTTCAAGTTCTCCGTCATTGAGAAATCCGGTAAGATATTTTTTGTTTAACGATGTGGACATTTTAAAAGTTCCTCCTTGAAAGCGGCGGTAAAGCCGCCAAGCAATAAAAGCAGTGAAACGTACTTTTATTATATTTTACAATATCAACCGAGATTTTGCAAGCCATTTCTTGTTTTTTTGATGAAAATTTAACATTTTTTTAAAAGCGCCCGCTTTTTTACTCTGCATATTCAACTAAATTGCTTTACAATGTGATAGATTATTTCGGAAAAAGAACCATTTTTTAAATGGAAAATTGAAAATGGAAAATGGAAAATTGCGGTCAGGCTCGCAAGCTCGCCCTTTTTTATAATTGACAATTGATAATTGACAATGGACAATTATGGAACTCGGCTTCGCCGAGTTGGATCGTATTAGTCTTCAGAAAACCATACTTTTATTCGCTGCCGAAAGACAAACTATATGTTTGAGTAACCAATATAAAATCAGGAGCGAAGCGACTCCGCAATTGTCCACTATCCATTGTCAATTTTCCATTATCAAAAGTCTGCACAGCTTTACAAATATTCCCAAAACGTTGATCTTCTCAATATCCTCAGCGGCGGTGAGGGGGTATTCGCCGAGGATTTCTTCGCCTTTTTTGTAGATAACGCTGCCGAGCTTCTGTCCTTTTTTGACAGGTGCTTCTATGTTGTCATAGACAGAGAAGCTTGAAGTAACATCGCCCTCGCTGCCGCTTTTGATAAGGAACTCTCCGTCGGGCGTGCAGTTTACAGCAACGTTCTGCTGCATGCCGCCCGTGATATCGACAGTTTTTGGCAGGTCTTCCGGCAGCACGGGCAGAAACGACGCAAACGATGAAAAACCGTAGTCAAGCAGCCGCTGTGCGTCCGAAAATCTCTGTTCGCCTGTTTTGTCTCCGAGCACAACGGCGATAAGCGTCATTCCGTTTCGCTCTGCACACGCCGAAATGCAAGCCCCCGACATCGTCGAGGTGCCCGTTTTCAGTCCCGTGATGCCGCTGTTGTTTTTTACAAGACTGTTCGTATTCACGAGCTGAGTTGCGCCGTCTCTGATGTAGTCGAGCCACACGCTTGTGTATTCAAGCGCCTTTTCGTGCTTCATAAGCTCGCCCGACATAAGGGAAACATCGTAAGCGCTCGTTACGTGTCCGTCCTCGTCGTCGCCCGTGCAGTTCTTGAACGTTGTGTCATTCATGCCGAGCGCTTTTGCTTTTTCGTTCATCATCGAAACGAAGCTTTCTTTCGTGCCGCCTACCGCTTCGGCAAGTGAAACGCATGCGTCGTTTGCAGAGACAAGCGCCACCGCTTTGAGAAGATCGTCTACCGTGAGCGTTTCGCCCTCAACAAGCCATATATCAGAGCCGCTTTGCGATGCGGCTATCGGCGAAGTAGGCACGGGTGTGTTATAGTCAAGCTTTCCGGAATCTATAGCGTCAAAAGTAAGGCACATTGTCATTATCTTTGTAAGCGACGCACAAGGGCGTTTTTCGTGCGGGTTTTTCTCATAAAGTGATTTCTTTGTGGAAAAGTCGATCATTATTGCCGACGGCGCACCGATCCCGACATCGTCCTTTTCGGCGGCAAGCGCAGTTATCAACGTGAAATTTGAGCATAAAACACCTGCAAGCGACAATATGAGACATATAGTTTTCTTTATCATAACGCATCCTCCGAGAGTTTCTTTAGAGGATTGTATGCGGATATGCTCAAAAAAATTCCCCCCAAAAAAGGGGGGGAATATAATTGACAATTGGGCACCTCTAAAAACCCTACCCTAAAACAGGAAAAAGTGATATAATGGATATAACAAGCAAAGGGAGAGGAAAAAAGATGCAATTTG
>CACZYP010000006.1 GCA_902785425.1 uncultured Ruminococcus sp. | reverse complement strand
AAGTGCGTTCTGCAAGCGGGTGCATACCCGCCTGACGTATTTCAAGGGAGTTGAGTGCAATATGACAAAAAGATGCAAGCAAGATGGGTGCTCAGTCCGTAGGGCGTGATTTATTCAGTGGTTCCTCAAATATAACCGAACATGATTCAAGCCTGTCTATAAAGCTGCAAAACTTTATTTAAAACAAACTCAGAAAAGACCTCATCGGTATCCTGTATTATCGGTGCACCCTTGAGTTTTTCAAATTCAGGGAAATCTTTCGGAGCTATGGCTGCATCGGCAGCATTGAGCAAAGGCACATCAAATTCGCTGTCACCTGCCGCTATTACCATATCAGCGCCGAGCTTTTTGCGAAGTCTTTTCACAGCGATGCCTTTTCCGAGCTTTTTAGGAACGGCATAGACCTTTACTCCGTTGTAGAACACGTCCATCTTATCGGTATCGAGCGCCTCACACAGCTTTTCTACCGTCAGCTGCGGCTGTGTGCTTTTTGTAAACACAAACAGCTTGCTGATATTGCGAACATCAAGACTTCTGTTCTCGTCATGCTCAAGTATTTCCTCGGCCTTTGCAAGCTCGCCCTGACAATCGTCTGCAAGCTCCAGGCTTTCTTTATACCACTGCTCGTCCTCAACGCCGTCCACAAGCAGCACACCGCCGTTGCAGGCAAGCGCATACTTGGGTGTACCTATTCCGAGATCGATGCGAAAATACTGTTCAAGCGTTCGTGTTGTTGTCGGAACAAGCGTAACTGCGCTGTTCACTTCCTTCAGAAGCTGTGCTGTGCGCCTTGTTACGAAGGACACCTCACGCCCCTGATATATCTCTGCGCATATCTTGTCGCTGCCGATATCGTGCTTATATGAAAAGATCATCGTATTATCAAGATCCGTATTGAAAATAATCATCTTAAACTCCGAAAAACTTATTTTATTCTGCCATCATTCTTTTAAACATGACCGGTTAAAAAGCCAAATTAACAAGCAAAAAGCGTAAGCCGTAAGGCCTACGCTAAATCTGCTGAGTAAATGTGATATTGACAGAACAATTGCGGCATTGCCGCTGACTTTGACTACAATTATGATATCACAAACAGAAAAAATTGTCAATAGCATTTTTACAAGGAATTATAAAAAATTTACGAAAATTTTTCGGTTTATACAGTGCAAAAGGAAAAGCAGCCGAACGTTGCGGGCGATCGGCTGCTTCCTTGTTTGAGGGGTACATTTTGAGGAGGGTAGAACATATACCCACAGCGGTGCGGTACCGCTTATGAGTACAATATTATTATACCCGAAAACGAGATTTGTTTGTTAAGTCTCTATGAATTTTTCATTAAGATATAGCATTCATTTTGTAAATTAATGACGAAGAGCATAAAAGAATGTAGCAAAAACAAGCTTCTCGGTATAGTATGTATTAAATGCAGAACAAAAACTGCATTAATAAACAACACGGAGGCACAATTTATGTGTAACGCATTCGGCAACAACAGCTGTACCTGGATCATTCTTCTCGTTATCATTCTTATCGCATGCAATGGCGGCGGCGACTGCGGATGCGGCTGCAATAACGGCTGCGGCTGCAACTGATCTTCAAAATATAACCTGACGTGAATATTCACGGTAACATTTCCAATAATAAATTCGGAGGTGTTACCGTGAATAAAGATTTTTTTGACGATCAATTCGATGAGGACGAGAACGACTGCGAAGAACAGCCCAAAAAAGAAAAGACTCTGACAAAAGGCTTTCTTGTTGCTCTCGGTGTATGTATGGCGGCTATCGGCACTGCGGTATGGACGACGGTGAACAGCGTGAATTCATACTTAAGCCCGACTGTAGCCGTTTACGAAAGCAGCGACAAATCCGACAACAACGAACAGCTTGTAAATGCAGGAGTAAGCTCACAAGAAAAGAAAACATCATCAAAGGCAGATACAGATACCGAAAAGGACAAGCCTGTTCGATTTGTCTGCGAGCCTATCAAAAACAAGAAGCTTATCGCACCGTACAGTGAAACACCTGTATACAACGAAACGCTCGGAGATTACAGAGCACACCCGGGCATTGATTACGAAGCCGAGATAGACGATAAGGTGCGCTCAATGGCGCCCGGCGTTGTGAAAGACATCTATTACGACGATCTTCTCGGAAACATTGTAGAGGTCGAGCATTCAAGCGAAGTGTGCTCATACTACTGCGGCCTTGCCAAAACAACGCTTGTTCAGAAGGGCGACGTCATTTCGGCAGGAGATTTTGTCGGGACCGTATATGCGATACCGTCCGAGGCAGCACAGCATGCGCATGTTCATGTAGCGGTAAAGGAAAACGGCAGATGGGTCGATCCTCATAAATTCATGACAAGTAAAACGGAAGCAAACCGATAGCGTTTTAAAACCGGAACGGACCGACTCCACCATTTTCAATTTTAAAAAACAGCGTCTATGCAAACGCATAGACGCTGAATGATTTTGTGTAAGTAAGAGTATTAACCCTTTACAGCACCTGCAACAACACCATCGATGATGTACTTCTGCGAGAACGCATAGAAGATGATGATCGGGATGATGGCAAGTACGAGCATTGCCATCATAGCACCCATATCTACAGAACCGTAACCGCCCTTGAGGTACTGAATGGCGATCGGGATCGTCTTGTACTTCGTCTTATCGAGCACAAGCGACGGGAGAAGGTAGTCGTTCCATATCCACATTGCTTCAAGGATAGCAACCGAAATAGCTGTAGGCTTAAGGATCGGCATAACTACCTGGAAGTATGTCTGGATCGGGTTACAGCCGTCGATCATGGCTGCTTCTTCGATCTCAAGCGGTATACTTTTCGCAAATCCGCAGAACATGAATACCGCAAGCCCGGCTCCGAAGCCGAGATATACAACGATGATACCGATAGGATTACCAAGATGGAGGCTGTCTGCTGTCTTTGAAAGAGTGTACATAACCATCTGGAAAGGTACGATCATCGAGAACACGCAGAGATAATAGAACGCCTTTGTGAATATCGAGCTTACTCTTGTGATGTACCAGCCTGCCATAGAGCAGCAGAGAATGATAACGAACACAGAGCCGACCGTTATGATAAGCGAGTTTCCGAATGCGGAGAAGAAGCCTATCTTTTCGATACCGCTCTTGTAGTTTTCAAGACCTACGAACATCTTGCCCGTAGGGATCTCAAACGGGTTACGTGCAACGTAAGCTTTTTTCTTAAATGAGTTGATAATTACAAGAATGATCGGCACAACGTAAACGACTGAAATGATCGAAAGAATGATCGTCCAGAGCAGTGAATACGGCGAACTTCTTGCATTATACGCATACGAACGCTTTTTCTTCTTTTCATCTACCAGCGCCTGTATCTCCGGCGGCAGCAGATCGCCCTTTTGCAGGGTTTCGGGAACGTATTTAGCCATTACTGCTGCACCTCCTTACGATGTGTCAAAACAAGCTGAATGATAGCAATCACACCTACGATGAGTGAGAATACAACAGCCTTTGCCTGGCCAACGCCTTCAAAGCCGACTCGTCCGTAGAATGTATTGTAAATGTTAAGTGAAAGCAATTCTGATCTGTTTCCGGGCAAGCCGTTTGTAAGAGCAAGGTTCTGGTCGAACAGCTTGAAGGAGTTTGTAAGAGTAATGAACGTACAGATAGTGATCGAGGGCATTACCATCGGCAGGATAACGTGACCGAGTATCTGTCTGCCTGTTGCGCCGTCGATCTTTGCAGCTTCGATAAGCTCCGGGGGAACGTTCTGGATACCGGCGATGTAGATGATCATTACATAACCGATCTGCTGCCAGTTCATGAGGATAACCAATCCCCAGAAACCGTAGACCTCGCTGAATGTGAGCGTAAGGTCAAAGTGTGCGAGAATACCGTTAAAAATAAGCTGCCAAATGTAACCGAGAACGATACCGCCGATGAGGTTCGGCATGAAGAATACCGTTCTGAAAAGGTTTGTTCCTCTGATGCCCTTTGTAAGGAGCATTGCTATTGCAAAGCCGAAGAAATTGATCGTAACAACGGATACGATCGCAAACAGTGCCGTATACCACAGCGCATGGATAAACTCCGGATCCTTGAACATATCGGAATAGTTCTTTAAACCTACGGGAACTGCGTCGTTTACCGTTGTAAACTTACAGAACGACAGGTACATACCAAGTCCGAGCGGAACGATGAATCCAATTATAAACGCTATGAATGTCGGCAATGCAAAAAGCGGAAAATAAGGTCTTAATTCTTTTTTACTCACTATGATCTTCCCTTCTTGTTAGCCTTATGACTGCATCGGGCAGTCAGCTTTTATTTTTTTATCGAACACAAGTCCGACAAATTGCGAAAAGGTTGCTTTTCACTGCAAGGTCACTGTGAAGTACCCAGCAAATGATCGACGAACTGACGTGCCGTTCGTCCGGAAAAGCCTCCGTGACTAAGCTCCCAGCGGTTAGCCTCAAGCATGAGCTTCTCTTCGTCCATATCGAGCGAATCACGCTTTGCAAGCTCTTTTACTATCTCTCCGAACTGCTTTTTATCAGGTCTGCCGAAGTAGATAGTTACGCCGAAGCGTGCTGCAAGCGAAAGCTTCTCCTGTACTGTATCCGACTTATGGATATCACCGTTCGGTGCATCACGGTCGGAAAAGTTTTCTCTGATTAAGTGACGTCTGTTAGATGTGGCGTAAATAAGCACATTCTGAGGCTTCTTTTCAAGTCCGCCCTCAATAACAGCCTTAAGGTACTTGTACTCCGTTTCAAATTCTTCAAACGAAAGATCGTCCATATACAATATGAACTTGTAATTACGGTTCTTTATCTGTGAAATAACGTCGTTGATATCCTGAAACTGATGCTTATAAACCTCAATAATACGAAGACCGTCCTCGTAATACTTATTGAGTATCGCTTTTATACTTGACGACTTACCTGTTCCCGCATCTCCGAAAAGCAGGCAGTTATTTGCCCTTTTGCCTTTCAAGAAAGCTTCCGTATTGTCGGTAAGCTGCTTTTTGGCGCTTTCATAACCGACAATATCATCAAGATAAACGTGTGCAATATTTGTTATCGGAACGACCTGAACACCGTCTGAACCGTGTTCGATGCGAAAAGCCTTGTGCAAACCGAACTTTCCCACACCGAAACGCTTGTAAAACTCGATAATATGACAGGCAAATTCATCTATGCTCCTGCTTTTGGCAAGCTGTTCGCTAAGCTCGCAGATACGGTCTCTTATGCGCTTATTGAAAGCCGAACCCGAACCTTCCGTTCTGTGGTAATCGAGCAGACATAAAAGCGGAGAAATATCAACAGCCGACGCAAGCTCTTTAAAATCCCAGCTAAACAGATCTCTGAAGATCATAAAGTCGTGTATAGCGAGCGTTCTGAGCGTTCCGCTGTCCATACCTCTCATTTCGCAGGCTGTACTGAAAGCATTTTCATTGCTCACAATAAGCATTGTCAGATAATTCTGCCAAAGATTTCCTCTGAAGCCATAAGTGCCTGTGAGCGATATGAGGCGGCTTGCCGCTTTGTAAACAAGTGCGCTGCATGAAGCCTTGTCGTCCTCTTCCGAAGCCATTGCCGATGCTTGGCATAGATCATTGAGCACATCGCCGTTTTCAAAATTTCTGTAGATCAACAACTCATCTACGTTTACCATAATATCACCGTGATCCCGGGGTACCTTACACTGAAAAATCACCTTTTCGGCAGTTGCCGAACCTGTGTCAGTTATCAGCCTTATAGTCAACGAGAGTGAACGGAGCAGCTCCGTCCACTCTCTATTTGCTTCTATATTTCGCTGATTACTGAGCTGCGTTCTCGTCTACAGCCATGCTTTCTGCGCCTGCTTCTTCAGCAGCTTCCTCTGCAGGAGCTTCTTCTGCAGCAGCTTCGCCGCTGTGAGCTGCATCGTACTCGGTCTTCCAACCGTCTACGAATGCCTTCTTAACGCCTTCCCAAGCCTCGTCTGTCTGGCCGTTCTGAGCGTAGTCAAGAAGTGCTGCGCCTACGTTGTTCTTCCATGTCTCGGAAGGAATTGTGGAGAAGTTCCACTTAACAGCTGTCTTACCGTTTGCGATGTACTCATCAGCAGCCTTGATAAGAGCATTGTTAGCCTGATACTTAGCGTCCTCGTCAAATGTCTTGAACGGAGTTACGAAGCCCATATCTGTAGCCATAGCTGTTCTGCCTTCGTCGCTTGTGATCACCCAGTTGAGGAAGTCGAGAGTAGCCTGGATATCAGCCTCGGAAGACTTGGAGTTTACGCACCAGTAGTTCTCGGAACCTGTGCAGAGACCCTGGTTCTCTTCGCCCTCAGCGCCGATGTAGATCGGGAGCATGCCGAGTTCTTCATCTGTAAGGCCTGCATCGATGCAGTTCTGATACTCCCAAGTACCGTTCTGATAGAAGATAGCCTCGCCGAGACCGAAGTCAGCAGCAGCGTCTTCACCTGTCTTAGCGGAGAGCATAGAAGGCTCGCATGTAGCGTTGTTGATGTAAAGATCCCAGATAGCTCTGTAGTTGTCAAGGTAGGAACCCTTGATAGCAGCTGTGGAATCGATACCGTCAGCCTTGTACTCATAGTAGATCGGGAGGTTAGCAAGATGAGTCTTGAATCTCCAGTCAGAGCTGGAATCCATACCTGCCGATGTGAACGCACCCTTGATTCCGAGATCGTCCTTCTTAGCCTGGATGTCTTCAACAACTTCCTTGAGCTTATCGAATGTGTTGATCTCGTCAACGGACTTAGCCTTAGCGCCGTCTGTCTCGAAATACTTGTTCAGGAGAGTCTTGTTGTAGATGATGCCGTAAGTCTCGATAACGTAAGCTACGCCCTTAACCTCGTCGTCCTTGATAAGAGCAAAGTCGTCGCTCTTAAGGTTCTGATAGAGAGATGTCTCCTTGAGGTTGTAGCAGTAGTCTGTCCAAGCTGCAAGCTCTACAGGACCGTTAACCTGGAAAAGTGTCGGTGCGCCGGACTTCGCCATCTCACTCTTGAGCTGCTCCTCGTATGTACCGGAAGCTGCAGTCTCAACCTTTACCTCAACGCCTGTCTGATCTGTGTATGTCTTTGCGAGAGCTACCCACTGATCAGCCTGCTCGGGCTTGAAGTTCAGGTAATAAACCTTGCCGCCTTCTGCGCCTGCAGAAGCACTTGCTGTTGTAGCTGTGCTGCCTGTAGATGCCGATGAACCTGTGTTGCCGCCGGACTCACAGCCTGCGAAAACGCATACGGAAAGAGAAGCTGCCATTGCAAGGGCGATGCCCTTTTTCAAGTTTTTCATAATAATTATCTCCTTTAGTAATTAATGATGGGATTTTTGATGCGCCATCAAACTTCGTATAAAGTCTTTTAAACTACAATGATGTTTGTTATATAGAATTAAAACGAACCTTGCAGCACACTAAAAGATCCTGTTAGACCTCTGAGGCTATTTTATCACATATTAACAACTATTTCAATAGTTTGCTGAAATTTTCTAAAATATTTTTGTCGCAATTACTCCATCACATAATGAAATCTAAAAAAGTCCTCAGAACTATGAAAAAATCTTTTTATTATTTTTAAGTTTTTTGGATAATGATGACGGTCAGAGTTTAATACACAGCAGCTGTTATATGTGTAATCATCATCGATTTTTCCATTTATTTATCATTGATAAATCATCTGCATTAATATAGAATTATCTTGGAGGGATACCCGTGAATATTGAAACTTTCGGAACAGCTAATCTTGTTATAAGTTTAAGCAGCAGCGAAGCAAAAGCACTGTTTCCCAGGCGAAGTGTCAATGATAACGCTCATATCATCTGCTTTCTTGTCTATCTCGCTGCGGCAAAATCGAATATTGATCTCAGACGTAAAAAACTCCTGATAAAACCTTTCCGAACGAGTGATCATCTGTATCTTGCAGTCACTATATCCGAAAATAATATCCTGATTTCTGTAGATCCGAAGAACGACGATGATACCGTTTCTCTGCTGCGTGAGCTTAAACGCATTCCGGATATCATAACTGCCGATCTATACATAATAAAAAACGCCCGCAAAGTTATTTTGCAGGTCAAAAATGCAGATCCACTTATAACAGAAACGCTGAACAGATACGGCAGGAACGAGATAATATCTTCTCAAAAAGCAATGATACTCGCAAAAGCCTCGTCTGTAATAATAAAGGATATATTACTTCTTTTACGCACATAAAAAGCGGTCATGCCGTGTGGCATGACCGCTGATCTGTTGTTACGGGGTACTCTCTACAGCCGACTTTTCTCTGTGGAAATAGAAAACTGTATCATTGTCATTCGGAATACCATCTGTCCAAACTATTTTTTTGTTAGTTGAACCTGCGTATACCATTGAGTCATCTTCTCCTACAACAGTGTTGCTGAGAACAAAACCGCCGCTGTAATCATAGTGACCTGTAGAGATCTTATAGAAGAGCTTGTAATGCTGACCGTCTGACGGTGTTACATCGTTAACGGGTGATACCGAAAAAGTAACTTCGTTAACATCGGTTACAGTAAATACATCGTTGAACGTTGACGTGCTGTCGGCTCTTTTGAAAACGACTTCCTTGCGTAGAGTGTCATACATCATGTACTCGTCGCCCTCTTCTACTTCATCATAGTGAACACCAAGGGGAGCGAACGAAGCTGCAACATCGAAATCAACATTCGACGCTACCTGAAGCTCGTTTCTGATAAGTCTCTCGATCTGTGTCGTATTATACTGATTAACAGTAATCTCGCTTGCGTCATTCGTAACTTTCTGCACCATTACATAAACGCTGAGAACAGCACCCGAGGTTATTGCCATTATCGCAATAACAGCAACCATTTCAACAAGCGTAAGACCTCGCTTGCTGCGGCCTGTGTACTTTTTGAGTAATTTCTTGTAGTTCATTAAATCACAACCTTTCTGAGTGCTCTCATCGATCAGCTTGCGATGTCGCTGGGAGCAAACGCAGAAACATCAACTACTCTATAGTCGCCGCCTGCACCGATCTCTTTGTAGTAAACACGAACTCTGATATCCCAGCCTTCCATAACAGCCTCGTTAAAGGTTGCTTTCTGGTGAACATGAGATACTGTAACGTCCGTATCGGATTCGATATCTGTGCCGTCAGCTATCGGAGTAAGAACATACTGAATAAGCTCATCTTCGTTTGTCGGAACATCAAATGCTGTAACACAGTTGACCTTTCCGATATTTTCAAACTGAATGTTAGGAGAATCTGACACTGTTTCGTTAGCGATCTCGTTTACTTTAGCCTGTATCTGAGCAGGTGCGTCAACATCGGCGGGGTTCATACCCGTAGCTGACTGCATTACTTCGTCAGCTACGAGCTGTGCAATATCCGATGCTTTCTCTTTGGAGTTGTTTGAGTAAACCATTTCTCTTGAGAATGCTACTGCATTAAGTACGCCTACGCAAACTATCGCAAGAATCATTACCGCCGCCGCAGCTTCAACAAGGGTAAAACCTTTTTTGCTGTGCGCTTTTTTGCTTAAAAAGTTGTTGATCTTATCAATTTGTGTCAACGTACTTGCCTCCCTTCAGAGTTGAATTAAGGTCGCTCTTGAGTGCGAACTGTGATCTCCAGTCAGTATCAGGATCAGAAGTAGACTTAAGGCTGAACTTAGTAGTAGTCTTGTTCTTATCCTTTTCGTTGACAATGAAGTTATACTCACCGTTGCAGATCGTATACTTTTCATTATCGCTTATGATGATAACTGTATCGGTCTCAAAGATCACCTTGCCGGTCTCAACAATAAAGTCAGCCGAGCTTGATTCTCTGAAATCGATCTTATTGCATGCAATGGAAACCGTAGTACCCTTAAGGGTGATCTTTCTGTCCATTGTAAGCGTATCATGACCCTTTTCGCAGTTCCAGCGGAAGTTAACTCTGTTTTTGCTTTCGGAAAGAACCATATCACCATTTTTAGTGATCTTCTTTGTCATAACATCAAGGTCTTTGCCTGTGTTGACTCTGCTTGAGCCCCAGTCGGAGTACTTCTTAGCTGCCTTCATGCCGTAGTTCATGTAGCCATCGGCATTCGGCTCGGTGAAGTACTTCTTTGCTCTTTCGGTGTAAAGGTCGATGCCGCAGAATTCAACGGTCTCTTTCGATGTGCCGCCGAAGTCAAGATAGTAGCCTTCGTAGTTCAGAGGATTGATCTCATATCTGCCTGCATAGATCTTGTAAGAACCGCCGGAGTAAGTTACTGTCGTGTCATAGCTGAAGAGAAGTGTAAAGCCCTGATCTCTGTACTTAGGAGCACCGGAATATACCCATGTATTGAGCGCACTCGTCGGGCTGTTCTCGCCCTCGACGATCTCATCATTATTATATATCTGTGTTTCCTTCGCCTTGTTGGCTGTAAAGCACTCTTCATCATCTACAGACAGGCAGGTGTTGTATCTGTACTGGTTGCCTGCTTTGATATTCTGACCACATTCGATCTTTACTCCGTCTACATAATCGATTCCATCGATCGTTATAGGCATAGACTGAGCGATTATGAACGTCTGATTGAAATATACATCTGTGCTCGGAAGCATGAATACATATGCGTAGTAGTCCTTCTGTGTTGTTTCACAGATCTCGGATGTGTAAAGTTTCCAGCCTGTTGTAGGATCCTTAACATAGAGATGGATGTTTTCTTTGCCCCATCCGCCTCTTACTGTTCTGCCTACCTTCTTCTTTGTGTCATCAACGATGATTCTTACAGCGTCCGGCTTGATCTGAGACTGAGGATTATCGAGCCAGAGTCTGAGGTCTGCCGCATACTGACGGAACTGTTCAGCTGTCTGCTTTGATGCATTCGTGTAAACGCAGTCACCATTGCTGATCTGACCGGTAATAGCATTACCATCGGAATCGGTAAGATGATACGATTTCTTGAAGATCTTCTTATAGATATTCTTAAGACCGTTTGTCCATCTCGGTGTGTACTCAAAGGCGCTGTCCTGGATCTGCTCGCCTTCAAGGAATATCATGTTATCGCTGTCATCGCCCGCCCAGTCTGTGTTGCCTTCGGGGCAATTCTTGATATTCTCAGCTATATAGACCTTAGCTTCGTCGGCAGCTTCCATAAGCTCTGTTGCTGCTTCAAGAAGTCCGTCGCCGTAGCTCTCAAGACCTCTTGCAGACCACTTGCCGCCGGATGTACCGTTATAGTACCATGTTCTGAGCTGTGCTCTCTTGTCTGCAAAGCTGCTCATTTCTACCGTGTTGTGACAGTGGTAAACACCCTGCGTCGAGTCGTAAGTGAAATACTCTGTATCAGTTGTCATCTGAGCAACGGTATCCATATCAAGATATGCTCTCATGACAGCCATTCTCGGGTGCATGTACCATGTAAAGCCCGAAGCAGAGCCTTCGCAGAGGAGCGCTGTAGTTCTCTTGTCATAGCCTTTCTCATTGGCGCCGATCTCTTCACCTGTAAGGTAAAGGACTTCGGACTTATGAGTTGCATTCTCAAGGCCTTCCGCATTATCATCGCCGTCATAGAACTGGAAGAATGTGTACTCGCCTTCTTCAAATGTGAATACCTTGTAATCATCATCGAGTGAAGAGGAGTTGTCGGCAAGTGTCTGATACTTCTCGTGACCCATAGGATCTACTGCATGTATAGCAGGTGAAGACCAGCCATCTTTGTTATTGAAGTAAACCGAAACATGAGTTACACCGTCAGCATCCGTAACGCCGTCAACGACACCGTTATTGATGTTATAGGTAAATGTCTGGGTCTTGAAGTTGTGATCCTTGTCGTAAGACAGATAGTAGTAAATAGGTCTGTTTACATTTTCGGAGTCTCTTACGGGAGTAAATGCATATGTGTTGTTTCTTACTACATTCTCGTAATGTCCGGCCGATGTTACAATGGAAACATCCTTGACAACTACATCGTTGGAAACAGGGATCCTGTAAGTGTACCACGAAGGAGTATATCCGCCGTAGTTGAAGGGCGATTCGGAACCGTCTCTGTAGTGTGAATCGGATACGAACATACCGCCTGCACGGTTATCCATGTAAAGCTGGTTGTTAGCCAATGTACCCGGAGTCTGGTTATACTGAACAGAACCGCCGCTGCTGCCGAGGTAATAACGGTTGTTGCCTACATATCTGTCGTTATCATAGTCGGTATATACGCTTGTCCTGTAGTTGCCTGAGTTAGGCTCAAGGGACATCTGATCCTCAAAGAGGAATGCGTACATATATCCGGGCTTTATCTGCCAGCCGTTCTTGTAAACGTAACCGTTCTGGTTAAATCTGCTTGCATTCTCAAATCTCGGGTTGTTTACAAGCAGGAAGGAGCTGTCTCTCTTCCAGCCTGAGATATCGCAGTAGTAGTAGATCTCACCCTGATACGAAATCGAATTAGCTTCATTAAAGGTAAGATTATGGTTGTCTACAGTATACGAAGGATAGCATACCGAAGAATAAGCGTACTTCGTAGTAGGCTTAGGATCGCCTGTAACGATCATGTTGAGTACGTTTACAAAAGGAGCATCGTAGAAGTTACACTGTGTCGAACCGTAGTAAGCCATCTGTGCATCTGTCTCGGATACCTTTTGCTTGTGGTTTACATACTCGAAGTAATCCTTAGAATCGCCTATCTTCTTCCAGAGAACTCTGTCCTCATCATCCTTTTCGGAAGCGATCGGGAAGAAGATCGTGCTCTTGGAACTTGCGAAATCTGCGTTCGGAATACTGATCGTGTACTCGAACTCCGAACCGGAATGCAGTTCTTTGAAAATGTTTGTTCTCTTGTTGCTGAAATAAACCAATTCAGCGTCAACAGGAACATCTGCCCACCAGTTCTTACCGCCGTCTGCTTTCTTTGCAAGGAAGCAGTAGGAAGTGTTATTAATCTCGTATGTTACGTAAACTCTCTCCCAGGGAGTTGTGAACTTGGAATCAAGCTTGCTGTCGTTCTGATTCTTCAGCTGATCGTTGTGGAAACCAACGTGAACCTTCTCAGCCTGGGTGTCCTCATCTTCCGGTTCACACTGATACTCGATCTCAGATGTGGTCGGGTCATTCTTATGATAGGTAAATCTGAGTGTTACTTTGGATCTCTGAGCAAGATCAAACTCAAACGGATCACTGCCGTAAGTGATCGGTGCGCCTTCATCTGTGAGGTTTTCAAGATTCTTTGCGCCCCATGTCTTATCGTAATCGATCAATACTTTTCCGTCTTCTGTCTTTGTGGAATGATAACCGGCAACCATTACTTCATAGTGACCGCTTTCCTGAATGCTCTTGATCTTGTACTCAAAGACAACATCGTTCTTTGTAGCGTTGACCTGAGTCATCTCATAAGGCAATGCGCTGTCAAGCTCATAAGTGCTCTTTACAGGCTCATGAGACTCCCAGCCGTTAAATTCGCCGAGAATGTAATACTTATCGATATCGTCAAAAGCTGTAAGTGTATAATTGGGAACAATCTTTCCTTCAGCATTGGGACCGTAAGTGATCGTAACGTAATACTTCTGAGGCTTGTCACTTACAGGCTGAATGCAAACCGCATTGTTCTCATTGAACTCCAGAGGTCTGCGTGAAGGATCATCGCTTGCCTTTTCGCCGTCTTTGCCGTATACATGAGTCCAGTCAACGGGACTATTCTCATCAACGTCTGCGCCTCTTTCGGCGATCATGAAGTAATATTCCTTACCGGACTCTACGATAAGCGAACCATCGGAATAAGTAAGAATACCGTCAACGTCGGAGAACATCTGCATGTCTCTTGTAAGAGAGTAGAGCGCTGTTCCGTCTACCGATGATTCTGAATCCTGCTTTGTTCCCCAATCGTTCATCCATCCGATTACGGAATAAACCTTTGAGGAATTTGTAATGTCAACATCACTATCCGAATCGGCAGCCGTACCGGTATCGGTTACATCGATCTTGTCGCCTCTCGGATTGAACGTGATAGTTACCTCATTTGTAGTAGGTGTGTAAGTGCGTGCGTTGTTCACGCCGGAGCTGTTGCCCCACCAGTTTGTGTAATTGTTAACCTGACGGTTACTGCTGTCAAACAAGTTGCCCTGATTTGTGTAACGTCTGAAAGTGGTATCTCTGTCAGTAACACGGACAAAATTGATATTCCACCAACCAGACTGTTCCATATAGTTGAGGTTTTCAGGCTTCTGAACTACCCAGAACTGAACCTCCTCACCGGGAGTTGCGGGGATAGCGAGTGAATATGTGCCGTCGCCTACGGGCTGAAGCTCAAGATCGAGATCATTCCACGAATAGCCTTCGCACCAGTTGTTCATATTACCTACGATATAGTAAGCGCCTCTTGCAGGATCGCTCATTTCTTTTACCGTAAGGTCGCCCTGAGCGATCGTATCGGTGGAATCGGGATCGCTGTCGCTGCTGCCGCCGTCACCGAAGGTGTCATCCATAACAGATGTCTCGTATGTCGGTACAGGCTCTGTGCCTGTGTAGATCATAGCCTCGTATGAGAGCTTTGCGCCGGGGCCGTCGTTCGGGTCAACGGGCTGTGTTGCCGACTTGACATTGACCTCAACGTAGTTGCCTGCTGCAAGGTCGCCACGCTCGATAAGCCATCTGTTAGCTTCTTCCTCTGTTCTGAACTGCTCAAGATTACCGTCTTCGTCTTCAACTACGAACGACTGAACTATTCTTTCTTTACCGTATTCGTTAGAACTGATAGTCTGACCGTTGCTGTAATAGAAGCCAAAGGCCATATCATTGAAGTTATGTGTGTAGTTTCGCCACCAGCCATAGCCTTCGTATTCAAAGCCCTCCGGAACCGCTGCGGTATTATCCGTTACGCCGGCTTTTCTGTAGTGCATGATAGCTGTTTCTGTCTTTGTATATACTGTGTAGTATTCGCTGCAGAATTTTACGAAATTGGAAAGCTGCTTGTGACCGTTGGTGTCGCCTCGTGCAGAGAAACTTCTGTACTTGTTGGAGAACTCATCCGCATTGCCGTCGTTCTGCATATCGAGAAGCTGGTTCCTGTTAAGCTCGAAATAAACGTCAACGCCGTTCTGAGCGCCCAGCTCGTCTTCGTTCGGAAGCGGGATACCGAAGAACTCCCAGGACTGCTGATCCTTGCCTCGGCTTCTTGCGGACTCGGACTTCGTGATGATACCGTTTACATAGTGAACGTTTCTGTTAAGGTTGAAGGTTTTCTGAGTAACGTACCAGCCGTTGCCTTCGTAACTCATAGCGCAGGCACCCTCGGGTCCGTTAGCGCCCCATGAACCGTTCTGTACTGTACCGTACTTTCTGTTGAAAGTCAGTTTGTTTTCAATACTCGAAGTAGCATACTTATTGTAAGTCGATGATCCCTCGGGCGGGCTGATCTGTGTGTACCACATGTAGAAGTACGGTGCGCCGCCGAGTGCTGTTGTTGCACGAACGTGGAAACGAACGTAACGTGTTTCGTTCGTTGTCTTATACTTGATAGAACCTACGAACGGAGTACTCTTAACATCTGTCGTGCCCTGTACGGAGTATTCTTTTGTAAGAGAATACGCATCGTCGCTGCCGTACTTGGCTACAGCTGTCATTGTGAGGATCGAATCAACACCGGATCTTGTGTTCTTTACCGTGATATAGGTATTGGGACAATCCTTCTTGTACTTTTCTACGGTGTCGTTCTCTATAAGAACGGTCGTGCCGTTCTTTGTCTCGTAGAAAGTTGCACCCTCGGAAATATTGTCAGTTTTAAAGACAATAAGTCCTTCACCGGAATTTCCCAATCCCGGAATTTTTGAGTCGTGCGTTATATAGTACGACTCGGCGAAAGAAAGCGCACTCTCCGCCTGAATGTAGGCCGAACGCTGGTTGACTGTTGACTGCGTCGTGGTGATATTAAGAGTCGCCATCGACACAAGCAAAGCAACAAGAATTGATAACACGATACATATTACCATCGCTGTTGCCAAAGCCAAGCCTTTTTTCGAGTTCTTACGCCTGAAATAACTGCTGTAAGCTCTCATAGCTAACACCCTTTCTGTAAAAAAATATGATTTTACCCCCTGCAAAAGGCACAGACCTATCCCTTTTGCAGACAATTCTATAGTAAATTATATACCACCCGGTCAAAAATGCCAATACTTTTTTGATAAATGATAGTTTAAAAAATTATGTGATACTTTTGTGTACAATTTACAATTAAAGCTTCACAAAACCATCATATTGACACTTCTCCCAGTTTTCACTATTATTATATCATTGCCTGCGTTACAGTACCGTTACGGGGAAAGAGATGTTTGTGAACAAATTGTAAACAATCCTGATTTTTCCAGAAAGATCAAAAAATATTGGAAAATATGCATATATAATAAGATCAGCCGCAGAGTTATTTCTGCGGCTGTGTTCGTTTACTTATTTATTTGCTCCGTGTACTCTGCGAATAAAAATATTCGCAGCTTTCTGAAACTCGATATCTGCATCTTCGGGGAGCTTTCCGTGATCTGTACGGTCGTTTCCGTCCGTTTCGATAAGGTTTCTGTCAGCGCCGAGACCTTTTTCGGCAGCGAAAAAGCATACCTCTCCGGTTGTTTCCTCAAGGCAGAAATACAGCGTGTCGGCAATACCGGCACAGCCGAATTCCGGCTGCTTTACCATAACAAAATCAAAGAATTTATCTTCGGATTTCGCTCTTTGCAGATATACTTTTATATCGTTGGCCTTGTATTTCTCGTCAAATATGCCGAGATAAACTGCCATAACATCTGTAAAGAATTTCCCCTCTTTGTCGAGCATAGCGTTGAGCATATTAGCTCTTTCTTCGTAAAACATCTTCGGCAGCAGCTTCTGTTCGAGCGTTCTCCTGCCTTTTTCCAACTCTGTCATCACTAAAACCTCCGCTTTTTGAAACACGGAATCGATCATACCTGTATTCTCGCTTCCGCAATTATCCGCAGGATATACATATATAATGAAAAGGGATCATTCGACATTTTGCGCCGCTTCAAAGACTTCACGCAGGCGCTTTTCGTCACCTTTCAGATAAAGATACCCGAACAAAGCCTCGAATCCCGTTGCCGTCTGATAATCTATTCTTCGTGCGTGCTTCGGCACAGTCAGTGCATTTGCGTTTTTTCCTCTTTTGAACGCCGCAAGCTCATCTTCCGAAAGGAGCGGCAGCAGTGCCCGTGCGGCTTTCGCCTGAGTTTCGCAGCGTACCGTTGCGATCTTCTCATTATTCAGCACACCCACGGGACGATTTGCCTCGCAGACAAGCTTTTCACGAACCATCAGATCGTAAACCGCATCACCCAAAAAAGCAAGAGTCAGCGGGCTGAGCGTTCTTATATCAACATTATCATCAAGCAAGCGCATAGTATCACCTGTATTTTAATTGTTATAAGTATTAATCTACAAACTCAAATTCAAAATCATAGATCGATACAGTGTCGCCCTCCTGAACGCCTGCGTCATACAATGCGTCGATAACGCCCGAATTAAGCAGAACACGCTGGAAATACTGGAGCGACTCGTAATCGTCGAAGTTCACCGAGTTCATTATGCGAACGAGCCATTCACCTTCAACGAAGTATACGCCGTCATGATTCGTTATCTTGACTTCGTTCTTCTTCGACTTATCGACCTCAACAACGGGCACCGGATCAGGCTCAAAACGCTTCACGGGCGGCAGCTTTGAAAGCTCCTCGTGAATGCAGTTGAGAAGCGGATCTACATCGTAACGGATAGCCGCCATTATCGGGAAGAACTTATATCCCTGATCCTCGACAAACTTGCGGAACTCTTCGATCTGCTCATCCGTTGCAAGATCGCACTTGTTGCCTGCAACGATCATCGGTCTTCCGGAAAGCTCTTCGTTGAACTTTTTCAGTTCCTCATTGATCGTCTTGAAGTCCTCTTTCGGATCTCTGCCCTCGCTGCCTGCGATATCAACGATATGAACGAACATGCGGCAGCGCTCTATATGACGCAGGAACTGATGACCAAGACCTACGCCTTCCCACGCACCCTCAACAAGGCCGGGGATATCCGCCATAACGCACGAATCTCCCTCACCGAAACGAACAACGCCGAGTACGGGGGTGATCGTTGTAAAATGGTAGTTGGCGATTATCGGCTTTGCTTCGCTGACAACGGAAACGAGCGTACTTTTTCCGACATTCGGAAAACCTACAAGACCTACGTCTGCAAGCAGTTTAAGTTCAAGCTGAACGTCGTACTCCTCTCCGGGCATACCGGGTTTTGCAAATCTCGGAGTCTGACGTGTAGGCGTTGCAAAATGGATATTGCCCCAGCCGCCTTTGCCGCCTCTTGCCACGATAACAGGCTCGTCGCCGGAAATATCGGCAAGCACTCTGCCCGACTCTATCTCCTTAACAACAGTACCTCTCGGAACTTTTATAACGAGATCGTCGGCTTTTTTGCCGTTGCATCTGCCGCCCCTGCCGTTTTCACCTTTCGGAGCGGAGTATTTTCTCTTATATCTGAAATCGGCAAGAGTGGAAAGGTTATCGTCCGCAATAAAAACGATATTTCCGCCTCTGCCGCCGTCGCCGCCGTCGGGACCGCCTGAGGCAACGTATTTTTCACGGTGAAAAGCAACGGCACCGTCGCCGCCGTCACCGGCCTTTATTTTGATTTTTGCGTAATCTACAAACATAATATTACCTCTTATATTTATGTAAAAAGCTTCTCCATTCTCTATTTCACAACACTCGAAATCTTCAAAATCGTAAAACAAACAACTATATTATCGCTCTATCTATCGGAATTTCCTCTCGTTTTATTATATCCTTTTGAAAATGCGTTATAAGTATAAATCGTCTTCCTCTCCAACTCATTCAATGTCTTAAAACCGCTATTTTCAAATTTAATCATTTTAATTGTAAACTTATCCCCATATTTATAGTCAGCATATACATCACCATTCCCGTGACCTGTAAAATGATTATTTATTCTTTGAATAATATCAACGCTTTGTCCTACATAGTACATATTCTTAGTTTTATTATATAAAACATAAACTCCTGCAATTGTATTACCGGAAGAATTATTATTTCGTCTTGATAACAATTTTCTTCTTAAAGCAACAAACTCATTCGGGGTTAATTCCGTTGCATCGTCGAATAAATTATTTATTTTCCCTCTAACAATATTATTATCAATAATTGAGGCAATAACAACAAGGAAAGGACATATTAAAAAGATAAATATCACTATATATCCCAACAACCAGTCTTCATTAAGCACACTATCCCCCCTAATAAACTCACATATATTCCCAAATATAAATAGTTTTAAAAAGAGGGACGATAGTTCTACCGTCCCTCAATTCTTAAAAATTTGCAGAAATTACTGCTCAGCAGGATAAACAGAAACCTTCTTGCGGTCACGGCCGAAACGCTCGTAACGAACTACGCCGTCGATCATAGCAAAGAGAGAGTCGTCTCCGCCCTTACCTACGTTCTCACCGGGATGAATGTGAGTACCTCTCTGCTTGTAAAGGATGTTGCCTGCCTTTACGAACTGACCGTCTGCACGCTTAGCGCCGAGACGCTTGGACTCGGAATCACGGCCGTTCTTTGTAGAACCCATACCTTTTTTATGAGCAAAAAGCTGAATATTAACCAGAATCATGGTTTACACCTCCGTAAATTTAAGTTTGATATAATCGCCGTACTGCTTTTCAAGTTCAAGCATGTGCAGCTTTAACCCCTGCAGAATGCTTTGACAAGCTTCTGCGTCTTTCGATAAAATCTTCAAAACAGCGTCGCCGTTCTCCGCCGAGACTTCGGCCGGAACGTTCAGCACGTCGGTTATCGTGTTCATTGTCATGAACACAGCCGAGCTTATCGCCGCACAGACGATATCCTCGCCCTCGCACGCATAACCCGAATGACCGTAAACGTGAAAGCCCAGAAGCTTTTTATCGCTGCCCGTGAAAAATTCTACCTTCGTCATGCTCAGATAGAGATGCTTGTGATCTCAACCTTTGTGTACGGCTGACGATGACCGAGCTTTCTCTTCTCGCCCTTCTTCGGCTTGTAAGTAGAAACTGTGATCTTCTTACCCTTACCGTTCTTGAGGACCTTACCAGCTACGGAAGCCTTCTCAGCAGCATCGCCGACAACGATATCATTGTCTGTACCAACTGCTACTACCTTAAAGTTTACTTTTTCCTCTGCTTCAGCGTTAAGCTTTTCAACGAAGATTACGTTACCCTCTTCAACCTTGTACTGCTTTCCGCCTGTTTCGATAATTGCGTACATCTTGCAGACACCTGCACTTTCATTATAGACTCGCTATCATTAGGCAATGTGCAAGCACACGCCACGGGGCGCAGGGCATACTTTCCCCGACTTAAAAATGCCCGTGATAAGCGGCATTCTTATTGTAACATCAAAAAACGGCAGTGTCAAGAGCTTTTTTGAAAAAATCTCCTCAAAAAACCGGTCATTTTCCCTTACTCGCCTATAAGTTTTGACGCAAACTCCGTCACTGCACCGGCAGTTATTCTTTGCTGCTCTTTTGCGGATATCGCAGCCTCGCCGTCGCCGGACTGCTCTCCGTAATCGCCGAACTGCGCATGGTTTCCGCCGTCTATAACGACCTCGGTGAAGTCCTCGGGAAAAAACCTTTTCGAACTTTTGTAAGCTTCTCGCTCAAGCACCATGTCATTTGTTCCGTAAACTGAAAGCAGCGCCGTTTTCTCCGGAAGCGGCTCGGTAGTATAAGACGCAAGCAGCACAACTGCGTCGATATCGCTGTGCTGTGCCGCATACCTTGCCGCAATTACGCCGCCCATAGAATGCCCTGACGTTATCCACACGTCGTAGTCATAATGTGAAAGAACATCATCTGCGCCATAGGGATCAAATATTGCCATTCGCATCGGAAGATCGAGCACAAAGCAATCCACACCGCCGTCGGCTATCTGCTTCATCAGCGGAAGATAAGCTTCCGTATCGACTTTTGCTCCGGGATAAAACACGAGAGCCGCTTTCTCTCCGCTGCCGTCTATCATATATCCGAAATCAGTTTTCGTTACAGCAGCTCCGCTGTTGTCTGACAGCACCGAAATCGCATCGTTGCCGGGAGAATAATGAACGCTCAGAAAAACAGCGCTCCCGGCAAGCATCACAGCTAAAGCTGCACCTGTACATATCAGAACATGCACCGCAGCTGACGGCTTACGCTTTATTCTTTTTCTTACAATGCCGCCGATAAGAAAGCTTGCTCCGAAAACAAGAGTCATAACGGCAAGCATAATTAAAACATGCTTCATGATCGTTCTCCGAATAATGCCTGTTGAAAAATTTTTCGTCAATTGCAGTTCAACGCCGCACAAAATCGATCTGTGCGGCGTTTTTTAATAAATTTATTGACCAAACGGACTCGGGCCTGTTCTGCCGGCTCTCAGCCATTCAATGTTCTTCATTTCGTCCTCATAACTTGTTGAAGATATGCAGGAATCCCTGAGTCCGAGCGCTTTTGTATATATTTCTTCCGCTTTCACCGTATCATGGCATGCGATCAGATAGTATGCGTAAAGCGCTCTCAGCGGCATGATGCTGTACGCAGAACTGTTGTGCACATATTTCAGCGTTGCCTCGTCCATCAGATCATTCAAAGCAGAAAAATCATTTCCAAGCATCATTATGCAAAATGCGATATTCAGTTTTGTCTCACTGAACAACACAATGTTTGAGCGTACGCTCTCATTAAAGAAAAGAACATCAAACAGCTGTTTTGCTTCGCTGAATCTTCCGCAGTCCACAAGGTGCAGCGCTTTTGTAACTGCCAAATCGCAGTACGGAGATGCACCGTTCGGGTCTGCACCGACGTAAAGCTCTTCCGGTATATCACGGTCTCTCACGCCGTCAAATTCCATGCCTGTCATCAGAAGGGTATTATGAGCCACGATCCGTGCCTGCGGATCCTTACAAAGCCTCAAAAGCGTCATTCCTTCGTTGGGAACTCTTTCTTCCGATGGGATAAGATAGACCATAGCAATAATAGCCATAGCAAAAAACGACGTCATTGCAAGCCACCTTGCGACCGCATTATCAGACAGGAAAAATACTGCCGCCGATAACAGCGCTGCGATGATATTTGAAACACCGCCGCCTGCATAGTACCAGAACCACGCACTGCCGCTTTGTGTCTTATCGGCTTTCGGGGTCATTATACATTGTCCGAACCGAAACACAGGCGGAAGTTTCTTTTTCACAAGCAGCCCCTTGTCTCTCACAAGAGAAACGGGACCGAAGGTAAACAGCGCTGTCTGCATTCCTGCCAACAAGCTGAAAACGAGCTTACCGACACAATGAAGGATCATAGCGAGAGCGCAAAACAACACAAGCGTCAGCCAATCTATAAGGATCATCAGCCAATTGTTGATGCCCAAGCTCTCGGCTGCAAGATCCGAAGATCTTACCGAAATGAATGCCATAACAATAATAAAGCCGTAAATAACAGGCTTACGCCAGGCAAACGACGTTTTCTTCTCTGTTTTGTAAGGATCCTTAAACTCTGTGTTGTTGTTCGGATTCATAAGATCACCTTATTTTAAAGCTGCAAATCCCTTATCGATATCTGCAATGATATCATCAATGCTTTCAAGACCTACCGAGAAGCGGATCATGCCGCCCTCAATACCTGCAGCCTTGAGCTGCTCGTCTGTAAGCTGACGGTGAGTTTCGCTTGCGGGGTGAAGAACGCATGTGCGGATATCTGCAACGTGTACTTCGTTTGAAGCAAGCTCAAGAGAATCCATGAACTTCATTGCAGCCTCTCTGCCGCCCTTGATAACGAACGAGATCACGCCGCTTGCGCCCTTGAGGTACTTCTGAGCAAGATCGTAGTACTTGTCGCCCTCAAGACCCGGATACGAAACGCTTTCAACGTTCTCGTTAGCCTGGAGATACTTTGCAACTGCAAGAGCGTTCTCGCAGTATCTCGGCATTCTGATAGCAAGAGTTTCAAGACCGAGGTTGAGCAGGAATGCGGAATGAGCCGCAGGATAGCAGCCGAAGTCTCTCATAAGCTGCATTCTTGCCTTGATGATGTATGCAGCCTTACCGTATGTCTCTGTGTAAACGATGCCGTGGTAAGACTCGTCCGGCTCTGTAAGCTCGGGGAACTTGCCGTTATCCCAGTTGAACTTACCGCTGTCTACGATAATGCCGCCGCCCTGAACTGCGTGGCCGTCCATATACTTCGTTGTGGAGTGAGTGATGATATCGCAGCCGAAATCGAAGGGCTTGCAGAGCACGGGAGTTGCAAATGTGCTGTCCATAATGAGCGGAACGCCGTGCTTATGAGCGATGTTTGCGAATCTCTCTATATCGAGTACAGCAAGCGCAGGGTTTGCGATAGTCTCGCCGAATACTGCTCTTGTGTTCGGCTTGAATGCCTTTTCGATCGTCTCGTCGTCATCATCTGCGGAAACAGTGATACACTCGATGCCGAGCTTTTTGAGCGTAACTGCGAAAAGGTTCACCGTGCCGCCGTAGATCTGCGATGTGCTGATGAAGCTGTCGCCTGCCTTACAGATGTTGAGAAGTGCAAGCAGATTAGCTGCCTGACCGCTCGATGTGCACATTGCGCCGACGCCGCCTTCAAGCTCAGCGATCTTCTGCTCAACTGCCATAACGGTAGGATTTGCAAATCTTGAATAGATGAGCGACTTTGTCGGCTCATCAAATACGGAAGCAACTTCTGCTGTCGAATCGTAAACGTAAGTTGTGCTCTGAACTATCGGTACAACTCTCGGCTCGGAATTTTTCGGATGATAGCCTGCATGCAGGCATAATGTTTCGTCTTTCATTATTTTGACTCTCCTTTTCGCTTTGTATCGCTCATTCAATAGTAATTATAGTATTCCTATTGTCGGGATAGGATTATTTTATCATTTTAAATGGATTATGTCAACATTTATTTCTTACAAGGCATTTAATTGCCGTGAGTTTTTTTCTGCTGTTACATTTCCTCAAGGAATTTAACAATATTCTCAAACTTCATCGAATGCGAAGCCTTTACAAGCACGATATCGTCCTTGTGAAGAATATCTTCGATCTCCTCCAGAGCGGCTTCCACCGTATCGTAGCTGTGCTTCTCTATTCCCTCGCAGCCGTCTGCAAGCTCACGGGCAAGCTCACCTACCGTGATAAGCACATCGATGCCGCTCTTTGCAGCAAACTCTCCGACCTCACGGTGCAGCGCTTTCTCGTTCTCGCCAAGCTCCTTCATGTCGCCGAGCACAGCGACCTTGCGCTTTGCTTTCATCGTTTTGAGCGTGCCGAGCGAAGCCTTTACAGAATTCGGATTTGCATTGTAGCAGTCGTCGATGATCTTTACTATATCGGTCTCGACAATTCTTGCTCTGCCGCCTACTGCAACGTAATCTCTGAAGCCCTCGATAATGTCGCTCATCTCCATATTGAGCGCTGTACCTGCCGCTGCCGCTGCGAGCGCATTTGTGACCATATGATCGCCGAGAGCAGGTATAGAAGCTTTATACTTCTTTCCGTCATGACAAAGAGTGAACTCCGTGTTGTCAACGCCGTTGCTTGTGATATCCTCGGCATAAAAATCGTTGCCGCTGCCGAGACCGAAACGGTAAGTCGTATTCTCTATAGTCGCAAGCTTATCGTCGTCACCGTTGACGATGATATCTGCGTCCTCCGCCATATATGTAAACATCTCCGTTTTTGCACGAAGCACGCCGTCACGGTCTATAAGGTTCTCCAGATGGCAGCAGCCGATATTCGTAAGCATGCAAACCGTCGGGCGGACCATTTTGGAAAGTCGTGTCATTTCGCCGTAATGGTTGATACCCATCTCCACAACGGCTACTTCCGTATCCTCGGGCATTGCAAGCAGCGTAAGCGGAACGCCAAGCTCGTTGTTAAAATTGCCCTGCGTTTTATGCACCGTATATTTTTTGGCAAGTACAGCCGCAAGCATTTCCTTTGTGCTTGTTTTTCCCACGCTGCCCGTAACACCGATGACCTCGATATTCGGAAATTTCTCTCTGTACGCCGCAGCTATCTGCTTGATCGCTATCTCGCTCGACTCAACGAGTATGTAAGGCTCTCCGTAATCGGACTCCTGCTCGCTGATAACGCACACTGCGCCCATATCGTAAGCTTTATCTATGTACAAATGACCGTCTGTGCGCTCGCCTTTTATCGCAACAAAAAGCGAACCCTCGGTAACTTTCCTGCTGTCGATAACAACATTCGTCACTGTATCAAGAAGGTGTGATCTGTCACCGATAAACTTTCCGCCGCACGATTTTGCGATCTCACCTAAAGTAAATTCTTTCATAAAAACTCCTCATCCGCCAAACGGCTAAACTGTGACCCGCCTGCGTTATTTCCGCAGGCAGGTCTTTTCATCATGATATGCTTATTGTACCGTAGCCGTGCTGCGGAAATGTTCTTCCTCGTTATGATTCTTACGTCTTTTAAAGCTAAGGAACCACTGAATCAGAACGGCTTCTGCATACCGCAGTTCTGGCAAACATTGCCCATATTTGTCATGCCGCAGTTGGGGCACTGCCACTGTGCGCCGAACGCCTGGTTGCCCATCATGTTCTGCTGACCGTATGCCTGGTTGTTCATCATACCCTGCTGACCGTATGCCTGGTTGTTCATCATGCCCTGCTGACCGTATGCCTGGTTGTTCATCATGCCCTGCTGACCGTATGCCTGATTGTTCATCATACCCTGCTGACCGTATGCCTGATTGTTCATCATACCCTGCTGCTGGCCGTATGCCTGGTTATTCATCATGTTCTGCTGCTGATTGTTCTGGTTGCCGAGAAGTGCGCCTGCAATACCTGCAAGACCTGCAACGCCGGCTACGCCTGCAACCGCCTGACCGATACCGCCGATTCCGTTTGCCGCACCGTTCATGTTGTTCATGTTGTTCATATTGTTCATGTTATTCATGCCGTTCATGCCCATGTTGTTTGCAGGCATCTGTCTGCCCGTAACAGCGGCAACGATCATGTCAGCCTCGTTCTGATATCTCATGTATTCGGGGCTGCCCTTCATCTTGATGGGATCGTCTGTTACTTCAAACTTGATCTCGTTGAAATAAGGCGAATTAACGTTGATGATAACAAAGATCTCATAGCTGTACTCATACTGTCTCGGATTGTAGCTCTGCTTATTGCCCTGAGCATCCTTCATGAAAAGCTCTTTTTTGTGCTCCTGAACGTCGGTCTTTGCGCCGATGACCTGAGACAGATTGATGATGTCTGCATTGTCGTTCTTGTAGTTGCTGCTCTTGCTTACAACGAAGCAGTTGTGACCGGGATCAAGGTAAACCTTAGTCTTGAAGCCGAGTGTCTGCGAAGGAGTGAAAAGATTGAGCTGCTGCTTATTCTGCTCTCTGTACATGATCTGCTCCTGGATCTGAGCAAGAGTAGCCTTTTTTGCACCGTGGAAGAACGGTGAAAGCTTGTGAGCGCAGTTATGGCAGAAGTTACCGTCTGCCGCCTTGTTGTCGATGATGATTCCCATATCACCGCCGCAGATGTCGCAGTATTTCTTGTTAAAAAGTCCCATAAAGAATATCTCCTTTTAAATAAAGTCTCGGATTGTGCCTTTGCACAATTCGCACATAATAATACATTATGATTATACCACAAGAAAGCGAATAGCACAAGTAAAATTATCAAATACTCTGATTTTTTTAGCAAAAAGTAAAAGCCCGCCGATCTCCCGGCGGGCTTGATTTTGTATTGATATATCAGTTTGTGATCGTCTGCTCTGTCTCTTTGTCGAAGAGGTGGATCTTGCTGACGTCAAGAGCGATCTGGATAACGTCGCCGGGCTGAGCCGTCGATGTCGGAAGAACTCTTGCTGTGAGCGGAATACCCTCAACGGATACATACAGATAGATCTCGGCGCCCATAAGTTCTGTTACTTCTACGACTGCATCGAGAACGCCTTCCGGATGGTTGGCAATGAACTCGGGATCATCATAGATATGCTCGGGACGGATACCGAATGTAACGTCTGTGTCAACGTAATCTTCAAGCTGGTAGTCGAGGTTCTTCTCCGGAGGAAGAAGAATGGAGTACTGAACGAAATCGAGATAGTAGTTGCCGTCTTCTCTGAGAACGATCTTACCATCTGCAAAGTTCATCTGCGGCGAGCCGATGAAGCCTGCAACGAACTCGTTACAAGGCAGATCATAAAGATGCTGCGGAGTATCAACCTGCTGAATGAAGCCGTCTTTCATAACAACGATACGAGTACCCATCGTCATAGCCTCTGTCTGATCGTGCGTTACGTAGATGAACGTTGTACCAAGTCTCTTATGAAGCTTGGAGATCTCGGTTCTCATCTGTGCACGGAGCTTTGCGTCGAGGTTGGAAAGGGGCTCGTCAAGAAGGAATACCTTAGGATCACGGACGATCGCACGACCGAGCGCAACACGCTGGCGCTGACCACCGGAAAGAGCCTTAGGCTTACGATCAAGAAGATGGTCGATGCCGAGGATTCTTGCAGCCTCTTCAACTCTTCTCTTCATCTCCTCGGGGGGAGTTTTGCGAAGCTTAAGACCGAATGCCATGTTATCATACACTGTCATGTGAGGATACAGAGCGTAGTTCTGGAATACCATTGCGATATCTCTGTCCTTCGGTGCAACGTCGTTTGCAAGAACGTCGCCGATATAAAGCTCGCCCTTACTGATGTCCTCAAGACCTGCGATCATACGGAGAGTTGTTGACTTACCGCAGCCCGAAGGTCCAACGAGGATGATAAACTCCTTGTCGGCAATCTCAAGGTTAAAGTCGGTAACAGCAACTACGCCGCCATCGTAAATCTTGTAGATGTGCTGTAATGATACATTTGACATAGAAAAAATACCTCCTATATATTGCCCCCAAGACAAGAGGCAAACCAACTTTCAGTTTTACATATATTAATATAGCAGATTTCCGCCGATTTTACCATTAATTTTTTCAATAAAGATTCAATAAATTATTTATGTAATACTTCCAAAAATACAAACGAGATAGACAAAATTAGTTAATATGCCCACTAAATATGTTGTATATTTCCAAATCAGATATTAATTTCGATTCTCCGGGCATCAGAGCCTCGTCCAAAAAAAGCTCACCTATACATTTTCTTTCGAGTTCGAGCACCTCGCAGCCTACATATGCAAACATTCTTTTGACTTCGTGGAACTTTCCCTCCGTTATTCTTATGTATACATTCTGCCTGTCATCGTTTTCAAACGAGATAACAGCCGGGCGAAAGCTTGTACCGTCTTTGAGCGTAATACCGCTTTCAAGAGCTTTCCTGCCTTCATCTGTAAGAGGCAGATCAAGCTGCGCCTTATACATTTTATACACGCCGCTTTTCGGAGAAAGCATCCTGTGCGCAAAGTCGCCGTCGTCGGTTATGATGAGAAGCCCCGTTGTGTCTTTATCGAGCCTTCCGGCAGGAAATAATCCTCTGCGCCTGAACTCATCGGGCAGAAGATCAATAACGGTCGGCGCATTTTTATCTGTCGATGCGCTCAGAACACCTTTAGGCTTATTCATCATTATATAGATATATTTACTGTAAGCCACTCTTGCGCCGTCAACCTCGATTATATCACTGTCGGGGTCGATCTTTATGTCGCATTTTGCGGCAGAAATGCCGTTTACTGTTATTCTGCCCTCTTTTGCAAGCTTTGCAGCCTCCTTGCGTGAGCAGATGTTCTGTGATGAAAGAAATTTGTCAAGTCTCACGCCGCAACTTTCCCCTTTTGGTTTTCCTTATAAAATCACTGCACGCTGTATCATTTCTTCACATATTCCGGATCGCCGACAAATTCTCCGGAGCTTTTGTCAACGTATATCTCTATCGTTGAGCCGGGATCAGGGTACACTGCCCCGTTTTTGAAGGTCTGCGTGCGGTGTTCGCCGTCGTAGTCATACTCTATTGTGTAAGTATATTCAGTAACATGATGAGTCCTCCACATTTGATCGCCATCGTCATTGTACTCCCAATCACCTGTATCGTACTCATTAACATCTTTTTCAAGTATAGTCGCCGTAACAAGATCGTAATGCTTATCAAGATCAGCCTGAAACTCCCGTTCAGCCTCTTCCTGCCGTACTCTCAACTCTCCGGAAAAATTATCCATAGCATAAACAGTTATCATTGCCATACCCATGATCAGAATAGTTAACTTGATTATGCTGCCTAAACCGCTCGATCGTCCTTGATTTGCCATAAATAATTTTTCTCCAAATCAAACATTGAATCTGAACAGTACGATGTCTCCGTCCTTCATAACATACTCCTTGCCCTCGGAGCGAACAAGGCCTTTTTCCTTTGCAGCCGTCATGGAACCGCACGCCATCAGATCGTCAAACGCAATGACTTCGGCTCTGATAAAGCCTCTCTCAAAGTCGGAGTGGATCTTTCCGGCTGCCTGCGGAGCTTTCGTACCGTTTTTGATAGTCCACGCTCTTACTTCCGGTTTTCCTGCCGTAAGGTAAGAGATAAGTCCGAGCAGCGAGTAGCACTCTCTGATAAGTCTGTCAAGACCCGACTCTTCAAGACCCATATCGGAAAGGAAAAGCTCTTTCTCTTCTTTGTCCATCTCAACGATATCTGCCTCGATCTGCGCACAGATAGGAAGCACGCCTGCGCCCTCGCTTTCGGCAAGCTTCTTTACAGCTTCAAAGCCCTTGTTCTTATCAATGCCGTTCGAGAAATCGTCTTCGCTCATATTTGCAGCATAAATGATAGGCTTATTTGTAAGCAGAGCGACCTCAGAAAGCAGAGCCGCCTCGTCGTCACTGCATTCGACCGAACGTGCAGCTTTACCGTCTTCGAGAGCTGCCTTTACACGCTTGAAGAAATCAAGATCGGACTGATATTTCTTGTCTGCCTTGAGCATCTTCATAGTCTTGTCGATACGTCTGTCGAGTATCTCAAGGTCTGAAAGGATAAGCTCAAGATTTATAGTATCAATATCACGCTGAGGATCGATGCTGCCCTCAACATGGATGATATCGTCATTTTCAAAGCAGCGTACAACGTGAACTATAGCGTCGCATTCTCTGATATTTGAAAGGAACTTGTTACCGAGGCCCTCGCCCTTCGATGCGCCCTTTACAAGACCTGCGATATCAACGAATTCGATCGTAGCAGGCGTATACTTGTCGGGATCGTACATCTCTGCAAGCTTGTCAAGGCGCTTGTCGGGAACTGCAACAACGCCGACATTCGGCTCGATGGTGCAGAACGGATAGTTTGCGCTCTGCGCTCCTGCGTTTGTTATAGCGTTAAAAAGCGTACTTTTTCCGACATTCGGAAGTCCGACTATACCTAATTTCATATTTCTCACATCTCCGTATTATTCAGTGTTCTTGGGTACAATGACCCTGCCGATATATGATTATACCACACTAAAGACCAAATCTCAACATTCTGCCGGAATTTTTAATCTACATATTTAAGGCTTTCTGAGCATAAACATTATTACCATAGTAATGAAGAGGTGTGTCGCCGTGTACAGATCCGATCTTACCGAAAGTGTTCAGAAGAACACTGCTCTGACCGTTTTTGCTCTGTTTATGCTTGCCTGTATATTCTCGCTGATGATAGGCAGCAGCTTCCACATAGCCGAGCCGCCCGAAGAATATCTCGGCATAAGCTCGCTCGGTTCTACGCTCGATCAAAGGATCGATTTCCTGCAAAAGCTCGGCTACTCCCCCGACCCTTCGTCCGAAGAGCACGAAGAGGTAAGTATCCCGACCGTTTTCGGCGATGTTTACAAGAATTACAACGATATACAGAAGCAGTCCGGCGGCGATCTTTCGCAGTATAAAGGCGCAGAATGCACACGCTACACGTATCGTGACGAAAGCAGCGATATGATGCTGAATCTGCTTGTTTTTGACGGCAGGATAATCGGCGGAGACAAATGCACTTATGCGTTAGACGGGAAAATGGAAGCGTTGGGGACAACAGATTAAAACGATCAATTAAAACTAACATACAATCTACGCCGCCACACTTTCCGTATGGCGGCGTAAATATTATTCTTCTCTCTTTTTTCTTGTGCAAACAACAAACGCCGAAGCGGATATCATCAGAGCCAATACGGCATATGCCGCTGCCGTGCTGTCTCCTGTTGCAACCGAGCTGCCGCTTGCGGAAGCCGTTGTTGCCTGTGCTGCTGCCTGCGTTGCTTGTGTTGTTTGTGTTGTCTGTGAAGCTTTGGAAGACGCAGACGAACTTGTGTTGCCCGACGCCTTATCGGAATCGGTATCTGTGCCCGATCTTGTCTCATTCTTCTGTTCACTGTTGTTATCGGAAGAAGGATCGTCGGAACCGCTTGCATAGTAAGGATCACGAGCCCTTATCCTGCCCCATGTAGAAATGGGATAGTGCTCCGTTATGAGATCACTGAAATTATAGAAGAATGTTCCGAGATGATAAAGCGTAAGCTCCTTATAATATCCGGAGAAATACTCAAAGTAATTATCATAGGCATCTTCATAAGATTCTCTGTAACCCTTGATATAATCCTCGGAATACGCTTTTTCACCCGGTACCGGCTCGGGAGCATAGCTGCCCTTGTAGTTCTGCGCCAATGCGTCTTTCTTTGCATCGGCAAAAGCCTGTTCATCTCCGCAGCAGGAGCCGTCCGAATAATCCTCGCTTGTAGGCGGAGTATTGCGTTCCCTTTCGCCGCTTTCGTATCCGTTATTGTAGCTGAACATAAATACCTCGGCATATGTCTTGAGGTACTCTTCGGAACGGTTCTCCGCATCTTCGGGGAGCGGAGCTTCTTTCAGCGGTTCAAGCCCTGCAAGGCCGTCGCTGTAGCCTTTTTCGTAGCCTGCGCCGTAAGCATCGTCGTCTGCCTGTTCGGCGTCTGTTTTTTCCTCGGGCTCGTCGGACTCATATTCTTCGATCTGCTTTTTGTACTGATCGTATGTCAGTATCGGTGCAGTGGGATTCTGCGGATCATAATCGGGATCGTTATAGTTTGCCGGGAAAGCCGTGCTGTAATCTACGCCCTCTTTATACTTAAAATCCATCAATACAGTCGGGCCTGCAGCTCTGAGCAGAGTATAAAGACTATTGATAACAGTCTCATATTCCTGCTGTGTAAGGTTAAGCTCCTGCGGCGTTGTTATCTCGTTTACAGCCAGAATAAGCTCGTCTGTGAACTGACGGTACATTTTATCGCTGTTGTGCATAGCAACACCGTTAAGGCCCTCGTTCATAACGATATAAAGGAAGCGTTCGCTGCTCTTTGCTCTTGCAAGAAGCTCATTTTTAACGAAATCTATAGTCGGCTGCCACTCTTCGGAAGGCTTGCTGTAGTACATCTCCAGCAGATCTGCAACAGTGTCGTCAAAGTCGCCCGAATATATTTCTCTGTTCATCGAACCGAATGTAAAGTCCATCAGTTCGGTAAGGAATTCATCTGTAGGCACTTCGCCGAGAACGACCACCGGTTCGGAGGCGAGAATATCGATCTTGACCGCCGTTACCGTTTCATCCTCATCAATATAGATCTCCTTGCCGTTTGTGTACAGTCCCCATATTGAGGGATAAACGTAAGTGATGATATCGTTCTTGCTCTTTATACAGTAGATATTATCATACACTTTGGAGCTTGCACAGCAATGAGGCGCTTCATACGTATAAACGAACACATCCTCCGCTGTCGTGGGGAATTCATTCATATGCTCATTGATATACACGCCTATAAGATCAGCTGCGCTGCCGCCTCTTGAATAGCCTGTGATCCAGAGCTTGACATTTTTAAGGTCATAGTCTGAAATGTACTTTTTCAAGCGTTCAAGGACTATACCTGCCGCTTTGTCAAGTCCTTCGGCATTGCCCGAAGCGCCGCCCGTAACATTAGAAGCCCACTCCGCAGCGTACTTATCGCCTTTGATAACCACTGCAACGATCGTCTTATCGCCCACCTTTTTATGTGCGATAGCCGAACCTATCGTATTTCGTGTCGGAGTCGTGTCTATATCGTCAACCCTGACATCCTTATAGCCTATATCGGAATACAGCTTTTTTACATAAGTTGACTCCTCTATCGCCATAGTCGAAAGCGACAGCACCATCGACATAGTTATAAGACTGTCATTCTGTTTCGTTGAAGGCTCCGAAAAGAAATCATCGCTGTAGTAAAACTTATCTGTCGCTACCTCCGTTGAATACGGACGGACAAATGAAAAAGTGCCCTCAATAGTTTTTCCGGTATCTGCAAAAGCAGAAACAGACGCCGCTCCTGCCACAACGGCAGCCAATGCAGCGCACACCATACGTTTGATCGTTTTTTTCACTATGCATCACCCCTCTTGAATTGTCGCAGACAAGAACAATAAAAAGTCTGCATTCTATTTATCATAATAACACAATAGAAGTTATCCTATCCATACACAAAATAAACAAATTTGACCCGATATTTATATATAAAAAAATAGTCTGTCATCTTTGGTAATAATATGATATAATAACAGGCGGAGGTGTTCTGTATGAAGCTTGATTTTATAGATAAAGGCGGCGAATTCGATTTCGGCAGAGTTTCGGATGACTACGCAAAGTACCGTGATATATACCCGAAAAGCATGTACGATAAGCTTATATCCTTCGGCATAGGAAAAAGCGGTCAGAAAATACTTGATCTCGGCAGCGGCACAGCTGTGCTTCCGATAAACCTTGCCGATACAAACGCCGAATTCACTGCAACGGATATTTCGGATAACCAGATCGCATACGGCAGACAGATCATCAAAAGCAAAGGCGTAAACAACATAGATTTTCGTGTATGCTCAGCCGAAGATACAGGCTTTGACGACAATACATTCGACGCAGTTACGGCTGTTCAGTGTTTTCACTACTTCAACGCAGATAAAGCAGCCGACGAGATATACCGTATTTTAAAACCGCAGGGGCTTTTCTGCAAGATATTCATGGACTGGCTGCCGTTTGAAGACGAGATCATCGGCGAAATGGAAGCTCTCGTACTGAAATACAATCCCGACTGGGGCGGCTGCGGCTTTGACAAATTCAGATATTCATATCCGACCTGGGCAGACGGGCGATTCTCAATAGAAACGATACACTCTTACGACACTGAGCTTTCTTTTTCAAAGGAAGCATGGATAGGCAGGATAAGAAGCTGCCGAGGCGTCGGAGCAAGCCTTTCGGAAGAGAGAACAGCCGAATTTGTAAAAGAATACAGCTCACTGCTTGAAAAATACGGCGAACCGCTTCGCTTGAAGCATCAGATACATATTGAGATATACCGCTCGGAGAAAAAATAAAAAGGGACCGCAGTGTTAAGGCTGCGGTCGGCAAGCGCCGACAAGCAGTATGTGCACAAAGTTTATAGAATAATTTTGTGCCCGCATCAAAAACTTTATCCCTAAGGACAGTCAGAGGTCTCTGTCTGTTAGAAAAAACAAATAATCAGGATATCATTTTCATCGTTTCACTGCCTTTATCACAAGAAAATCGGGTTTGTGGCAGAGATCTTTATACTTCGGATACTTTTTGATAATATCTTCATCAGGCGTCGGTTCTATCATCTTTTCAACAAAAAAGCCCGATTCGATCAGTGTATTGACTATCGTTGAGAACATTCTGTGGTATTTCTTTACATCGTCAACAAACCAACTGCTTTCGTTCTCTTTTTCAATACAATAGTTTTTCAGATTCAAATGAACCTTATTCCCGTTTTCATCTCTCGTCCATCTGTCGCCGCCCGTATGACATGTATTAAGCGGATGTTCCTGTGAAAAAACAAAAACACCTCCGTCGTTCAGCAGGCTGTAAATATTTTTTACTACTCCCGAAAAATCCTCAACATAATGAAAAGCAAGCGAGCTTATAACTACATCAAACTTTTCGTCAAGCTTATCAATATCCTCCATCGGCATATTGATATATTTTATCTTTGGATCGCTGTTTTCCTCCGTTGCTGTTCTCAGCATTTTTTCGGATATATCTATCCCGACAACTTTTTCGGCGCCCATTTGAACATACTGCACACAATGCTCTCCGAAACCGCAGCCGAGGTCAAGTATCTTTTTCCCGTTCAGCTCGGGCAAAAGCGAAAAAAGCGCCGGCATCTCAAAGATATTATTAGCATTATCCTCGTTTTCTCTGATCTTTTTATAGCCTTCAAAGAATGTCTGATTGTCGTAGATGTTTTGTTTTGGCATGGAAAGACCTCCTTTTTACCGAAAAACTGAAAATTGATAACAAATAAAAAGATCCTGCCACTTTCGTGTCAGGATCTTTTTATTTGGTGCGAGTGACGGGACTTGAACCCGTACGTCATACAACACACGCCCCTCAAACGTGCCTGTCTGCCAATTCCAGCACACTCGCATATGGTGACCCGAACGAGAATCGAACTCGTGTTTCCGCCGTGAAAGGGCGGTGTCTTAACCGCTTGACCATCGGGCCGTTTTAGTAGCGATAGGTGGACTCGAACCGCCGACCTTTCGGGTATGAACCGAACGCTCTAGCCAACTAAGCTATATCGCCATTTCTTCAAAGCTCACATTCAGTGAACAATCAATATTATAACTCATCGAATGGCAATTGTCAATACTTTTTTAAAAAAAATTTTTTTCTACAAAATCTCACGCTTGTCTACCGTTTAAAAAGATCGCTTTTCATCTATAGGAAGGCCGATAGCATTTTTCTACAAATTATTATTTTAAACTGTCCGTTAATTCTAACAAATCCGCATTTACTTATTTGTGTAATTGTGCTATAGTTAGGGTATAAAAAACGAGAAAATGACGAACATGTTACCTTTAACAAACTTTGTTAAGGTACGTCCGATCAAACTATACAAGAGTGTCAAAACAGCAATTTCAAAACACATGGGGTAAATAAAATGAACGAGTCATTCAAGAAATTATCAGCATTTGTCTTCGCAGCAGTAACGGCAGCCGCTGTTTCCGCATCAGCTTCGGCAGATTCATCAGAGCTTACCGATATTGAGTCTATCCCCGAGATAAGATCCGTATGCGTAGATAAAATTCCCGATATCAGAACAGAGATCGCACACACGAGCACTGCACGCAATCATCTTGCTGCAACTCAGGAGCTAAATGTTGACTCGATCCCCGAATTTAAAAATGTTATCGTTGTTTCAAAGCTTCCCGAGCTTAAAATATCATGGGGCACACAGACACTCAAAAACTCGGTCCTAACAGCTCAGGCAGCCGGTACTTCCGAAACAAATGACACACCCGATACATCAGATGTTCCCGAATCGGCAGACACTCCCGATTCACCGGACGTTCCCGTATCGGCAGAGACGACCGACACTCCCGACGCCCCCGTATCGGCAGAGACGACCGACACTCCCGACGCCCCCGTATCAACAGAGACGACCGATACTCCCGACGTTCCCGTATCAACAGAGACGACCGATACTCCCGACGTTCCGGTAAAGCCGGAGATGAAGGAAACAGAATCTCCTCTGAAAAACGTTTCAGACAAAATTAAGCTTAAATTCTACGGCGATGTAGACTTTGATAATATCATCACCTCCGCAGACGCACTCGCTGCACTGCGTATTTCTGTAATGGGCGCTGCTTCTCCTTTACAGCGTGAGATCGCAGATGTGGATTTCGATGGTGTAAACACATCATCGGACGCTCTTGAAATACTCAGAAATTCGGTCGATCTTTCCGATTCGCTCAAAAAGGACAACGCTGTTAAGGTCGTAAAGTGGTACCTTAACGACGAAAACAAAGTTATCGCTTTAACGGAAGACGGCATTCCCGTTAAAGGCATAGTAAACATTGACGGCTTTGCAATCGGATTCGATGAGTCCGGCAAGCTTCTCAGTGGCGAAGCGGAGATAAACGGTGAGAAGTATGTATTCACTGAAAACGGAGTTCTTGTAAACGGCTGGCAGAAAGACGATAACGGTTTTAAGCTTTACAAAAACGGCACACCTGCAGAAGGCTGGACAACAGCTTACGAGCAGACTTTCTACTTTGAGAACAACACAGCCGCAACAGGCTGGAGGGATATCGACGGCAAGCACTGCTATTTTGATGCAAACGGCGTTGCTGCAAACGGTTTTACAGATATCGACGGCAAAACATATTACTTTGAAGATCTTGACAATAAAACAGGTCTTATCAAGGCAAACGGCAAGCACTACATGATGCTTGAAAATGGCGGAATGGCTCACGGCTTCACGGTAGCCGACGGCGAGCGTTATTTCTTCGGTGAGGACGGCGCCGCTTTAAAAGGCTGGATAAACGCTGACGGCAAGACATATTACCTCATAACAGAAACAAAGTACGCTTCCGGTGTTTACAATATCGACGGCAAAAACTACAACTTCAACCACGACGGTACATTTGAAACAGGCTTTGTAAAAACAGACAAAGGCACTGTTTGCAAGGACGAATTCGGCTTTGAAAAGTACGGCTTCAACGTCATTGACGGAAAAACATACTACTTTGACAAAAACGGCATTATGGCTGTAGGAAGCATTAAGATCAAAGGCGCTACATACGGTTTCGACAGCAACGGCGTTATGATAACGGGCTGGTACACCAAAGACAGTCTCAGAGCTTACATGAAAGACGGCAAAAGCGTAACAGGTGCGCTCAGGATCGACGGCGTTGACTACTTCTTTGAGGACGACGGCACTATACGCACAGGCTTCTTCAAAAAGAACGGCGCTCTCTACTACAAAAACGAAAACGGCGTTGATCAGAAAGGCATGATCACGGTCAGCGGCGATACATACTACTTCGGCAGCGACGGCAAGGCAGTTAAGGGTTTTCAGACTGTCAACGGTGATCTTTACTGCTTTGGTGACGATTATAAAATGCTCAAAAACACGAGCAAGGGTCTTTACAAGATCAACGAGAACGGCATTTGCAAAAAGATAACAACGATCGACGGAACTACGGCAAAGTACAAGGCTGATGAGATCATCGAGCAGGTCGGAAGAGATGCGGACGCTCTTTGCCACTACGTTCATGAAAATATGTCATACTACTTTGTAAACGAGCCTGAAGTATACGACGATCCTTACACAGCTGACTGGGCAAGGATCTCATCATACGGCATGAACAGAGGCTACGGCGCATGCTATCACTTCTCCGCTTTCCTCGGGATCCTCTTCCAGAGAGCAGGCTTTACTTCAAGGATCATCGTCGGCACAGGCTATTATGACAGCCTTCACAGCTTCAACCAGCTCTACTTAAACGGCGAGTGGGTAACTTACGATGCACTTTACGACATCTGTGCCGCTTCTAACTCTTACATGCGTTCGATCGGCTTCACATACGAACACTTCATCAACTATACATTCTAAATCATGAAAAAATCATTACAGATAATCTACACAACGGCGTTTCTCGCATTATGCGCAGCGCCGCTTGCGTTTATCCCGTTAACTCAAACGGACAGCACATCGGAAAACAGACAGCTTTCACAAATGCCTGAATTTCTCGAAGAAGACGGCAGTATAAACCTTAATTGGAGCAGCCGGTTTGAAACGTATTTTTCTGAGCATTTTGCTTTCAGGCCTCAGCTTGTAACGCTTGACAGCCTCATAAAAAGCGAGGTGTTTAAAACATCTTCAAGCGAAAAGGTCATCGTAGGCAGCAGCGACTGGCTCTACTTTGCAGAAACGCTGCCCGACTACACAGGCGAAAACGCAATGAGCGAACGAAAGCTCTATAACACTGCAAAAACCATAGCTCTGATGCAGGAGCATTTTGAAAACGACGGCAGAAAATTTCTCTACTTCACCGCTCCGAACAAAAACTCGGTCTATCCCGAGAACATGCCAAAGAGATACGTAAGATCTTCGCAGCCTTCAAACAGAGAGCGGCTTGCAAAAAAGCTTGATGAGCTTGGCGTGAATCACATAGAGCTTGCACCGATATTTTCGCAGTGCGGACACACGCTCTACCTTGAACGTGATTCCCACTGGACGAACGAGGGCGCACTTGTGGCATTCAACGCCGCAGCAGATGCACTCGGTATGGCTCACGATGATTTTGCTTATGCTTCGCACTGTACTCAGAAGGTATGGCACTCCGATCTTGACGGAATGCTTTTCCCAAGCTATGAAAGACTTTCGGAGCAGGAAGTCTACGATATAGACTTTACCTTCGACTACAGAAGCGAATTTGTCAGCGAAGATGACATGATGATAAAAACAAAAGGCCCCGGAGAAGAAACACTGCTGATGTACCGTGACTCGTTCGGAAGAGCGTTCTATCCTTTTGCGGCGGAAAACACGGCTAAAGCCTCATTCTCCCGTGCAGTTCCCTATAAAACAGAGCTTGCAGACGAGCTTGACGCACAGAATGTCATACTTGAGATCGTTGAGAGAAACCTTGCAAACATCTCAAAGGATTCGCCGATAATGACCGCTGTGTCACGAGATATGGACGTTTCGGCAAGTATTGAAGAAAGCGACAAAAACATCTGCGAGGTTTCCGACAAGGGAAAGAATATCCGCATTTACGGAGTTCTTGACGAGAAATATTTTGCAGACAACAGCGATATATACATCACGCTTGAAACTGACGGCGCAGTGTATGCCTACGAAGCGTTTCCCGTATACGAAAGCGAGCTTCTGGAAGACCCGGACGGAGAGAACGACTACGCATTCTCGCTTCGCCTTGGCAAAGATGAGATCCCTGCCGGAGATTACGAGATATTCGCTTATGTTGAAAAAAACGGTGAATATATCTGCACGCAGCCTCTTGCAGAATTGTCGCTTTAATATTATAATAGTTACATGTATCAAATAAAGAAAGGTCGAACCACAATGAATATCAAGGCAAAAAGAATCATCATTGCCGCTCTTGCAGGCGCATTCATGCTCACAAGCCTGACGGCATGCGGCTCTAAGGACGGTATCACACCCGACGATTACGAATCTCCCTCAAGAGTTCTCTACACCGACACCGATACAGAGACCGAAGAAGATGAAGAGGATACGGAAGACACTGAAAGCAAGAAGGACGAAAGCTCCAAGAGCGAGAAGAAGGTAACAACTACCGACTCCGATAAGAAATCTTCGAGCAAAAAGACTACATCGAGCAAGAAGACAACTTCAAGCAAGAAGACAACTTCAAGCAAGAAGACCACCACTTCAAGCAAAAAAACAACATCGAGCAAGGCGGCTTCAAGTAAGGCTACATCAAGCAAGGCAGCATCGAGTAAATCAGCTTCAAGCAAGGCTGTATCGAGCAAGGAAGAATCGAGCAAAGCAGAGTCAAGCAAGGTCGAGAGCAAGATCCCTGCAGAAACAGATACGACTCATTCGCACGACACAGACACAACTGCTGCCAATACAGAGACAGATACACAGAGCGAAACAGATACAGCTGTATCTACAGGCAGCTTTGACGAAACTACCGACCTCTCCCTCAACTACAACGGCTATGAGATCAACCTTGAAGCAGACATGATGGACGTTATGGCTAACCTGGGTCTTGACTACTCAAAGACAACAAGCCCCTCATGCCTCTATGTAGGTCAGGAAGACGCTTCCTATGATTACGGCGATATCGTTATCAATACATTCCCCGTAAAGGACAGCGAAAACGAGATCGTTTCGGGCATTGAGTTCAAGAGCGACTCTGTATCCACAAATGACAAGGACATTGCTATCGGCGCTTCACTTGAAGACGTTATCGCAGCATACGGTGAAAACTACCAGCTTCTCGGTTCGAGCAGCTACAGATACGTATCAAGCGACGGCAAGTACTTCCTCAGCTTCTTCATTGTAGACGACACAGTTGAATCGATCACTATCGCAATAGACAGCAACAACTTTTAACAATTGATAATTGACAATGGACAATGGACAATTTCGGAAGCACTTCGTGCTTTAGTTATATTAGATAGACGCATCGGATCCCAATTGATCCTCGTTGCCGAAACTCTAATATAAAACAGGAGCGAAGCGACTCCGAAATTGTCCCTTGTCAATTATCCATTGTCAATTAATAAATAGGGGCTTTTTATGGTTTTTAGTTCAACTGTATTTTTGTTTATCTTTCTCCCGGTATCTTACCTGATATATCTCGCCGTTCCGGGGATAAAGGCTAAGAATGTTTGGCTTATCATCATAAGCCTGCTTTTTTATGCGTTCGGCGAGCCTGTTACGGTATTTATCATGGTTTTCTCCGTGCTGATAAACTACATTCTTGCACGGGTCATCGCAAAAGCAATAAATCACAAAAAGCTGCCGCTTGTTTTGGCGGTAGTGTTCAATCTCGGGCTGCTCGGCGTGTTCAAATACGCAGGCTTTTTTACCGAAACGCTCAATACGATCCTGCCCGTAAACATTCCCGTGCCTGATATCAGGCTGCCAATAGGTATCTCGTTCTTTACATTCCAGATACTTTCATACGTTATCGACGTTTACAGAGATAATTCCGTCGTTCAGAAAAATTTCCTGAACGTGCTTTTGTACATATCGCTTTTCCCGCAGCTGATCGCAGGGCCTATCGTAAAGTATTACGATGTGGCACAGCAGATCGAAAGCAGGCAAATAACCGCAAAAGACACCGCATACGGCGTTCGCAGATTCATCATCGGTCTTTCAAAAAAGGTGCTTATAGCAAACACAGTAGGTGCTGTGAGCGACAGAATGTTTGCGCTTGAAGCCGCAGACATGAGCGCTCTTACCTGCTGGCTCGGCGCTATCGCCTACACGCTTCAGATATACTACGATTTCAGCGGCTACAGTGATATGGCTATCGGTCTCGGTCACATGCTGGGATTCACGTTCAAAGAAAACTTCAACTACCCGTACACAGCAGATTCGGTGCAGGATTTCTGGCGCAGATGGCACATTTCGCTTTCATCGTGGTTCAAGGAATATCTGTACATTCCGCTCGGCGGCAACAGAAAAGGCAAATTCAGAACAGCCCTCAACAGGATCATTGTGTTCTTCTTTACGGGACTGTGGCACGGCGCAAACATGACGTTCGTAGTATGGGGACTTTTACACGGCCTTTTCCTCATGCTCGAAAGCTACAAGGTGATACCGCTCGAAAAGCTCAAAATCAAGCCTGTGCGCCACATCTACACGCTTCTTGAAGTCACCGTGACATTCGTTATATTCAGAGCAGAAACGCTCTCAAAGGCGTTCACATTCATCGCAAAGATGTTTACGGGATTTTCCGTTTCGGCAGCCTCGCTTACGGCATTCGGCGAATCGTTCAGTATTTACTTTATCGTAATACTGATCCTTGCGGTCGTGTTTTCCACACCAATTTCAAAACATGTGGAAAACCATCTGCAAAAAAGCAAAGCAGGCACGCTCACCGCAGACTACGGCTCCTACGCCGTATCTTTTATAATGTTTGCGATGTGCATTATCACGCTTGCTTCGTCTACTTTTAATCCGTTTATATACTTACAATTTTAAAGTTAACCCCCGTGCAGTTTTTACGCTGCACGGGGGTTTTGCAATACATTATATTATCTTACTATAGGTATGATTATAGCAGCAACGATTATTGCCCATGCTGCGATCTCACACCAATCATGACCTCCGCACTGAGAACATTTGCATGCACATATATTCATCTCTGCACCGCACTTTTTACATGTTTTTTTCTTTTTAAATATCGGTTTTTTCATTTTTTTAATCCACCATTCATATTTTTCTCAACTGCATCTGATAATTCAAACACAGTTACAATAATAATTATAGGCATATTTTTATTAGTTTGTCAATGGTTTAAACTGTAGATTTTTAACTTTCACATAAAGATCAAATAACGGTCAGACTTCGTGCAAATATGGAATACTCAAATCTGATCATATTAGTGAAAAATCCCGAAAGCGAAAAGCACTTTCGGGATCGTATTATAATCAGTGGTTCCTTATTTTGAAATAATATCCATAGCTTCAAGCAGCGCCATATTCTTTGAAGTCCTGATATCAGGCGTAAGCGGTTCATCTCTGCGTTCCTCGTTTACTCTGTCAAAAAACTTCGTTGAGACCTGGAACGTGACCGCAGCATTAGGCGTCTGAAACACGGAAACGTCACCGTAGCCTGCCGGCATGCTGCCGCATTCTTCGCCTATAACAGTCGCAAAGCCGTTGTCCTGCATATATTCGGCTATAAGCGTTCCGGAACTGAATGTGTTGTTGGAAGTAAGCACATAGACATCGCCGCCAAAAACACTGACATCGTCCATATGCGTGACCTTCTGCTCGCTTGGCTCCCATGTCATCATATACGGACCGAGACGCCATTCTCCGCCGGCTGTACTGAACTTATCATGATCAAGATATATCATGATCTCGTCGAACACCTGCGATGTACCGCCGGAATTTTCACGAATATCTATCACAAGCGATCCGATATTCTTTTCATTTATATCTTTAAAGAAATTATATATGAATTCCCGGAAGTCCATATCGTAAACGCAGGAATCAAGAGTAAGTATCGCCGCAGATTTTTCGGAAATGATCTGCGAGCTGTAGGGGGTATCCTCGGTTTCATCGGTATTCATCGCAGCTTCACTGTAAAAATCTTTTGAAGAATATGTCTTTACAGTTTCGCTTCCGTCGGAATAGCGGTACGTGTATTCAAGTGTATCACTGTAAACGCCGAGATATTTCAAGCCTTCTTTAGTTGATACAAGACCCTCAACTATACGTATTCCCCACGGATCAAGCTCATATGAAACAAGTTCCTCATTATTATGGAAAATATCCCCAACAGAAACGCCGTTGATAGCCGCAAGCTCTGCGCCCGATGCAACTATCTCTTTATGCTCCTTCAGATAATCGAGTGAATAGGAAGGTCCCGCCATCGTATGGGCATCATCGAACAAATGAAGCACACGGGCACACGCACGCCAGACGTCGTACGAAGATACTTCATCAGTAAACGACTGCTTCTGTTTTTCGGCGCAATCCAATATCTCCTGCGGAACAGAGTCAATACAATCGGGATGGATCCGTCCAAGAACCTTTACAAGATAATCTATATCCTCGCAAGCCTGCTCTTTTGTAAATGTTTCGCTGTCATTTTCCGGATATCTCATTGAAGCAAGACTGAAATATCCCGTGGGCGCATAAACGCTGTCCCAGTATGGGCTGAAAAAGATATTGAAAACAAAATAAACGGTAAGAGCGCTCATCATTATAAGAAATACTATAAGGAAGCCTCTGCCACGTTTTTTCTCCATAAATTCACCTCGTTTAACAAAAAAAGGAGATACCCACTAAGGATACCTCCTGTACTTTTAGTGCTTCAAGCACCCTCAAAACTGAACAAAGCCCGATAAACATTCGATAGACCAAAGAACTGGTCAAGCTTTCGACCTATTAGTACTGCCAAGCTGAA